>JADFXL010000009.1:27852-35319 GCA_015233585.1 Alphaproteobacteria bacterium | reverse complement strand
GTCGAACGCTATGAAGACCGCGACGGCATGATCGTTCTGGCCCGCGACAAGGCACGCCGCGAAGAAGCCTGGAACGAGCTGGAGAAGGCCGCCAACGAGAACCAGCGGGTCACCGGCATCATCTTTGGTCGCGTCAAGGGCGGGTTCACGGTGGACCTCAACGGCGCCGTGGCGTTCCTGCCTGGCAGCCAGGTGGATATCCGGCCGGTTCGCGATGTCGGGCCGCTGCTGGGAACCCCGCAGCCGTTCCAGATCCTGAAAATGGACCGCGCCCGTGGCAACATCGTGGTATCGCGCCGGGCCGTTCTGGAAGAGACGCGCGCCGAACAGCGCAGCGACCTTATCCTGAACCTGAAGGAAGGCCAGGTGCTGGAAGGCGTCGTCAAGAACATCACCGATTACGGCGCCTTCGTCGATCTGGGCGGCGTCGATGGTCTTCTGCACGTTACCGACATTTCGTGGAAGCGTATCAACCACCCAAGCGAAGCTTTGCACATCGGACAAACGCTGAAGGTGCAGGTCATCCGCTTCAACTCCGAAACCCAGCGTATCAGCCTGGGCATGAAGCAGCTTGAAACCGATCCGTGGGACGGCGTCGACAAGAAATATCCGGTCGGATCGAAGTTCACCGGGCGCGTCACCAATATCACCGACTACGGCGCCTTCGTCGAACTGGAACCGGGTGTCGAAGGCCTAGTCCACGTTTCGGAAATGAGCTGGACCAAGAAAAACGTCCATCCGGGCAAGATCGTTGCGACCAGCCAGGAAGTGGAAGTCATGGTCCTGGACGTGGACCCGCAGAAGCGCCGCATCTCCCTTGGCCTCAAGCAGACCATGGGCAATCCGTGGGAAACCTTCCTTGACCGGTTCCCCGTCGGCGGCGAGATCGAGGGCGAAATCAAGAACATCACCGAGTTCGGTCTGTTCGTTGGCCTGACCGGCGAAATCGACGGCATGGTTCATCTGTCCGACCTCGACTGGCGCCGGCCCGGCGAAGAAGCGGTGCAGGACTTCAAGAAGGGCGATATCGTCCGCGCCAAGGTGCTCGATGTGGACGTGGAGAAGGAACGCATCTCGCTGGGTATCAAGCAACTCACCGAAGATCCGTTCTCCGACGCCATCAAGGGCCTGAAGAAGGGGGAAGTCGCCGCCTGCATCGTTTCGGCGGTTCAGGAAAACGGCATTGAGGTGATGATTAACGGCACCGTCCAGGGCTTCATCCGCAAGGTGGAATTGTCGCGCGAGCGCAGCGATCAGCGGCCCGAGCGCTTTGCCATCGGCGACAAGGTTGATGCCAAAATCACTTCCATTGATCGCGCGACCCGGCGTATCGCCTTGTCGATCAAGGCGCGTGAATTCGAGGAAGAGAAGAAGGCGATGGCCGAATTCGGTTCCAGCGACTCAGGCTCGTCCCTGGGCGAGATTCTCGGTGCCGCCATCAAACAGGCCCAGGAGGAGAAAGAAGCTTCTGGGAAGTAATCGAAACTCAACCCCGCCTGGAGGTTCCAGGCGGGCGCGAGTGCCATGCCCTATCGCGGGACTGCCGCTGCCCCCCTGTCTCGTGCCAAGGCTCGCCTCCGGAATGATGCCCCAGACCCCAATTTTTGTAAAAATTAACGGGGTTTCCAAAGGCCCCCGGACTTCTTCCTCAGTTTTGCAATTTGGAGGCCTTAAAGTACCCCCAGTTTCCATCTGCCCGTCATACCGGCGCGCATGAGTTTAGAGCATGACAGTCTAAATGTGCGGCATAGTTGGTTTTATTGAACGAGCTGGCGCATCGTCGGATGCAGCAGCGCGGCGCGTGGTGCTGGCCATGGCCGATTCCCTCCGTCACCGGGGACCGGACGACGGCGGCTCGTGGAATGACGAGGCGACTGGCGTTGCTCTGGGACATCGGCGCCTTTCGGTGGTTGATCTGTCTCCGGCTGGGCACCAGCCCATGACTTCGGCCTGTGGGCGGTTCGTCATCGTCTATAATGGCGAGATCTACAACGCGGCCGAGGTCCGTACCGAACTGGAAACCGCTGGACAGCGGCCATCCTGGCGCGGTCATTCTGATACCGAAATAATTCTTGAAGCATGTGCCCATTGGGGCGTTGAGGCCGCAACGAAGCGCCTGATCGGCATGTTCGCATTCGCTCTGTGGGACCGCAAAGAGCGCCACATGGCGCTGGTGCGGGACCGATTGGGAATCAAGCCGCTCTACTGGGGCCAGTTCGGCGATCTGTTCGTGTTCGGCTCGGAACTCAAGGCGCTACGGTGCCATCCGGGCTGGCGGCCGGAGATTGACCGCAATGCCATTACCGCCTTCCTGCGCCACAATTATATCCCTGCTCCCCACAGCATCTATCGTGGCGTGCGCAAGCTGGAACCGGGCCACATCCTGATCGTGTCTCCGGGAAGCGAGCCGGTAATCACGGCCTTCTGGTCCATGGAAGAAGTTGCGCGCTCCGGCCAGGCGGAGCGTCTCGACCTGTCGGATGCGGACGCTATTGATCGGCTGGAATCCCTGCTGATGGATGCGGTGGGGCGACGCATGATTGCCGACGTACCCCTTGGCGCGCTCTTGTCGGGCGGGATTGACTCCTCGACCGTGGTAGCGCTGATGCAGGCGCAGAGTCCCCGTCCCATCCGCACCTTTTCCATCGGTTTTCGCGAGCAAGGCTACAATGAAGCCCAGCACGCCAAGGCCGTAGCCGCCCATCTGGGCACCGATCACACCGAGCTTTATGTCGAGCCATCCCACGCACTGGAGGTCATCCCGCGCCTGCCCACCATGTTCGACGAGCCGTTCGCCGATTCATCGCAAGTCCCGACCTTCCTTGTCTCCGAGATGACCCGTGCCCACGTCACCGTAGCGCTGTCGGGAGACGGCGGCGACGAACTGTTTGCCGGCTACAATCGGTACTTGTTCGCCGCCGGGATGTGGCGCCGCCTGGGATTATTGCCGCCGCTCGCGCGACGCGCGTTCGCGGGCCTCATCCACCGTCTGTCGCCGCAGCACTGGAACCGGGTGTTTGGGCTGGCGCCAGCAAGGTGGCTCCCGCCCCAACCCGGCGACAAGCTGCACAAGCTGGCCGGAATCCTGGCCGGTGACGCCGACGCGTTTTACCTTGGCCTCGTCAGCCACTGGCAGGAACCCGAGACTCTGGTTCTTGGCGCCACCGAACCCAGGGGGCTGTTGTGGGATCCTGCGGTAGGACGGCTGGTGCCTGATTTTATCGAGCGTATGCAATATCTCGACACCCGGACCTATTTACCCGACGACATCCTGGTCAAGGTCGATCGCGCCAGCATGGCCGTGGCGCTGGAGGCTCGGGTGCCCCTGCTAGACCACCGCGTGGTCGAGTTCGCCTGGAAGTTGCCGCCGCGATTCAAGATCCGCCACGGCCAGGGCAAGTGGTTGCTGCGTCAGGTATTGCATCGCCATGTTCCTCAGGCCTTGATCGATCGTCCCAAGATGGGCTTCGGCATCCCCATAGATTCCTGGCTGCGCGGCCCCCTGCGTGACTGGGCCGAGGCTCTGCTGGACGAGGGGCGGTTGCGTGCCGAGGGATGGCTGGACCCGGCGCCGGTGCGCCAAAAGTGGCGCGAGCATCTCTCGGGTCACCGCAACTGGCAATACCTTTTGTGGGACGTGTTGATGCTCCAGGCATGGCTTGAACATCAGAAGGCAGGCTGAAAGCTACAGCACCTTCACATAGACCTGACCGCCGCGTGCCGTAAATCCCCGATAGGAATATTGAATGTCCGTAGCCTGAACGAATTCCTGCCAAGCCTTGAATTCGTGCTCCTGCCAATTGTGATAGTTGAAATACTCATCAAACACAATGATTGTACCTTGACGTATCCTGTCTTTCAGACCGCCAAAAATGTCCTTCGTTGACGAATAAATGTCACAATCCACATGCAGAAGCGAAATCCCTTCCTTATTTTTATCCAGGAAAGACGGGATAGTGTCGCAGAACCAACCCTTGTGAAGTTCAACATTTGGCAGAACCGGCGGGAGCTTTCCTTTCAGGGAAAATTTCCCCCTCTTCTCAAAAGTCCCGCTCCATTCATCGGGTAGCCCCTCGAAGCTATCGAAGGCATGGACCGTGGCCGCATCGCCTCGCTCGCTCAGGTGGCGGGCAATAAAATTGGAACTTGACCCCTTCTCGACCCCAAATTCGAGAAAAAGGCCGCCACGTGCGGTCTCCCCAATCGCTGCCGCCAAAAGCGGCCATCGCCCCTGGAACATGACCGCAGACGTCATATGCTGTTTGACGTACTGTGCCGATTCCTTTCTCGCACAAACCTGAAGTTCGTAATTCAGATCATGGGAGTGATATTTCTGCATGATCCTATTGTAAAGACGCAAAGAGAAGGGGCGCTTTTCCCTGCTGAACCCAAGCTTATGTCCAAACATTCCATCAACCCTAACGAGATTTGATTTCCTGAATCTTGATGTAAGTCAGGAGGGGATATAAACCGGAAAAAAGGGCCAGAGCGAGCCCTCGCCATCCCTCCAAACAGCCTTTTTTAATAAGGTAAGACCGGAGAAATCGAGAAAACGAACGGCGTATCGTGCCCGTCAAGGTTGGTATTTTTCTTTGAGCCAGAGAATTCTTCGCCGCCCCGGTCGAGTACCAGTTCAGGCGCAGGACCATGGAATGGATGTCGTCATCCACAAAATGGTCGATATGACCAGTCAGGTATCTCTTTTCTCCCGAAAGCTTGATGGGAGGATGCACTTCGCCATCGCCCCATACCTTCATGCCACGCGCAAAAAGGCAAGCCTTGGCGGCAACTCCATTATACGCTCCCCACCCTCGCCTTACCCCGATCCCGCAAAAATGGTTATGGAACGGGATCACATAGCGCCCTGGCGTCAGGACCTCATCGGATAAAAGCTCCGAGAGTTCCTGGCGCAATTCAGAGGAAATACGCTCGTCGGCATCAAGTTCGAGAATCCAGTCCCCATTACACTGAGCAATGGCAAAATTCCTACGATTGCCCTCGTTTTGCCACTCCCCATCAATGGCTTTTCCCCCCAGACGAATTGCTATGTCACGGGAACGATCTGTGGATCGGTCGAGCACAACGACGACTTCGTCCGCAAAGGACGCGCTTGTCAGGCAATCTTCAAGTCTGGTTTCTTCATTTCGGGCGACTATCAAAACCGAAAGCCGGGGTCTCGACATTTTGTGTTATGCCTTCGTGTTCAGTTACAGGCTGTTGACAACCCAAGACCCAGGGCAGGCGCGGCCAGGGCAGGCGCGGCCAGGGCAGGCGCGGCCAGTCCAGCCATTCTATGATAACGTCGCGAAGCCTATCCTACAATGTCCGTGTGCCAAGGCTATCGCATTTGAACAGCAATGGTCTACCGCCCATACCCGCTTGGGGTCACAGGCCCCATTCCAAAACAAACGGGTTTCCAAAGGCCCCTGGCCTTTGGCGGGTGTGGGCAGAGCCCACACGAACGTTTGATCCAGAATTCCGGGACCGTCAGGCTCATAATCTGGTAATGCCCCAAGACCAGACATGGTTACAATGCCCCGGCAGGAATTCCGGCCTAATATCGGGAGGGAGAGACGATCGAATGCGGATCTTGTTCGTCGTGACGGAGGACTGGTATTTCCTGTCCCACCGTTTGCCGAGCGCCCGGGCGGCAGCATCTCTGGGGCTGGATATCGTCGTGGCGACCCACGTCGATCAGATGGCGCAGAGAATACGAGCGCTCGGGTACGAAGTCGTTGATCTGGGAGACATTCGGACCAAACGTGGTTTTTTCCACCACCTCGACCTGATACGCCGGCTGGTCCAGGTTCTACGCGCCACCCGTCCCGACATCGTCCATAACGTGGCCCTGGAAATGTGCGTTCTTGGAACCGTAGCGGCGATGCTGGCGGGGATGCCGTGCGTTATCAATACGGTCGCCGGCCTGGGGTGGATAGCGCGGACGGTTCGCGGCAAGCTGGTATTCCTTGGCATTGCCTCCCTGTTCTGGCTTTCCTCCTGGCGCAAAGCCTATCTGTTTGTATGCCAGAACCAGGATGATCTGTCCCTTTTCAAACGATTTGTCCGACGCACGGAGAATATCGTCAAGGTCATAGGGTCCGGGGTGGACGTGAGCAAATTCCAGACCACTCCGTTGCCGGAAGAGGCTGCTCCCCTGGTGGCCTGCGTGGCGCGACTGCTGGTGAGCAAGGGGATTTACGACCTGGTGGAAGCCGCCCGTATTCTCAAGGACAAAGGGGTGAAATGCCGGATCGCATTGATCGGCGGCAGCGATTTCGGTAACCCGGACGGGGTTCCTGAAGACCTCCTGCGCCAGTGGAATGCACGGAAGGAAATCGAATGGTGGGGTGAGCGTTCCGATATCGAAACGATATGGAAGGAGGCCACAATAGCGGTTCTGCCCTCTTACCGCGAAGGCTTGCCGAAGAGTTTGCTCGAAGCTGCCGCCTGTGGTCGTCCCCTGATCGCAACCGATGTTCCCGGCTGCCGCGAACTCGTCCTGCCGGAAGTCAATGGCCTGCTGGTCGCGCTACGCGATCCGGTCGCCCTGGCATCGGCCATTGAGCGACTGGTAGGGGACCGTGGCCTGTGTCAGCGAATGGGAACGGCCTCAAGAACCATGGTCGAGACAAAATGCAGTGATGAACACGTCACGGCAGCTATGCGGCAGGTTTATCAGCGGGCTCTGGCGGCGGCGGGCAAACCGCTGCTGCCGTCTGCCCCATAGACTTGTCGTTGAACACACAAAACAGGAACCCTGCCGCCGCCAGTGCGGCCCACCACGAGTCGGTTGTGATATCAAAGCTGGAAAAGGCTACGGTGATCGCAGCAATATACGTGGCATAACCAAACGGACGCAGCGGCGGCGAGAGCTTCCTTATTTTGTACAGCACGACAATGGCGAACGTCAGCCCAATGAATACGCCAACAGCGCCCATTTCTACCCAAAGCTGCATAAACTGATTGTGGGGATACATGCCGGCACCACTCGCATTGCCGACCCCATCGGCATAGATGTAATGGCTGAGTTCATCCGGATGAATGGGTACCGAACGAGAACTCCACAGCCCCCACCCGGCAAGAGGTCTTTCCATCACCCGCGCCGACATGTAATCCCAGAGTTCCAGTCGATGCGCGGCCGAGGCCTTCACGTGACCCATCAGGGCCGGGCGATAGTCTCCTATCAACCGCATGAAAAACGGCAAGCCGCCCCCGATCCCAACGGTCAAAATGGCAAGCAGACGCTCTACCGTCTGCGGCAGTCGCAACGCCATTATCAGAACGCAGGTTGCTGAGAGCATCGTCACCCGAGCCGTGGTATCGACCCCCATGATCACGATGACGACGGTCGCCAGAACAAGGGCGGCGGTAACAGCCATCCGCCGTCTCACTACTTGAACCGCCATGATTGGCCAGACGATGAAGAGGAAATAATCAATGCCACGGGTGTATTTCGTGGCAAGTCCA
>JADFXL010000009.1:0-27838 GCA_015233585.1 Alphaproteobacteria bacterium | reverse complement strand
GGAGCGGATAAGCCATGACCGTGTCAAGGGCGATGACTACCGCCCCCGCCAGTACGCCCAGGGGAAGAACCACCGACAGAATTGAGATAGCCCGATCCGACAGGGTACCAGAACCCGCAAGAAAGATCAGCGCCATGCCAAACACAGCCGCCGTTTGTCCGGCTGTCGTCAGGGTCCGATGCGGCTGGAGTGACCAGGCGCCACCGGCTGCGGCCAGAAGGATAAAAGCGGCCGCCAATATCACGAACCAGGGATCTACCCGAAGGTGTCCCCTTCGCGCCTTCAGGAGATAAAAGAATCGGATCAAGCCAGCAGAAAAGACCAGTGCGGCGTAAGATGGCCCCGCAACCAGGCCAACCACCGGCAAGGACGCCAGGATTAAAATCAGGAGCCTTTCCGTCACGCTTATGGAAGACGACGGCATCATTTGCCCAGACCCCATAAAAACCAGGAAAATGAAAGCATCGGATGGATGCCAGGGTAACCGTCACACACGGCCTCAATAAACTGTGGTGGGCCGTATCGTGTCAACGCCGGAGTGACTTCCATTCCTCGGAACCCCAGGGGGCGATTCATCCCGTCGCCTAATCCTCCGCCTCGCCCTCCATCGAGGCCCATTCCTTGACCCTTGCCAAATGAAGGGTGTCCGAATATTTCGGTGCCCGCTCCGGATGAGGACACGCCTGATAGGGGGTTGCAGGATCATCGAAGGTGTCAATCAGGACCTGGAGACCCGCATAGGCTTCGTCAGCCAATGCGGCAGGATCGGTACCGGCGGGTCTTTCCTCTCCGCCCGGTTCGCCACCCTTCAGACGCCAATAAGCAATCTCCGTCACCGGCCCGGCCGCCACGCCGGCAAACCCGCCGCGCTGAGCCATGGCAGCTTCGAGCGGAAGCTGGGGAGCGTAACCGGCCGCAATCGCCTTGGCCGAGGGAAGCACGCCGGTCTTGTAATCAAGGATGGCCAAGTCGCCATCGTTCAGAACATCAATGCGGTCGGCCTTGGCGGAAAGGATGAACGGCCCGCCAGGAGCTTCCAGCTTGATCTTGCCTGAGACTTCGGTATGGGTCGCTTTGAGGCGGAGGCGGCGTTCGCGTTCCTTTGCCACTACCCAGCGAGCGGTGCGCTCAAAGCGCGGCCACCAGAACGCCCACACACCGGGGGTCGCGAGAACGTCGGCGAAGGCCTCCCGGCCGATGGCAAGCAGCGCCGTTTCGGCGTCGGCGGGCAACGCTTCGGGAAAGTCTTTGGCGAACTTCTCAAGGGCAAGATGTACCAGGCTGCCATAATCGGCGGCTCCAGGGTCCGCGTCGAGCGGATCCAGAGCCTTTAGCCGCAACACATGATGAGCGTAAATGGCATAGGGATCGCACATCCAGGTCTCGATGGCGGTCACCGAAAGCTGGCGCGGGCGCGCCGCCAGCGGCGGGCGTGGCATCGGCGGGGTTGCAGGCGTGAAAGCGGACGGCTGATCAAGGGCGTTGGCCCAGGCCAGCCAGGGGTCGGCCTTGGCCACCTGTCCCCGAGTGGCGCTTAAAACCGCGTCCAGCCGCAAAAGCCAGCGCGAGGGCACGGTGGGAGTCCCGTCTACCCGCGTTGCCCGGCTCAACACCACCCTGGGTGCGCAACAGGCCTGGGCGAAGTCGTGGGCTGACAGGCCGATTCGCCGCTCGGGCAACGGCAACCCGAAATTGCCGCGCATGGGGCGGCTCAGCCAGGGATCGGCGAGGGTTTGCGCTGGCCAGGTTCCCTCGTTAAGACCACCGAGAATAAGCAGGTCGGCCTGCTGCAACCGGGCCTCCAGCGGTCCCAGAATGGCCAGCCGAGGATGACCGCCGTGCCGGGGGCGCACCACCGTGCCGGCCATCAGTCCTTCCAGTACGCGGGGATAAGACTGCGGCGCCAGGGACGGCCAGCCGGAGGCAGCCTCAAAGAGGTCAGCGGCAAACCGGGCCGCCACTTCGCCGGCATCGCCCCGCCACAGACGCTCCGGCCCCGGCAGGAGGTTGGTTGCCGCCAAGGTCTCGGCGAAGATCATGTGTGCCTTCACCAAGGTTGTCAGCGGCGCTTCGACGGCGGCCATGGCCCCGGCAAAATCCGCCGTCAGCACGGTCAGCCTGTCCAGCAACGCGGACAAGGTCTCCGCCGTCCGAACCGTCAGATCCTTTTTCGCGAGCTGCGTCGCCCGAAGTCCGGCCAGCCCCGGTGCCGGACGGCTGCCGCGCAGAAGCCATCGTTCCAGCAGACGCACCAGGGATCGGAACCGTCCCGCATCAAGGCCAGCCGCCGCCAGCGGATGCTTCAGCGCCGCCAGCAAAGGTAGTGGCGCGAATGCTTCTGCCACCATATCGGCGGTCAGGCGCAGAAAGATGCCGGGGGATGTCTCGCTTAGCGGCTGCCCGGCCGAGTCGTCAACGATAATGCCCCACCGCCCCAGTTCCGCCGCCACTCGTCGCGCCAGGGCACGGTCAGGAGTAATCAACGCAGCGGTCCGCTCCGGAGTCTCCAGGGACTGGCGCATCATGAGGGCAATGGCGAGCGCCTCCTCACGCGGCCCCGGGCTTTCCAGCCGCTCCAGTCCGTCAAGCACGGATCCCGAAAGCGGCGCCAGATCCCGCCATCGGTGCGTAGTCGCCGCCGGGCGCATAACTTCGGCGATCAACCGGCGGCGCACGGAATCGCCCCGAGCGGGTGTGGGCGGCAGCCCACCGGGAATCCCAGGCCAGTCCGCGACAGTGGTACGGTCGATACCGAGCCGGCCCAGCAGCCGTTTAAGACCATACTGGGGATGAGTCTCGGTCAGCACTTGCCAGCTTTCCTCGTCCATGTCGCGGTCGAGGCCGGGCAGCACGACCGCGCCTTGCGGCAGCGAAGCCACCGCTTCAAGCAGGCTGGCCGTCGCCGGAATGCTTCCGGTCGAGCCAGCGGCAATCACCGGACCCGGAGGAGGTGTCGCCAGCCAGGATGCCGTCTGGATGGCGCTCAGACGATTGTGACGCTCCGCCGTGTCGATGGCGCCTTCGTCGGCGAGGATACGGGGCCAATGTTCGGTGAGCAGCTTCAGGAAATCGAGGGTAATCTGCCAGTGTTCGGCGTAGGCGTCCGGCACCAGATCTTTGAGACGGGCGAACGACAGTTGTTCTGTCTGCACTTGATCAAGCAGCCGACCCAATTCTTCCGCCAGCCGTACCGCCTGGTCCGGCGAGAGGCCGATACCCGCCGCCCCCCCCCGTCCGGCCAGGATCAACTGTGCCAGCAGCAGATGCCGCCGCAGATGCGGAATGGCGGGCGGCAAATCCAGCTCGGCGCCTCCCTCCACGAACGGAGCCTCATCCTCGTCAAGATCGCCCAGCGTCAACAAACGCGGCAACAGCATTGGCCGTCCCCCGCCTTGGCGCAAAAACACATCGCTCAACGCCCGGCAGGCACGCCGCGTCGGCAACAGAATGATGACGCGGGATAGCTCCAGTGGTCCCCAACCCACCCGTGTCAGCACTCCCGCAGCCAGGATATCGACGAATGGCTGGTCCGGGTCGATGGTAAAGACGGCTCCCATCTGGAAATTCTCGATTTTGGGTGCTTGGGACTGTGTCCACAAGTTACGGGTAGGGGACTTGTTGGACAAGGGATATCCGCGGGAGGACCGAGCTTTGGCGGTTATGTGACCCGGGGGGCTGTCGCCCACATCTGCTCATGATAACGGACCGAAAGAAAAAAGAACGCGGGCCTGAGGCCCTCGCGCTCCCCATTTACCTATCTTGTTTTTTAGGCACTTCCTGGCCTCCCAAACGAAAACGGCGCCGCACCCAGGGGATGCGGCACCGTTCGTCGCGGATACGCGACCGCTTACTTACCCTGCGGAGCCTGCTGCGGAGCGGGCTGCTGCGGCACCGGACGCGGGCCACCGTAGCCGTATGGCGGCGGGGGAGCGTAACCACCACCGTAACCATAGCCGGGACCGCCGTAGCCATAAGCCGGACCGCCGCCGTAGCCGGGACCGCCGTAGCCATAGCCCGGACCACCGTAACCATAGCCCGGACCGCCGCCCCACGGAGCGCCGTAACCATAGCCGGGGCCGCCGCCGTATTCGTTGCCGTAGCCGCTGCCGTTGCCGTTGCCACGGCCGCTGCCGCTGCCGCTGAAGTTCATGCCGAAGCTGCCGTCACCCGTACCGTTGCCCATGCCATCCATCGGGCCCCAGTTTCCACCACCCCAGGCACTCGCATCAGTCGGGGCCAACGCCAAGCCCAGGGACAGGGCGAGCGCGGAGGCGAGAAGCACTCTTTTCATAAATTTCTCTCCAGAATATCTTCCCTCGAAAAATGAAGATACCGGGAGGAGGGATTGCCCCTGGCATCCATATGAATATAGCCGTCGCCCGAGAGGCGCGGTTATCTTGGAGCTGGCGGGTCGTTGGACCCGCCTCGCCAGGATGTGTTGTCCGCAGGCGTAAGCCGGCCCGGTGCCAGGGTTTCTGGCGCAACGGAACTTGCGGGGGGAGCCGAATTACCCATCGGCGGATAATCACCGACGCGGCCACTCCCTGGCACCGGCGGCGGCGGCGGTGTGGTGCCGGGGGCAGGCATCCGCTGCGTCACCGTTTCCGTCTCCAGCGGCGCATAGGTGGCGGCCGGGGCTGGTGTGGCAGATGAAACTGCTGGTTTGGCATTGCCGCGCCAAGGGTTTTCGTTTTCCGCCAGCGCCGCCGTCGCCACGCCAATAAGGGTAAACGTAAGGACCACCGCCCAAAGGGACCGGGTGAGCCGCGATGACAGGCTTGACATGGACAACCGCGATTCGTTGGAAATTGCCAAGCGCGACGGACTGTCGGTCGGTAAGGGTAAGGCGTTCGGTAAGGGCAAGGCGCTTATCGTCGGCAAGCGTGCCATCCTTCCTGGAAAAAGGTTAAAAACCACATCGTTGTCTGCGCAAACCGCAGTAAAACTACTTGTTCCTGGGAGTAGACCGATTTTTGCTGGAAATGACAAGTTCATTCAGGTTTTTGAATATCACGATTTCGTTATATAAGACAAATCTGATTTGCCGTCTACAATTTTCCGCAACGCGGCGGTAGCCCGTTACCGACTATAGACACTAACCTGCCATGTAAGCTGGTCAAATCTGCGTGATACAATAGACCTTGCACCACCCGCGCCACCAAGCATAAGCTTTGAATCCCTTTGACGTATAAAGGATAGGGAGTTGGTAATGCGCAATTTTTTTGGTGGTGAGGCGCAGATGTGGCGGAATGTTTGGCGCATCGGGGGGATCGAAATCGTCCTGGTCTCCGGCTTGCTGCTGGCTGCGTGTCAACCCACGGTCAACAACGCGCCCGGCACGCCAACCACCTACAACGATCCGGGAACGCCCGGCCCGGTCCAGGGAATCGGCATCGAATCCCAGGACATTGTCTCCATGACCGACCGCATGATGCGCGATATGCTGGCCGAGCCCAGACTGGCAGCCCAGAAACGCCCGCCTAAAATCATCATCGACTCGGAGTATTTCATCAACGAGAGTGCCGACCGTATCGACAAGAATATGATTACCGACCGGTTGCGGGTTGATCTGAACCGGGTGGCGCAGGGGCGGATGGTCTTTGTCGGCCGTCATTACGCTGGCATGGTCGAGCATGAGCGGGATCTCAAGCGTAAGAGTGTCGTCGATCAGGGGACCACGGCTCCCACGCCCGCTCAGATGGGCGGGGACTACCGCCTGGGTGGCCGCATCACGACACTGGATGCCCGTAATGTCCATGCGGGCGCTGCTTCCCGCTACAACCAGATCGTGTTTGAAATGGTGGATCTCGAGTCAGGGGAAATCGTGTGGAGCGGCATCTATGAGTTCACCAAATCCAGCCGCGATGATGTGGTGTACCGTTAGAGTATATCTTCGGTGGGTACTGGTGGGAAGTGTGATGGTCTCCACGGCGGCGTTGAGTGGCTGCCTTACCACGCACGAACAAGAAACCCAGATCGCCCCGGTTGTGGCGCGCTCCTACCTGGAAGATAAACCAGAGGTGTTGCGTCCGTATCTGATGGTCTTGATGCGCCAGGGACCGCGCAACCAGGTGCTCAACGACATGAGGATCGGCTTGGCTGCGATGGAAATGGGCGCAGCCCCGCTGGCCTCCGAACTGTTCGATGACGCCCTGATTCGCATCGAGGCGGTCTACGCCGACAATCCCGCCGCCGAACAGGCGCGGAGTCTGTGGGCCAAGGAGGCGGTCAAGGATTTCAAGGGCGAACCCTACGAACGAGCCATGGCCTATTACTATCGGGGTCTGCTCTACATGCGCGCGGGCGATTACGAGAACGCGCGCGCCAGCTTCAAGGGGGGGGTCCTGCAAGCGGCTCTGGGCGAGCAGGAGCGTTACCCTGTTACCTTCAGCCTTCTGGTATTTCTTGAGGCTTGGGCCTCCCACTGCAATGGCGACGACGGTCTGGCCACGGAGACCTTTCATGAATTCGCCAGGATCAATCCCAAGTTCCCGCCACCAACGAAACAGGCAGACGCCCTGATCCTGATCGAAACCGGCGCCGGTCCCGTCAAGTATGCCGATAATCGCGGCGTGCAGCGGATGTTGAAATTCCAAAACGGTGGTCCTGCCGAAATACCCCAACTCATCCTTCCGGCTACCGGCAAGGCCCCGGGTACACCGCCGCCGGTTGTTATCCCGTCCTTGTTTGACGATCTCTATGTTCAGGCTTCCACCCGTGGAGGACGCGAAATGGATGGAATTGTCTCCGGCAAGGCCCAGTTCAAGGGTGGTGCCAACACGATTGGCGATGCGCTTTTGGGCGGCGGTATGATTGCCGCAACTATTGGTGGCAATCGCAATGAAAGTTATGTCTCTGCTGGCATGTTGCTGGCCGGTCTCATGGCCAAAGGTGTGAGCAGTGCGGTGGAGGCGGAAATTGATACGCGCTACTGGGACAACTTGCCGGGGCAAATTTACGGCATGACCACCACTTTGCCCGCCTCGGCTGCCCTCTCCGTTGCCTTCCGCGATCTATCAGGCGGCAACATCGCTCTCTCCCGCCGAGTCGATCTGGTCAGCGCTGGCCGCTGCCGGCTGGGTTGGGTCAGAACGAGACCCGCTCTCCCCCATTCCCCCCGTGCCCCCAACAGCGTGGATTTCGACCAGATGCATAACCCCGTCCCGTTGCCGGATATGGCAAGGGGCCACTCACGCCCAGGGGACGCGCCGCGTCCCTCGCCTTGAACCAGGGGACGCGCCGCGTTCCTCGCTGTGAAATTTGCACATGGAGAACCCGCCATGAATAAAAATTCTGCCATGAAAGCCGTCGCCGTGATGACGCTGGGGTTGGTGGCCGGTTGCAGCAGCCCGGCCATCGAGCCGGCACCGGTGTGCAACATGGAGGCAATGGCCAAGCAACGGCAACTCGTTGCCGTGCCGCCCAACCAGTCCGGCGAGGTGTCGCCCCTGCACGAGTCGCCGCTCAATGCCGTCAACATCACCGATTTCGCCGTAACCGACAAGGTGTACGTCCGTGCCGTCAGCGCCAAGCGTACACCCACGGGCACGGTTGAGGTGAATTCGCAAATCATCAACTGCACCGACTACCCGCTTCATGTCGAGGCGCGCACCCATTTCTTTGACGCCAAACAGGCCCCGTCGGAGCCGGTCAGCGCCTGGCAACGTGTCTATCTGGATCCACGCACCACCAATGCCTACCATGAGCAGTCCACTGGCACGGATAGTACCCAATTTTACCTGGTCGAGGTGAGGGAGGGGCGCTGATGAAACCATTCCTGCAATTAACTCCGGCGCCAATCCTGGCGCTGGCGGTTCTCCTGGCATCGGCCATGCCGGTTCAGGCACAACAGGGAGGCGAGCCGGTACCGCCGCCGGTCTCCCGCCCACTCTTTGATCCGCCGTCCCGCGACGGCGAGGTCATGGTTCGCCCCAATCCCGCTGACCATGGTTCGGCCAGCAGGATGCGGAATGAAGCGGTGGTTGATCGTTTCCGTGATGAATACATCCGCCACAATCGCCCGCGTATCGCCGTGTACTGGAACCAGCAACTTGACGATACCTTGAGCCAATGGCACGGCACCAGCCGCATCGTGACGACGACCAGCGGCGGATTCAATGAGACTGGCGCGCCTCCGCGCGTGGGGGAAACCAGCGCATCGCCGCATGTGGGTTCCAGCACCGGAACCACCGTGATGGAACCTCAGGTTCTTGTGGGCAGCCAGGCTCCAGGCCGGGTGCAACCCAGCGAAAGTTGGGAATGGGAGTTCCAGGACGGCTTCCTCGCGCCCCTGTTCCAGGCCGGGGCCGTCGTGGTCGACCGTGCCGCCATCATCCGTTTCACCGCCGCCCGCCCCGGTTCTACTCCGGTCTCCGCCAACGGGCCACAGACCATTGAAGCGGCGGCACTGCAAGGCATGGCCGATCTTCTGGTCGAGGTTCTGATGGCTCCATCGAGCCAGTCCACCACCGGATATGAACTCCATGCCCGTGTTCTGGAAACTGCCACCGGGCGCGTTCTCGCCACCGTCAACAGCCGGGGCATGGCTGGCTGGGGGGACAAGGACAGCCACGGGGGATATGTTGCCAACGAACATGGTTTCCAGAAGCCCGGAGAGGCGGAAGCTGACAAGTTTGGCCCGGTGGCGGAGGCGGACAAACCTTACCGGACCTCTGGTCACGGCTTTACCAAACAGAACAGGCCGCCCAGGGTGCGCGTCATTGCCCAGCAACTGTCGCTAAACGTCATGAACGGTCTGGCAGATGTCTGGCAACATTAGGAGACGCAAGGAACAACCGCTTCAGAGGTTAGGTGGAATCGGGGGCGAAACGGACGTTTGGGCTTCCGTTGAGACGCCTTCCCTGGAAAACCCGGTGGCTGCGACGATGATATCGCTGAATTCGCGTAGAAACACGGATCCCTTTACCGTGCGCTGGATGAGAACGCTACGCCGGTCCGTATCATCGACCTTGCGCCGTACCAGACCCAACTCACTGAGCCGGTCCACCGCACGGGTGACGGCGGGCTTGGTTACGTTGAGGATTTTGGCCAGACCACGGACGGTGTGCGGTGGTAGGTTGACGTAGACGGTCAGCAACAACGCCATCTGCCGTGCGGACAGATCCGGAGCATCGCGGCGCACGCTCTCAACGGTGGCGCGCCGCCACAGATCGAGCGCCTGTACTGCCGTGAGATCGATTCCCATTTGAACACCCTATTGTTCCGCTGGCGAAATCAATATTACTTGAGGCGATCAACTCCAGCAATTAGTATCCAGCCCAAACACAAAGATTGGCGTCTTCCTTCTTAAAGGCGCATGTGCGACGTTGTGTTCCGGGGTTCATAACCAAAAATCAGATTGAGGGGGGAGCCGTGGAAAATCTGGAACTGGTGATTGGCGACAAGAATATTTCTTCATGGTCGTTACGGTCCTGGCTGGCTCTGAAGATGACCGGAGCTTCCTTCACCGAGCGACAGGTATGGTTGCGGCGAGAGAACACCAAGGCTGAGATTGTCAAGTGGTCGCCCTCGGGCAAGGTGCCGCTGCTCCGTCACGGATCGGTTGCCATATGGGAATCTCTGGCCATCTGCGAATATCTGGCCGAGCTTTTTCCGTCGGCCAGATTATGGCCGGAGTCGCGCAAGACCCGGGCGGTGGCGCGGGCGGTCAGCCATGAAATGCACGCCGGATTTACGGCTCTGCGCCAAAGCCTGCCGATGGATATCAAGGGCCGCCACCCGACTCCGGCCCTGACTCCGGAACTTGATCGTGATATCTCGCGGATCACCGAAATCTGGACTCGTTGCCGCGGTCTTCACGGTGCCGAGGGCCCGTTTCTGTTTGGCACCTTCACCATCGCCGATGCCATGTTTGCTCCCGTAACCACCCGTTTTACCACCTATGGTGTCGCCCTCGACGCGGTCTCGGCGGACTATGTTGCCGCTGTGGCTGCGCTCCCGGCCATGGCCGAGTGGACCGCCGCTGCCGCAGACGAGGTTACCCCGGCATAGGCCGTCTAAATCTAGATCCGGCCGTTGACCCTTGGGGCAATAATGGCACGGACAAGACCCGGAAACCTTGTAGCCGAATCTGCGATGATCACGCAGTTTGACCTGTAGGCTTTTTCCTGGTAGGGTTCAAAAGTCGGCGTAAATGGGGTTGCATTGCAATGTCGAATGTTCACCACCTTCGGAACGTCGCCCAGGGAGCGGGACGGTGGAATGCGTGGCGAAAGCAAGAGCCGGGCGTTCAACCCGATCTGGCGCAGGCAGATTTACGTGGAGCCGACCTTGCGGGGCTCGACCTCGGCAAGTCCATTCTGTCGCTGGCCAACCTGAAGAAGGCCGATCTCAGCGGGGCCAATCTTAAGGACGCCAACCTCGCTGGTGCCAACCTTGAAGAAGTAAACTTGGCCGGTGCCAATCTTGAGGGCGCCAATATCGCAGGGGCGTACCTGCTGAGGGCCAACTTTTCCGGCTGCAATCTTCGTCGGGTCAACCTCGCCGGCGCGGGCTTGGTGGGCAAGGTCAACATGGCCGGGGCCGACCTGACGGGGGCCAATCTGGCCGGGGCGCGGCTGGTTGGGGCCAAACTTTCCGGCGCCAACATGAGTAGGGTCAATTTGGCCGGCGCGGACCTGCGAGACGCGGATCTCAGCGGCGCCAACTTGACCGATGCCGACACCAGCGGAACCCGTTTTGACGGGGCGGATTTGTGCGGAACGGTGTTGCAGAGTTTTCGTTCTCGCCCACAAACAGGTGCGGGGAAGGCGGAAATCCTTGGGGACAATGATCAGCCACACGATCAACCGGACCAGGATCAGCCGGATGAACTGACAGCAGAACACGTTGTAGAAGCTGCTGAAGCCTCTCCCGCCAATTACAACGTTCCGCAGCCAGAACCCGAGCCTGCCCAGGAAACCGAGCCCCCGGTAGAGTCGCTGGATGACGAATCGGTCGCTGAGGCCGAGGTCATGGACGAGGACGAGGACGAGGACAAGGACGAGGAAATCGATCCTGAGGCGATTGAGGCGCTCGTTTCCGAAGCTCTCCAGGAGCAGGAAAGTGCTTTCGGCGACGACGACTCGGAAGGTGAGACTGACCTTCCCGACTTCGAATCCCTCGCCGATACCGTCGATGAGTTGGAAGCGGAAGAAGCTGATGTTGCAGAGGAAGAAGTCGAGGCCGTAGCGGAAGAGACGCCAGCCCGTATGGCCGTACCGGCTCCGGCTGAGGAGGATGAAACCCTCTTTTTCAACTATGAGACCAAAAATTTTGCGATTCTGTCCCTGTACCTTAGTGGCTTGGCGGAAAAAACCCCCGACGATCGGCATGACCTGCTTGATCTCTTGAGCCGCTACAATAAATACTTTCTTGATAATGGCACCAATGTCTTCATGGCGGCGAAGGCCAATGCCGTCATTGCGGCCTTTGAAGATCCGACTGCCGCCTTGCGGAGTGCCGACCGTTATCTGACCGTTCTGAAGGGGTTGGATGTCGACGCCCATATTGCTATCAACTGGGGCGCCGCAACGATCCGGCGGAATCCTGCCGACAACCACGATGAATTGATTACCAATTCGATCAGTCCCGCAGCGCGTCTGGAGCCACTGGCCAATGCAGGCGAGGTAGCGGTGCTCGAAGAAATTCGCTCCCATCCAGATGTCAATAAGAGCCTGTTTGAATTTACGCGCGTGACCCGCAAGTGGAAACGTGACGTGGATCATCAGGGTGCAGGCGTAGACGTTGTCTGTTACCTGGTTACGACTCGCAGTAGTCAATAATAAGGCTTCGCGGGGATCCGGGGCTACGTGACACGCATTCTCGAACGTGTTTGATTTCATGCAGGGGTCCAGGGACCAAGTCCCTGGTAGGGGTCAAGGGGGCAAGGCCCCCTTGACTTATCCCGTTCTCTATTCAACGGTTTTGGTCTGATTCTCTCCTGTCTGGGATCTGCCAGAAGCAAGAAAACCTTTGCGCATGGCAAATCAGGCCCCCTTCTATCACCCCAGCGTTGAAACTCCCAGACACATCTCACGAATACGACTGTGATTCGATCACATTTAGAATGGGTGTCCTTTTGCTGTTGACATTGTTGGAAGACTGCCCATTATCCGTTTTAAATAACAATCATTCGCAGTTGCTAGCAATCAGGATTTGGAGGATATCGTGACACATATGAATGCTTCGGTTCCTCTCTCGAATGACAACACCCTAACGTTGGCAGAACTTGGTCCCGGAGAACGCGCAAGCATACGTAGTATTGCTGGAGATGCATCCCTCAAACGGCGTTTGTCGGCCATGGGGGTTGTACGGGGACATGAAGTTTCCGTCGACCAGAAGGCACCGTTTGGCGATCCGCGTATTTACACGCTTCTTGGCTACCAGATATGCCTGCGCAACGAGGATGCACGCAAAATTCTTCTGACCCGTGATCGCTAAGGAATTATTGCTCAGCCATGAACCATGATTTTACCGCCGTGCCCGACACGACAGTTCCCGGTCAAACGCGGGTTATCACCGTCGCCCTGCTTGGCAACCCCAATTGCGGTAAGACCACGCTGTTCAACAAGCTGACCGGCCTTAAGCAAAACACCGGTAATTACCCGCGCGTTACCGTATCGATCAAGGCGCATGAATTCACCCACAGGGGGGTCACGATACGTCTGGTTGACCTGCCGGGCGTCTACTCTCTAAATTCCCAGTCGCCGGAGGAACGGGTTGGCCGCGATTTCATCCAGGATCAAAATCCTGACATTGTCCTGAATCTGCTGGACGCCGGCAATCTGGAGCGCAGCCTGTTCCTCACCACCCAGCTTATCGAAATGGGTGGTTATCGTCTCTTTGCCCTCAATATGATCGACGAAGCCCGCAAGCGCGGCATTACGTTCGATACATCGGAGCTGTCGACGATGCTGGGGGGTCCGGTGATCGAGACGATGGCACTGAACGGTGAGGGACTCGACCGCCTGCTTGACGCCATCGTGGACTTGTCCGCCTCCAAGGTGCCGGCAAGTTCCATGGTCATCAGCTATGACAAACATCTGGAACAGGCCATTGTTCAGGTGCAGGGACTGGTGACCGAACTGCACCCCGGAAAGCTGGAACCACGGCAGAGCCGGTGGCTCGCCATCAAGTTGCTGGAAGGCGATGATGATGTCCTCCATCAGGAGGCGGACCACGCCTATCTTATTGAAATGATACGGCGATTTCGCTACGACCTCGCCCGCACCCACGGCGAGTCCGCCGAGATCATGGTTGCGGATGCCCGATATGGTTTCATTCATGGCCTGCTTGCCGAGGCGCGCACCATCGCTGACGACTATGACAGTCGTCTCGACATAACGCGGCGCATTGATCGGGTCGTGTTAAATCGGGTTTTGGGGTTGCCGATTTTCCTTTTCCTGTTGTGGCTGATGTTCGAAGCCACGTTCAAGGTTGGCGCCTATCCGATGGACTGGCTCGACGCCGGGGTCAAGTGGAGTTCGAATCTGCTTGACGGCATCCTTCCTGCTGGAATGGCCCACGATCTGATCGTCAACGGCATTGTCGCTGGTGTTGGCGGGACGATCGTGTTTCTGCCCAATATTGCGATCCTGTTCTTCTTCATGGCGTTGTTCAACGAGACCGGCTACCTGGCACGGGCGACCTTTTTGATGGACCGTGTGATGCATGTGTTCGGTCTGCACGGGAAAGCCTTCATTCCCCTGGTGATGGGGTTTGATTGCAACGTGCCCGCGATCATGGCGACTCGGACTATCGAGGTTCGCAGCACCCGTCTGATTGCCATTCTGATCGCGCCTTTCACGTCGTGTTCGGCGCGTCTGCCGGTCTTTATTCTGTTCTCCGGCGCATTTTTTACAAAAAACCCCGAGATGGCGGTGTTTGCGATCTATCTGGTCAGTATCGGCGTCGGTCTGCTGTCAGCGGTTTTCCTTGGCCGATTTGTCGTGCATGGCGGCCAGACCTCGTTCGTCATGGAATTGCCGCCTTATCGTCGGCCCACGGTGCGAGGCGTTCTGTTCCACATGGGCGAGCGGGTGCTGACGTTCCTCTATAAGGTCGGCGGCATCATTCTGGTCGGTTCCATCGCCATCTGGTTCCTGCAACAGTTCCCTCGCGATATTACCTGGAGCAAGAATTACGACGCTGAAGTTGCGGCTTTGAATACACAACAGGCCAGTCCGACACGGGACGAGGCCCTCGCCAGACTGGATACGGAGCGCAAACAGGAACGGCTGGAGAAGAGCTATCTCGGGCGTGCCAGCATCGCCATCATGCCCGTGTTCAAGCCCCTGGGGTTCACCTGGCGGGACACGACGGCCATCATGACCAGCGTCATGGCCAAGGAAGTGGCGGTGGCAACCTACTCCATCCTTTACAATCAGGATCGCGATCCCAACTCTCAGGGGTTACGTGCCGCTCTTGCCGGTACGATGACGCCCCTGACGGCTTTCGCCTTCATGGTTTTCGTTCTGCTCTACGCGCCCTGTCTATCGACCATCGCCGCGATTCGGCATGAGACCAGCAGTTGGGGGTGGGCGGCTTTTTCCGTGGTCTACTCCTTCACGCTCGCCTGGATTCTAGCATTCGGGATCGTCACAATCGGAAGGGTGTTCATATGAATGGGGAAAACCTGTGGAATTATTCGGTGGTGGCCATCATCGGCGTTGTCACCGCCACCGTCATTGGCCGCCACCTTATGCGCATGTTCGGTAAGGGTGGCGGGGGGTCTTGTGGTTCATGCTGCTCCAGTGGCGAGTGCGGACCGGTACGGGACAAATCCGGCGTCGAGACTCCAGCAAAAGGTGCATGACGGTTTGTTGTAATCGACAACGGCGTGGATTGGGATTGGCGATGACGACGCGGGCGCTGCCCGCACCCGCCAAAGGCCGGTGGCCTTTGTAAACCATTAAAAAGTGGTTGGAGGTTCGGGTCGCCTATCACAAACCCCACAATAGCCCGTTCTTCTTGTCAACTGGCACCTTGACGACGATATCGTGGCATTTGATGCACCGCCCGGCTGGCGGGTGGGGGATTTGCGACGTTGGCAGCAACGGCGGTCCAAGCTTCTTCACCTTGGACAGTTCCTCCAGCACGGCCCCGACCGGCGTCTTGAACTGTGTGCCCGGTCCCGGCCCACCGAGATAGAGATGACAATTGATGCAGGCGCCAACGAATGGGTGCGGCATCGGCGCTCCCATGGCAATTCGCGGAATGTGACGGATGGTCATCAGTTTGAACCGTTGCTTGGGCGACAGTCTTTTGACCAGGTTGGCAAGCAGCGTCGGTTCGGCCGGACCGGACAGGCGCCCAACGAACTGAGCCTCGGCGACCCTGGCGGAAAAGTGCGGTGCCAATCCAAAAAAAGTGTTGCCATATGAATCCCACAACAGACCCGTGCCGACGATCACGGCCAACACCGCAGCCATACCCTTTCCACGAGTAAGACGGTCGAACCATTCGCGAAGCAGGGGCTTGTCATCCACGGCCGCGACCTATCTTAACTGATTTGACCAGAGCGCGAATCCCTCGTCATTACGCAGACCACACTGCACGCCATTGATGGTGATGGTTTTGGCGTAAAGTTCGACGTTCGCCTGCACCTGATCGAATTTAAAGGCAACCCCATTAACGCGAGCTTGTTCTGCCACCGTGCAGCCGAGATAGCTCAAGTACCAGTCCGGCGCGAGGGAGATTTCCTGCACCACGTTGGCTCCGTCGGCCACCCAGATATGCACTTGGCCCCACCCCATTTCACTGCCAAGGGTGACTGTCGATACCACAGTGCCTTGAAAGCGTTGGCTGGCCGCGCGGGTAAACGGGATCAGCCCAGGCATTGCTGCATTGCGTCCCCAGGGCGCGGCCTGTACCGCGCCGGTGCCAGTAGATGGAGAAGCAGGCATACCGGCGCCAGCCGCTCCAGGCTGACCGGCGACGACATCGCCGAGCGCGTTCGGATGCATCAGTGCCGGATTGACGATGCCACCGCCAGCCCCCACCGCTCCGGCGATTACCTCGCCAGGCTCGACCTGTCCATGTTCCCAGATGTCCTCCGGTATCATTGCCGCGCCGATGACAACGATGACGAAAGCGGCGCCAGCGCTTAAGATCCAGTGTTCCGCCTTCATCTTTCCCCCGTCCCTTTTCTCAGGCCAAGTCGCCTTGTTACGGCGCCACGACCACGAGCTGCCGCCCCTTGGATCCCTTCGTCCGCTTCGGCTGCGGCTCCGGCGACGGCGTCACCGACACACGGACATCGCGGGCATGATCGATCTCGGCAGTGATGCGACTGCGTACGGCATCAACGATAACATCACTTTCGGCCACCTTGAGGCCGCCATTCACGTAGATGTTAAGGTCAAGATGAAGATCCTCGCCGACATAGCGGCCGCGCAAACTGCGCACGCCCTCGACACCCGGGCTTTCGATCGTGATCTGATAAACGGCACGCAATATGTCCATCTCGATCGAGGAGTCGACCAGGCCCTTGACGGCGTCCATATTGAGTTCAATGCCGATCTTGGCCACCAGCACGGAAACAAAAATTGCCGCCAGGGTGTCGGCGACTGGATAACCCGCCAGCGCGGCGAGGATGCCGATCAGGACGCCCCCCGACGAGATTGCGTCGGAACGGTTATCCGAGGCGCTGGCGGAAATGGCCGGGCTGTTGTTTTCCCGCGCGACGCAACGCTGGTAGCGGTACATCAACTCGTTGGTCACGATGGAAATCACCGCCCCCAGGGCCGCGATGAAACTCGGTGCCGTCACGTTGTTCGCCACGATCTTCAGAACAGACTGATAGAGCATGAACAGGGCGCCAAGAAACAGGATAAGACCGACCACGGACGACGAAATAAACTGGATATTGCCGTAGCCGAAAGGGTACTCCGCATTTGGCTTCCGGTTGGAAAGCTTGACGGACATGAGGACGATGCCGCTCACCACCACGTCGGCGCCCGAGTGCAGGGCGTGGGCCAGGAGAGCGGTACTACCACTCATCAGGCCGAGCAGGGCCTTGAACAGCATCATGGCCACGTTGACGGACACGGCCCACCAGATGGCCTCATCCCGACATTCGCCGCAGATTGGGTGCTTCATTTGTTCAAGTATTCCAGTAGGCTCTGTCCAGGGATGCGATAATTCCCGGCCACAAGCTTGCCGTGCAGCTTTTTGTTGCGGACCAGATCAACCACGTCACTACGGTTGACGCCGAGGTATCGCGCCGCTTCACCCGACGTATATATACGGTTCGGCTTGATCTCACGAAGAAACAGATTATAGAGTTCCAGGGATGCGGCGACCACTGACAGGATCGTGCCTACCCGGGTGATAGAAAGCCAGATCATTTATGCTCTCCTATCTTCGATGACATTGGAACAAGCTGTTCGTATAAGCTTGGTGAAATAACTGGCGCGGTTACCCCTTGTCCATCAAAGTATTTTGCGCGATCAAAATTCATGTACTGCGCTAACAGATACCATGGAAACTTGTTAATGGCGGTGTTGTATTCACGGACGGCTTCGTTATACTTCAACCGATCGTTCAAGATAATATTTTCCATGTCTACCAGCGAAGACATCATCTCCTTATAGGTCTCTGACGAGCGAACCGTGGGGTACTGCTCGACCACTCCTAGAAGACGACCGATGGAGGAGTCTACCGCGTGATCGCCCGCCAAGGCTTCCAGGGCCCTGGAGATGTCGGGACTGGCGCCGGGGAGAGTATCGCTTTTCGCCGCCTTGCTCTTGATTCCGTCAACCGCAGCTTCGGCACCGTTACTCTTCTTGATGCTGTCGGCCCGCATATCAGCGGCATGGGCATAGATGACTTCTTCAAGGGCGGCGTGGCTCAGGGTCAGTTTTACAAGATTGGGAAACAGACTGGACCGACGTTGAATGGCCGACAAAAGATTGCCGTTCTTGGTGAGTACGTCCTCGTGCAGCATAACGAACAGGTTGTAGTTATAAAAAACAGTTACCACAAACATCACGACCGACAACAGCGAAACAAAAAAAATGACCTTCAGGCCGCGCACCGCCGGGATCTGTCCGTGCGGATCAACCGCATCCTGATACAACTGGACAAGCAGCGCGTCGGCCTGCCGTACGCGCTGCGTACTGGCATGTTCCGCCCCCCACTTTTCCTGGTCAACCTCGGCCATCGTCGATGCCTCTTAATTCCGCAAATTCCGGGTCACGCGGCTTAGGATCCGGTGATCGTCATGGCTGTTCGATTGCATCCTCCAACTCGCCGGCGCGCCGGAAATACCCAACCGCCGTCTCGTGATCTCCCTTCTGCTCATAGGCGAAGGCAATGGAACGATAGACCTTCGGATCTTCCGGGCGCAGCTCCAAAGCCTCCAGCAAACACTCGACAGCCTTGTCATGCTGACCATTGTTGTCGTAAGCAACTCCGAGCCGGTAACGCACGTTGAAGTTGTTGTGATTGGCTTCAGCCGCCATTTGCAGAAGCGGGATGGATTCGTCATGGCGGCCCGCCTGGCTATACGCGATGCCGAGCACGGTCGCCGACTTTGCGTCCCGGCGTATGGCGTGCGCCTTTTCAAGCAGGAGCAGACCATCCGCCTGACGTCCCGTTTTCAGATAGGATAATCCGAGATAAAGCATGACATCGGCGTCATCGGGCATTGCCGCATGGATCGGGGCGAGTACCGATACCGCGCGGCTGTACCGGCCTTGCTTCGCCTGTTCAATCCCCCTCTCCCGGAAAAAGTCGCGACGGGTTTCCTCGTCCAGGGTGAAAGCCGACTGGAAATTTTGAACCAGTTTGTTGGCGACCCGCTTCGCGACCACGGCGCTGAACTGCGCGTAGAGCACCATGGTTTCAACGACATCCATCTTGTTGCGTCCCATCTTACGACCCCCTACGCTCCGGCTAATTTGCTCGAATATCCTGACGCACGATCACATGACAGGCCTCGCACGGGCCACGATCCTCATGGGGTCGCATACCCCTTATCGCCCCATCGGAGGTAATGGGCGGCGGTGGCAGGGTGATCAAATCAGGATCAGGCGTCAACTCAAAACCTCGCCCAACCGCATGGCAATTGGTACATGGCCCACGGTAGGGGTGCGGGCGTTCCGCCCCCGGCAGAATCATCGGCGCACCTTCCACCTGGGCAAACCCAAGGTCCGGCTCACCGCGCAAAACCACTGTCATTTGCGTCATGAGGGCAGCCCCGCCAGCCTCTGGCTTGCCCTTGCGCAACAGGGCCAAGCGTGCCTGGTTCCGATCCTTTACCAGCCGCGTCTGGAGCTGGAAATCCTCCACCGTCGCGACGGGAACATCCTCGACCCGAACGATGACATCACCAGCCAGGATTCCGGCGGCGGCGGCATTCAACGTCACTTCTCCGACCAGGATGCCCTGAAGTCCCTTGGGAAATTTGAGTTTGCGCCGCAGTTCCTCATTCAAAAGCCTGACATCCAGACCCTGCCAGTGAGCTTCGAACAACTCGACCTTGCGGGGGACGAAATTCGGCGGTTCCGCCAGAGCGCCCCCGGTCCCGTCCCCGCCAGCCGGGATCTGCGGCAGGCGGAAGCGAGCCGGCTGAAGCACGCCCCCCACCGGCTCGGCCACGCAGAGGACCGGAAACAGAAACCCGATCCCGATCAACATCGCCAGGACAGCACCTGATCTGGACACGCACTCGCTTCGCATTCTTCTTTCCCCGTCCACGGGCGACCGTTCAATTCACTGAAAGCAGTTTGATCGACGTTGCCAACATGACGGCGGTGTATATCCATTTCAACGCAACTACGGGGAGTATTTTCATGAGCTGGGCACCGATAAGACCGCCCACATAGGCTCCCGGAATCATGATAAGGGCCAGAGACAGCGGCGCCTGCCAATCAATCAGGCCGGTGCTGGTTCCATGGATGAAGGCAACCACCGCGCCGCCCACGGCTCCCCAGAACACCAGTACCGAGCTGTTGGCAATGGCATTCTGGAGCGACATGCCCGCGAGAAAGCGTTGCAGAGGCACCTCCATTACACCACCGCTGATGCCAAGAAGGCCGCTGATTATGCCCATGGGCAGGCCAAGGGCGGCATCGTGGGCATACTTGCGGGGTGTTTGCAGCGCTCGCGGACGCACGGTCTCGTTAAAAAGTTCATCAATCGCCAGCGCGTTCCGAGTACCTTTGCGACTGAAATCATTCCTGTCGACAAGGATTTCCTCATCCTTGGTGTCGTAGAAGATCTCGTGCAGCCCTTTGAGAGCCATTCCCATTGCAAACAGGCCCAGAACGGTAGCCACGATGGTATCGTCGACGGCATTACCGACAAAATAGCCCCCGATCACGCCGGCAACGCCCCATGGGGCCAACGCGCGGACATTATCCCACACCACCAGCCCGGAACGATTGTTGCGCAGGGCGGCCGCCCCATAGACGAACACATTGGTCAGGTAGGCGACCGGGCGGATCAGATACATGCCATAGCCGAAAAATATCATCATGCCCGCAACCTGCACGACACCACCACCCATGGTCATCATGCCGCCGACAACGCCTGCGGCCAGAGCCAGCGCAGCCAATCCCAGAATGTTGCTGACCTGATATCCGCCGATGGAGATTCCGCTCTCGTGATCCAAATTCAGGGATTGCGCCGAGCTTGCCGGTGTTGTGGTGGGTCCGTTGGAGGGGGGCCGCACAGGGGTGGCTGCGGCAACGTTGACGCCAAGGGCCGGGTTCTCACGCTCCACCTGGGCTTTGGCCATCGCCCACCACGGAGCGGATCCTGAGGTGCCGACCGGTGGTACCATGGCTACGGGGGCAGCATACGGCATGGAAGGAATGACGGCGCCAGACGCATTGCCCGGCATCTGGGTCGATGGCGACGCCGCCGGGGGGGCTGCGAACTTGAACTTGACCACATCCTGAAAATGGGTGGCGATCACATGGGACGGCACGGCATAGCCCTGGACCAGGCCGGAGGGAGCCACGACGGCGATACTGATACCCACCAGTTCGCCATTGCTGTTCACCAGCGGGCCGCCGTTCTGCTCCCACGAATAGATGGCATCGCTGGCCAGCAGGTGAGAAATCGGCATGGCGTCCGTGGTCAGCGACAGGTTTTTGCCCATGATCCGTCCGTCACGGAACACGGTGGTGCCGCGCGCGCCATAGCCAAATCCGAAGACCTGCGTCGCCATCGGCATTCCCTGCGTCTCTCCCATGACGAAGAACAGGAAACGGTCGGCCGTCCTGATTTTCAACAGGGCAAGGTCGTGGGTCGGCTCCGTCTTGACGATTTGCGCCTGATAGCGCTTGACCCCGGTTGACGTGCGAACATGGACGTCGATGTCGGGAAGCCCCGCTACCGAATGCAGCGTGGTGAGAACATAGCCGTTGGCGCCGACAATGGCCCCCGAGGCGACAATGGCGGCGTTAACGTCCCGGCCACTCACCCCGACCACGGCGGGCGGGACAACTTCAAGCAGGCGTTGCGTGTCGGGCGGCGCCCCCACATCCCGGATCAGGAACCTGGCAATGGACAGGTCATCAAACCCATCAAAAAAACCGTCATCCTTATAGTGATCGAGGATGTAAAAACCCCACGCGAAGGTCATGAACACCAGAACCGCCAGGAGCGCAGCAACGGGATGCCACGGCCGGGCGCAGAAAGCGATCGTGTTCGATGACAGCTTGCCGATATTCGCCATGGGGTTACTCACGAAAGCCGGGCCTGGGAAGGGGACCGGTTGCGGGAAGCGAACCGGTGTCACGGATCAATGTTGGGTTCATGACGGAATTTCCCCCTCAGCTTTCAAGTTCAGCGACGAGGTCGTCGGTCTCGGTAAGGGCTTGCGGCCTGGTTGGCACTATGGGGGTTGCTGGCGCCGCCGCACCCTCATGCTGGCTTTCGGCGCTGACGTTCATGGCGCCGATGTGGGAAATGTTGGCGCTGATCCTGGCCTTCACCGCCTCGCAGATGGCATGGGCCTGTTCGACCGAAAGACCGCCATCGACGCCGACAACCAAGTCGATCCAGATCTCCTGGCCGACATGGCGGGAGCGAAGCTGCTTGACCTCGATGACGCCAGAGACCGCCGTTGCCAGGGGCTGGACCTTGTCCAGGAGCGAAATGCCCACGCTGCGATCCATCAGCCCCTTGTAGGCATCCCAGAATACCCCGCCACCCAGATACAGCAAATCCAGGGTTTCAAAAATGGCGATCACGGGATCCAGCCACGACATGCCGAGGTAATGAGCACCAACGATGCCGACCGCAACCACCCCCGAGGCGACTGCATCCGAATGGCTATGCTTGGCCAGGGTGCGGACCATGGGGCTGTTGATCTCGATCGCAACGCAACGGGCGTAGGCATACATGAACACGTTGACGCCAACGGCCACCACGGCCGCCCACAAGGCAATCAGGTGTGGCGTCCGGTGCCGCTCCGGATCCAGCAGAATCTGAATGGCGTGAACAAGCAGATATCCGGTGATGAGGAGAAAGATGACACTGATGATGAGGGAGAGGACAAACTCGATCTTGCCGTGGCCATAGGGATGTTTTTCATCCAGCGGCTTGTCAGACACGGCCATGCCAACGATGACGAGAAGCGACGTTACCACGTCTTTGGCCGAATACATGGTGTCGACCACCATGGCCTGCGAGCCGGACACCAGGCCGACGAAGCCCTTCATCACCATCAGAACAAGGTTCGTCGTCAGCCCCACCCAACCGATGGTCCTGGAACAGGAGACGCACTTGTCAAACCGCATCGGCCGATCCCGCACTCATATACGTTCCTTCCCTCCACGCGATCAGAAGCGGTTTCTCCGCACGACAATATCGGTCCGTTTCTTGCGGCGCTTGACCGCTTGCAAAAGAACTCCGAGAATTGCCGCAGAAAAGCCGATAAAAAATGAGACGCCAACAACGAGAACCAATGGCGCCTGAAACGAAATCAAAAAATAAACGGGAACCACATGCAAATTTTGTGACGCAAAAATCACTACCAGTCCGACAAAGAGCACGTAGAAGACAAAATTCAACACGAAGATCCCCGTGCGCTATCCCCATACGTTATCCCCATAGGTTATCCCCATACGTTTTCAGGCAAAGACCCTATGGCCAGCCCATCCGGTGTCCGCCTCAAATTAGACGACTTTCCAGGTATTCCCGAATTGATTTTTCCGCTGCACCCCGGTACGCCACCGCTACGATCGGCAATGTCACCTGAACTTTGATCAGACAATCGAGCACCGTAATCCGCCCGGAGACCTTCGCATTCCTGATCGTCCCGGCTCCGACGAAAACATTGCCCTGGCGGTCAAACACCATTCCCGCGAGGAGGCCGCCCGCCTCGTCGCGCGCCGCTGTCAGTACCTGGTCCATCCACTTGACGGCCGCCACGATTGCCATTCCGTTGGCGATCTCGACATTGACGCCCGGCATAGGATTAAAAGCCAATCATATCGCCCAATTGACCCCAGTATTTCGGCGGCAACTCCTGTGCCAGCTTCAGCGCCCCGGAACAGCCGTCGTAAGTCGGATCGCTGACCCGAGTCACATGAACATCGCCATAGTCGTTAAAATTGGCAGCGATGACTTCGGCCAAGCCCCGGATCTGCGAACCACCGCCAGCCAGGATGATGTTGCGCAGAACCGTGCTTTGATCTTCCGGTGGAAAGGCTTCGACCAGAACCTTCATGTTCTCGATGATTTCAGGAAGCATCGCCTCGCAGGCCGCCTTGATCGGCTCGCTGACATCACAAATCACCGGTTTTCCGCCGGATCGCAAGCTGACGTTGATCGGGCCGGGACTGTGGCCAACGAAAGCGTGCTCCTCCTTGATCGCGCAGGCAACGTTGAGATTCATCTGTACGTGGGGGTAGCGTTCGAGAATGGCGGCTTGCAGGCGTTCATCAATGAAGTTGCCCGCCTTGGTCAGAGTCACCTGATCCTCTGGTCCGGGCATGGTGCCTTTGAGGCCGCAGATGTCAACGGTCCCGGCGCCAATGTCAATGACCAGCGAATTGAGCAGCTTGTTCTGGCCATAGGCAACCATGAATGGCTCGGATACGACCAGGGCCATATCGACGACTTCCTGAGCCATGCGCAACAGCGAAGTCTTGTTCGCCTTCGAGGCCCGGGCCGGAACACCGATCACGGCGCATATGGTGTCGTCGGGTTTGGGGGTTGCCCGGCCGATCACGTAGCCCATCAGATCCCTGGCGACCTCAATATCGCGCTGCCCATATTCCCGCAGCACGCCATCCTCCAGCGGATAGCGAAGATCAAGGAAGGCCCGCTTCTCATAAGCCGCGTCGCCCACGATCATAGGTGCGCCGAGCAGCTTGATGCCAATCAGATCCTTCGGATAACCGACCACGGATCGGACCGTTTCCTTGGTGCCACGGCTTGACATGATCGCGGTTCGCGATGTGCCAAGATCAATACCCAACATCAACTGCTGACCCGAAACCGGGGTTTGGGTGGTAGCTTGGTCATCGTGCTGCATCAACCTTCTCCACCTTCCGCATGTAACCCGAGGATGCCGAACGGTATATGGCTTTGCGTCAGTTTTCTACCGCCATTTTAGGGTTCGCATGAATCAAGCGGTGCCCCATTCAACTGAACAAGAGCACAGCCTGTCAAGCCTGACGACGTCGACCCAACATCGGCAGGATCAGCGCACGAAGCGCTCATTCAAGACCCGTCTCGTCATCGTTATAGGCCTTTCGGACCTTCCGGCCAGATAATTGCGTCAGTGATTTCTCAACGATATCAACTCCGGCCGTGATGTCTGAGGCAACCCGGTAGCGCATCCTTCCAAGCAGACGGACGGTTCTGCCGACGCTCTTGATGGAGAATTCCAATCCATCGCCCAACGCATTGATTACCCCATTAAACAGATCTTCCACGGGCACATCCACCGCCCGCTCGCCCTGCACCGGGCCACCGTCAATCTCGGCCGCCCCCAGTTCGACGTCAGCATTCATAGCCGTAGCCTTACTCGGTGGGGGTTCCACAATCTCCAGCTTGTCCAATGGACTTAAATGCACGCCACCGTCAATCTCGGTCTCACCTGGCTCGACGACCGTACTCAAGGCCGTAACCTCACTCGGCGGGGGTTCCGTATTTTCCGGCTTATCCCAAGGATTTAAATGCACATCTGTCGAGGACAAATGGGCTGTCATCCTCCGGCGATCACCATCCAAATGTGACGCAGGCGCATCACCCGATCTTGTTCGTTGCAGCCATGGCGCGGCATCAATCAATCCCGCAAAACCACTGCCTCCCGACTCCGGTACGGTAATCACCACCGTGTCGGGCTCGTCCTGGTTATCTCCACTCTGGCCGTATTCATCTTGTATCGTCATCGTGGCTCACCGTTCCTGCCGCTGGTGCCCTTGGCGCCTCAAATAACCACGAAAGACTCGGCGCCATTGCGGTTGATGTTGAGCAGATTGTTGGACCGCTGCGAAACGCCGCGAATGGCCTTGTCCAGCAATTCCGCCGTGCCAACGGGTTGATTGTTGATCTGCACGATGATATCGCCCGGCAGAACACCTGCCTTGGCGGCACGGGATCCCGGCAAGACCTCGTTGACCACCGCCCCCATCGATCCACCCCCTTGAGGATCGGTGGCCGATACCGCACGGCCAAAAGTCTCAATCTCGATGCCGATCCAGGCGAATTCCGTTGGCACCGCCCCCCCTTTCGCCGCCGCTGCTGCCGGAGCAGGAGCGGTGACGGGCGCCACGACAGGCATATCGGTGGTGCCAACCGTCACGCCGAGTTCCTGCCGGCGGCCATCCCGAGTCACGCTGAGACGAACAACATCCCCGGCCTTGGTCGTCTTCAGGGCGGTTGCCGCCTGGGCCGGGGTTGCCACCCGGCGTCCATCAATTTTGAGAATGACATCCCCAGGAGCCAATTTGGCGTTGGCCGTGGCCGATCCTGGCCCTACCGATGCCACGAAAATGCCTTCGCCCGCCGCCATGCCGATCCGTTGGGCAAGCGTCGGCGTGATGGCATGGACCACGGCGCCGAGCACAGCGATACCACCGCCGCCGGAATCGGCTGATGCCGCCACGGCACCCGTCCCCGCGATTTGCGGTGCATTCACCGCTGCACTGGCTGGCGGGAGGGTTGCGGCGGCTCCGGCGACATTGACGGCAAGATTCGCCGGCGGCTTGGCGAACTGGTATTGAAACGCCACGGGCATCTTGCCGGACGGCATGGTCATAATTTTGTGGCAGCTTGCGCATTCAAGCGTCTCACGTCCGTCGGTGTGAGGGCAAGCCGCGCCGGCAACGATCGGCGGAGGAGGAATCCCCTGGCCTTGCAGGACGACCGGACTCATCACACCCGGAGTGCCGCCGCCCGCCGTGTTCTGAAGGATCTGGTGGCAGTTCGCGCAGGCGATCTTTTCCCGCCCGTCGGTATGGGGCGATGGGGCACCGGCAAGAATCGCGGGGCCGGCAACGCCTACGCCACCGCCACCCTGCATGGCGGCGGCCTGGGCTATGGCCTGGGTAGTGGGCAGGACGATCGCCGTCTCGACGAACTTGCGTGCCTGGTTGCTGGGAATGGCGAACCCGACCCCGGAGAAGGCGCCGGTCGGTGTATAAATGGCGGTGTTGATGCCAATCACCTGCCCATCCACATTGACAAGCGGACCGCCCGAGTTGCCCTGATTGATCGCGGCGTCGGTCTGAAACAGATTCGCGTGCGTCACACCCTCGATCACCAGGGCCTTGCGCAGGCTCGACACGATGCCCCGGCTCACACTCTGATCGAGACCGAACGGGCTGCCGATGGTGATGACATCCTCGGCCAGCCGCACGCGATCACTGTCGCCAAGGGGGGCTGGGATCAACGGCGCCTTCGGCTTGATTTTCAGCAGGGCAAGATCCAGGCTTTCGTCCATCTTGACCACATCGGCGTTATAGCGCTGGGTGCCGATATCATCGAACACCGTGACGAACGCCGTCGGGGAGCCGCGCACAACATGGTAATTGGTCAGAACGTAGCCATCACTACGAATAATTACGCCCGAACCTATGTTTTCGATCACGCCCCCCACAAGCGGGGTGGCGAACTGGAGATCCCCGCCGTTATTGCCCGGCGCCTGAGTAACCGGCGCCATGGGAGTGGCCGCCACGGAGGCTCCGGGCCGGCTGACGCTGACGTTGACCACACTATTGCGCAGGGACATCGCCACGACCGAGAAGTTCCCGCTACGCCCGACCGGTGCGGCAAGATCGGAGCCTCCGGCCGCCACGGCGGAGGGGGCTGACGGCAAAGCCTGAGGTGCCGGTGCCGGCACGGGAGTGCCCTCCCTCGCCGCTGCCGGGAAGGCCGGTGCCGGTTTCCCTCCACCAGATTGAGAACGGACCAACGAGTTTACGGCTGGCGGTGGTGCAATAACGGCACCGAATCATCTTGTATAATAAACAGTATACCAATATGCCCAAAGCAGAAACAGCGTTGCTACGGCGCCTATGATGTAGAAATACTTTTTGAGGCTCTTCGAGCAAACGACCGGCTGCCCGGATTCTTTTTCATCCGCGAACGAATCCATTGAAGTCACTCTTCGTCGCCGAGAAAATCTTTATCCTTGAGCAGAGATTCGTTCCTCGTCACCGACACGCCAGCGGCCAACGCCAGAACGCCCACCAGGATCAGAACGATCGGCACGAGTCCCCGCAGCAAATCGACGACGTCCCACCACCATACCGTCATGCCCCACAAGCCCAATGCGACGGCAAGAAGCCCCGCGATAATACCCGGCATCAACCGTTCTCCGTGCCAAAAAGCGTCGCCAAAAAGCGTCTAATGGGTCGATCCGATACCC
>JADFXL010000099.1 GCA_015233585.1 Alphaproteobacteria bacterium | reverse complement strand
TCCTAAATTGATCGGATCGGTCTGTCGCGCCGAATGGGCGCCGGCCCCAACGCGGATCGGATAGTGCCATCGCTGAGGGTGTCTTGTAAAAATTATCGTGTGTTCGCCTTGGTGGCGGAATCCGTATTATACGGCGAGAGCACAGAACGCGCTCTTGAGCTTGCTGGCCTGATACCCGACGCATCGGATTGCGTGGTTTTTGTCACACATTACGGTGACAGGATCGACCGCACGCCAAAGACCAGCGCGTTGGTGGGCTGATCGCGCTACCGAAGCCCTGGGAGCCGGTGACGTGGTGCTGTGACCGGATGACCACGCCGTCATAACCATCACGTGGTCTACTCGCCGATCCATGGGCCGACCGTGGCGACTCTATCGCCAACCTGACTCCGACCGAACAATATCGCGCTGGGAGCCGAATCACCGCGCCGTCATCATACCCGGATCGTCCATCCCTTCGCCGTCATTCGCCCCAAGCCGACAAAAAAGGATGGTACGCCGGATGGGACGGATTTTCTGGTACTTCAAAATACTGTGCAATTTCAATTACTTAACAACCAGCGCTGGCGGAGGGGGTGGGATTCGAACCCACGATACGCTTTTGGCGTATACACACTTTCCAGGCGTGCGCCTTCGACCACTCGGCCACCCCTCCCGCTTCAAACACGACCACGTTCAACAAGGTTTCCAGACAGTACCTAAGCCTGACTGTTGTTACAACATAGCATCGCAATTTCTCAACATACAGGATACGGATCAACGAAGAAATTATTATTGACAATATGATTTGCGGCCTGATTTATTTTTGCGACTCCGTATCGATCTGACGTGCAAATGAGGATTGCAATACAATCCGATCCTATTGCCTAAATCCACCCTCAGCAATCCGGCTTAGGCAGCGGCTTCAATTCCGTCAGGTGGGCGTTGATGCTGAACAGGCCAAAATCCTGATGCACTTCCTCCGCGATCTGGTTGTCGTGGTAGCGCATCTGGATTTGCTGATATGGAACAGGGTCCTCGTCATCGGTCTTGTAGTAAGCCATGCCGAACCGCCGCGACGGTGTTTCCTTCAGCAACGGGTCGGCCAGTTCGCCAGCGGTGCCAGCCGGCAATTCCTGCCCCAGTACGGCGTTGATGAGCCAGGGCGGGCCGACCTCGGAGCCGTCAAATACGCTCCTGGCCATGATCTTTTCTCCGGCGGCGGCATGAGCGAGAAGTGCCATGGTGTGCTGGGTCGGGAACAGGGTGCCCTTGGGCAGGGGGATGGTTTTGACTTCGGGCGCCGTGAACTGGGCCACGCCCGCTCCGCCAGGGCTGGTCAGATGCGCGGTGCCGTCAATGGTTTCGGAGACCTTGCCGCTCTCGGTACTGCGCACGTGGAAACGATAATTCAAACCGTCTTTTGATTCCCACGATATCAGATCCCAGCCGGAGGAATCGGTTGTGCCGCGATCGTCGGTGATTTCCAGAGAATTGTGGGTCTCTGTAGTCCATCCGTCGCAAGTGTCCGCTAGCGCATAAATCATGCGGCCGCTGGCCCCAAGGACGCCGTTACCCGAACGGGTTGTGGCCAGGGAGAGGTTATAAACGGCCCTGTGGGGCGTTGGCAGTGGCGTGACATAATGGGCCGGAACTATGGGCTGGGCCGGAGGAGACACAGATTCGGTGGCGCACGCGGGGCCTATGGCAAGGAACGTTACGATGGCCGTTGTGACAAGATTCCGCCAAACCATAGTCCATTCCCTCTCCAAGAAAACTGATCCGGTGCGACTGTAGCACGGCCCGGCGGCAAGTCGCTAATGGTGGAATGAGAAACCCGGACGTTTCTGCCGGGTACCCACGCAGCCCGGCAAATATTGCCCGGTACCAGAGAATCAACGGAGAGCCAACCCGTTGAAAATCAAGACGCCGCCGATGGCACGGACATTGCGTAACTAAATCTGGAACCCGGGTAGTTTTTTGCTTCTGGGTTTACGACAGAACAGGCAGGTGCGATATGGGTATGATCCGACCGAGCTTCCCTTCCAGCTTGCAAGCTATCCCCGACGCCGAACTTGATAAACACATGCGCCGATTCATAGACGATGTCGAGCGAATGGGCTGGCCAACGGATGGTCTGTTCCAAAGATGGTACAAAATGCTCGAAATGGCGCTGACGTTCGCGCTCGAATCCCAGACCCGGCTGACCCAGACAAAGGAGCGGCTGGCGCATCTCGAACAATTGGCCCTCACCGATGAACTGACCGGCCTCCTTAACCGGCGCGGCTTCGAAGAACGGTTCCATCAAGAAATGGTGGGGGCGAAGCGTCATGGCGAGGGCGGTGTCGTAATTTTTATCGACCTTGACGGTTTCAAGCCGGTCAACGACACCTTTGGTCATGAGGCTGGCGATGAAGTTCTGCGCCAGGTGGCGGGGCTGTTGCGGGGCCACGTTCGGGAAAGCGATTCGCTGGCCCGCATCGGCGGGGACGAATTCGTCGTTCTGATGCCCCGCAGCCCCCGGCAAATCGGTCTGGCGCGGGCCAATGATCTGGATTTTGCCATCAACAATGCCTACGCGGTCTGGCAGGGGGCAATGATTACCTTGCGCGCCAGTTGCGGGGTCCAGGCTTACCTTCCCTCCGATGACTGGCGTCAAACGCTTCATACTGCCGATGCGGAGATGTACCGGAAAAAGCGCGAGACGACAGAAATGAACGCCAACGAGGCCGTTCTGCTGGCCAGGAATGGCGTCAACGCCTGAGATGGGATACGTAATAGGGAAAAGGATGCGCTTCCCATCGTGGGGGATGGCGGGATCATGAATATCGGATCATTATTCCGTGTTCCGGACCTGATCGCACCGATTCGTAACGCCGTCTCAAGGATCGTACCGGAACCTCTGGGGCGCGGAACGGTTGGCTCCGACGTTGATCTGACGACTCTGAACACAGTCTCGGCTCCGCTTAAGGCCGGCAGTCAGACCCCACCCCCGCTTCTGCTGGCAGGCCCGGAGTCGAACGGCGACCCGCGCAATATGTCGCCCCGTCAGATTGCCAATTTTGCTCATGAAAACTATCTCAGCGGGAATTTAAGCTGGGAAGAATATCGGATGCTGGGGTTTCCGCCAGAACTTCATCCGGCGTTCGATCAGACCATCGGCGCCCTGACCGGGGAGAAAGCCCAACCCGATCAGCCCAAGGACATGATCGCCGAATGGGAGGGGAAGGTGTCCTTTGCCCTCAGATACAATGCTGATAATCCCGACATCCTCCAGCGAACCAGCCGGATTCTTGATGTGCTCAAATGGCAGGAGGTTCCGCCGGTTTCGGTGGATGCGTAATCACGGGGTTGCCGCTATTCAAGGCAGGACTAGAAATCCAGGTTCTCATAATGCTTGGACGGCGGCATCCCTGGAACGATATCCTTGAGAATGGCCCGGAAACTCGGGCGGGACTTGAGCCGGGCGTACCAGTCCTTGGCGCCGGGATGGTCTTCCCATGGCACGTCGCCGATGTAGTCCAGGGTTGACAGATGGGCGGCGGCGGCGATGTCGGCCAGGGAGAAAAATTCGCCAGCCAGCCAGCGGCGGCGGTCAACCAGCCACTCCACATAGTTCATGTGAATGTGGATATTGGTACGGCCAGCCCGGATCGCCCGCGAGTCAGGCTCGCCGATGCCGGTCAGGCGTTTGTTTATCTTTTCCCCCACCAGATTTTGGGTAACTTCGCGATCGAACTTGTAATCAAACCAGGCGATAAGGCGACGGACCTCGGCACGAGCATGGCCTCCGGTGCCAAGCAGCCCAATTTCGGGGTACACCTCCTCCAGATATTCGCAGATGGCGGAAGAATCCGACAGGATGGAGCCATCCACATCCTCCAACACTGGAACCTCACCGGCCGGATTGAGGGCGAGGAATTCGGGACGCCGTTCCCAGACCCGCTCAATCTCAAGATTGAAGGCGAGCTTCTTCTCGGACAAAACAATCCGAACCTTGCGAGCGTGGGCAGAAAGCCAAAGATGATATAACGTGCGCATGGGTACTTCTTACAGGAATATGACGGCTGGAATAAAGTGTTCTGATATATCCATCGGGGCTATCGCCCCAAGCCAACCCCATTTGGGGCTATGCCCCAACCTCCCTTTTTTATTAATGGGGGTTTGGGGCCTCAGGCCCCAAGCGGGCGCGGGCGGCAACTCACAATCGAGGCTTTGCCAAGGACCGCGTTTTGTTTTATCTGGGGGTACGGATATTTTGGAGACCAGCACTGTGAACAACATCGAATCCGATCCCGTGGGGTCACGGCGGACTTTTGCGATCATCTCCCACCCCGATGCTGGCAAAACGACTCTGACCGAGAAACTGCTGTTGCAGGGTGGAGCCATCCGTCTCGCAGGCGCCGTCAAGGCGCGGGGTGAGGGGCGGCGCGCCCGCTCCGACTGGATGAAGATCGAGCAGGCGCGCGGTATCTCCGTCACCACCTCGGTGATGACGTTTGACTACCAGGGCATCACCTTCAACCTGCTCGACACGCCCGGTCACGAGGATTTCAGCGAGGACACGTACCGCACCCTGACGGCGGTCGACTCGGCGGTGATGGTGATCGACGCCGCCAAGGGCATCGAGCCGCAAACCCGCAAGCTGTTCGAGGTGTGCCGCCTGCGCGACGTGCCCATCGTCACCTTCATCAACAAGATCGACCGCGAAAGCCGCGATCCCTTCGAGTTGCTGGACGAGATCGCCGAGACCCTGGCCCTGGATACGGTGCCGGTCATGTGGCCGCTGGGCATGGGGTCCGATTTTTCCGGCTGTTATGATTTATTGCGCGACCGCACCGTGTTGCTGGGCGAGGCCAAGGGGGATCGCGTCAGCGATGAGATCGCCTGGGACGGCCTCGACCACTCCGGACTCGCCGCAAGCGTGCCGGCGGAGCTGCTGGCCAAACTGCGCGAGGAAATCGAACTGATCCAGGGCGCGTGTATGCCGTTTGATCCGCTCAGTTACCTCGCCGGCCACATGACGCCGGTGCTGTTCGGCAGCGCCCTGAAAAGCTTTGGCATCCGTGAAGTGCTGGAGACCCTGACCCGCTTTGCCCCCCCGCCGCGGCCCCAACCCGCCGAGCCGCGTCAGATCGACCCCGCCGAGGACCAGGTCACCGGCTTCGTCTTCAAGGTCCAGGCCAACATGGACCCCAACCACCGCGACCGCATTGCCTTCATGCGGCTCTGTTCGGGCCGCTTCCGGCGTGGGATGCGTCTGGTCCAGGTGCGTAGCGGCAAATCCATGGCCATCAACAACCCGATCCTGTTTTTCGCCCAGAACCGCGAACTGGCCGAGGAAGCCTGGCCCGGCGACATCATCGGCGTGCCCAACCACGGCATCCTGCGCGTTGGCGACACTCTGACCGAGGGCGAGTCTTTACGTTTCACCGGCATCCCCAACTTCGCCCCCGACATCCTGCGCCGGGTCCGCCTGGACGATCCCATGAAGGCCAAGCACCTGAAACGCGCCCTGGAAAGCCTGGCTGAGGAAGGCGTGACCCAGGTCTTCCGTCCCTTGCTGGGTGCCGAGTGGATTGTTGGCGTGGTGGGGCAGCTTCAGCTTGACGTGCTGGTGGATCGCATCGGTTCGGAATACGCCATCAAGGTGCATCTGGAAGCCGCGCCGTATGAGACGGCACGCTGGGTAGATGCCGTGAACCGGGGCTTGCTGGACCGGTTTACCGAGGCCCATCGTGCCAGCATGGCACTGGATCGGGATGAGCGGCCGGTGTTTATGGCCAGGAATAACTGGGAGCTGAATTATGTTCAGGATAAATGGCGAGAAGTGAGGTTTACGGCGACGTGTGAGCGGTCGTGACTCGTCTATGGACCCTATGAATGGGGATCCAGCCGTTAAAATATATAGGTTCTCCATCACCTCGAAACCCAGGAAGAGCCTGAGATATCATATACGCCGGCGATGGCGGGCAATAACCAGCGGCGTATGAGATTTTTGCACGCCGAAAACAAAATTGTACCGGGCAACGTGATAACTCGGGTCGAAGCCATAGAAATTGAGCTTCATACGGTCAAGTTCCAGAGCCCGGTAGGCGGCAAGCGGTTTTACGGCTTCGTCGGTGGCGCGGGTGCGGCGCTTTTCTTCGATCAGGACGGCGAGCGCCGGATCGGCAGCTAGGGCCATTGCCCGCGTCTCGGTCTCCGCCCGGAAGGTCGCAACATCCCCCGCGATGGCCTCATCAATCAGGCCGAGCCGCCGGGCTTCTTTTGTGCCTATGGGCAAGCGTGCGGCGGTGACCTGCTCGGCCAGCATGGGTCCGACGCGGCGCGGTAGCAGGTAGGTCCAGTATTCCGAACCATGAAGATTGCCCATACCCTTGTAGTGGGGGTTGAGGATAATGCCCGCTCGTGCCCACACATGGTCACAGGCCAGCGCCAGGAACACACCGCCGGCCCCGGCGTTACCGTGCAGGCTGGCGATGGTCAGCCGATCGGTGGTGGTGATGATTTCGCGCACCAGATCATTGATGGCGTTAATGTTGCGCCAGGATTCATCGGCCGGGCTCTCTGCGGCTTCAATCACGTTCAGATGCATTCCGTTGGACCAGAAATCGGGACCTCCCATAAGCACGATCACCTGGGTTGGGCGAGCCTTTGCGGCAACCAGGGCCTGGGTTAGCCGCTCGCACTGGCGGGTCGACATGGCGCCGTTGTAGAAGGGAAAGTGGAGGAAGCCGACGCCGTTTCGCTCCTCGTACCAGAGGTCGCGCCAATAGGTGTCCTGTTCCGGGGGCGGCGGTACGGTATTCTCGTGTTCGGCAAAGGCCAGCATCGTTGGCAGCTTGATCGACAAGGCGGCTTCCTTGCGCCGGACATGGCCGATCCACACCGCGCCATCCACCGTGGCGCGGCAGAGCGCCGTCTCTTGCTTCGCGATCACCGCGCCGGGGTTGCCGGTGAGTCGGGTTTCCTCCTGGGCGTCGTAAAGATAAACCGGCTCGCCGAATAAATGGTCGAGCACGCCCGGCCTCCCGTCGGCGGCGCGGATTTTGCGTAAAACGGTTGCCGTGGTATCAACACTCCAGTTGATGGCACGGTCCTCCTGACGGAGCGTCGGCTTCCAGCCGGACAGGTCCATGAGGACTTCCGGTGCCGCCGTTCCGCGTTCGAGCCTCTCCAAGGCGGCGAGCACCCCGGCCACCGCCCCCTCGGTGACCTCGTGGCGGTAGAGGCTGCTTTTCGGTGCGGCGCGCATGGGGAAATCGGCACTCGCAAGGACCGGGCCGGCGTCCATGACGGCCTCGGCAAGAAGGACGGTGACGCCCCAGCGCTTATGGTCTTCCAGGATGGCGTGGTCGAGCGCCGCCGGTCCCCGGTCGCCGCGTGGGCCGGGATGAACGATCAGGCAGGGAAGCTTCCGCCACACCGTCTCCGGGATCGCGCGTTTGAGGAAGGGCGCGACCACCACGTCGGGACGGAACAGCGCGACGGCCTCCAGGGTGACCGAATCCGTGATGTCGAATTCCACCGAAACGGAATGCCCGCGATCGGCAAGCTCGACGAACAGCCGCTGCGTCAGGCTGTTGAAGGCGTGGGTGAGGAGGAGGATACGCACCAGGTATTTCCTAGCAGATTCGTGTTTTCTAGCAGATTCTGGGCAAAGGATCGCCATTCAGCCAGTCGACCATCCGCTTGCCGCCGAAGCTGGTCTTCATCTGCACGAAGCGGTGCGGATCGGCGATCACCCGGCCGATGATCGCCGCCTTGCGCCCCAGGGGGTGGGCGTGCATTGCGGCCAGGAGGCGCTCCGCGTCGGTCTCGGCACAGATGGCGATCAGCTTGCCTTCGTTGGCGATGTTGAGAGGATCGAGACCCAGAAGTTCGCACGCCCCGCTCACCTCGGGGTGAATGGGTATGTGATCCTGCTCCAGGACGATGCCGACTTCCGATTGCTGAGCCAGTTCGTTCAAGGTCGCGGCCAAGCCGCCCCGGGTCGGATCGCGCAGGCAATGAATCGCGGGCACGGCAGCCACCATCCCGGCGACCAGGGTGTGCAGGGCGGCGCTGTCAGACTGGAGCGAGGTCGCGAAAGAAATCCCGGCGCGCGCGCTCATTATCGTGATGCCATGATCGCCGAGGGTGCCCGAAAGCAGCACGGCATCGCCCGGCCGGGCCTGTTCGCCGGAGATCGTTACCCCGTCGGGAATCCTTCCGATGCCGGCGGTGGTGATGAAAACGCCGTCGCATTTGCCCCTTTCCACCACTTTGGTGTCGCCGGTGACGACCGGCACGCCAGCGTTCCGCGATGCCTGGGCCATGCTCTGGACGATGCGGTTGAGATCGGCCAGCGGCAAGCCTTCCTCAAGGATGAAGGCGGCGGAGAGGTAAAGCGGTCTGGCGCCGGCCATGGCGACATCGTTGATGGTGCCATGAACCGCGAGCGAGCCAATATCCCCGCCGGGGAAGAACAGGGGCGAAATGACGTAAGCGTCGGTCGTCATGACCATACGCCCCGGCGCCACCGGAAACTGAGCCTGATCGTTGCGCTGGTCGAGCAGGGGGTTGTCGAAGGCGGACACGAACAGCGCTTCGACAAGCCGTGTCGTGGCGCGCCCTCCACTGCCGTGGGAAAGGTCGATGCAGCCATCTCCGAAATCGTGGGAACGAGGGTAGGGGTTGCGGGGGGGCATCGGTTCTCCTTATGCTCGGATCCGGATTTCGAGTAATTGTCCAGGTACCCCAAAAATCAGAAATTATCTATGAATGTAAATCACCTGGACGATAAAGAGGCGAGAGGCCCAGGGGGCTGCGTCATTGTATTGGGTTTTGCCATCACATCTTGTGGAACAAAGCGGGACAAAATGGAAAATTGTAGAAAATCGAATTTCCCAACCCGATTCCGGGATGCTTTGCCACCATCGGGTTGTACCCGTCACGTCCGTATCTGGTTCTTTCTTGTGGCGTGTCTTTTCATCTTGTCCCCAGGTTTGCGGGCAGCCCAGGCTGCGGAAGGCGAGGGCGACCAGAGTCATGGCCGGCGTGTTCCTGACAGCCTGAGTAAAACCAGCGCCGTCTGCATCTCCTGCCATACGGATGAGACCCGTGGAATTGTCCAGCAATGGGGCCTGTCGAGGCACTATGGGGCCAATGTGGGCTGCTATGAGTGCCACCAGGCGGAGAAAGGGGATCCAAGTGCCATCATGCACAAAAAATATACGATCTCCGTCGTAGTTACCCCAAAGGCTTGTTCCCGCTGCCACGCACTGGAAACCAGGCAGTACGTGGAGAGCAAACACGCCAAGGCCGGTGGCAATATGGAAGGAAGTGCTGACCTCGCTCTGGCGACCCTGGTGCAGGGGGATCATACCGAGGCAGGAACTGCGGCGGCCACCATGGCTTGCGTCAAATGCCATGGTTCCAAGGTCAAGATTCTGCCGAGCGGCATGATTGATCCTGCCACATGGCCAAACTCTGGCATCGGGCGCGTCAATCCCGATGGTTCGGTCGGGACGTGTACGGCCTGTCATCAACAGCATGATTTTTCCCTGGCTCAGGTCCGGCGCCCGGAAACCTGTGGCAGATGTCATCAAGGCTCTGC
>JADFXL010000098.1:1549-9743 GCA_015233585.1 Alphaproteobacteria bacterium | reverse complement strand
CTTCGGTGGTGGTGCCGGCCTCGCAGAAGACATGCTTGCCGCGCTCCAGGGCCATGCGGGCGATGGGAAGATGCTTGTCGGGCGGCGTGGAAGTTACCAGCGCGTCGGGATTGAATTCGGCAAACGCCTTTTCCAGATCGTCGTACACGGCCAGCCCATGGAGAACCTTAACCTCCTCCCGGCGATCGGCCCGCAAATCGAAACCGGCGAGCGTCCCGGCCTTCAGATGCGTCAGATTGCGGATGCGGCGTTTCCCCATCGAACCCAGACCGACGACAAGAAATTTCATTGCAGACGATCCTTCCCACAGGTTCCAAGGACCAGCGCTACTTCGCCGAAACCCTATATCGCTGAAGTCACAGGCTTCATGCGAACCGGCGCTGCTTTTTTCAATCCGGCTTCATACTTCTGCTGCGCGCCCTGATTCAGGGCGACGATATCGGGACGCGCCACCAGCAGTTCCAGGATGGAAGCGAAGCTGAATACCGTACCCGGCTGATACAGCGCATCAAAGACCGCCGTGAAAAAGTCGAGATCCTCCTGGTAGTCAAGCGTCATGCGCAGATCAGGACGCGCCATCCGCTCATCCACAGGCTCCAGAAAACGGCAGTTGAACAATCCAGTGGTGGTGAAATAGCCACCCCAAACTTCGGTATCGTTTTCCGCCTTCAATTCCACGACCTTACGCATGGCTTCGGTGCGGACACCGAATGCCGTGCCGCCAACCGGCAACTTGTCGACAATGATGAAGTCGCCGTTGGACTTTCTCCAGTCCGTGATGATCTGGTCGATGAACGTGGCGTCAGCAAACAGGTCATCGCCGTCCACAACCGTGAAGAATTCGATGCCGAACTGATCCGCCGCGTCCAGGTAGCGGGTCAGTTTGTCTTCCTCGCTGCCACGGAAACAGGCAATCCCGTTGGCCTCGGCCACCGCCGCAAGGCCATCATCCCCGGAATGAATGGAGGTCGTCATCACCACAAGATCGGCAGCGGTGCTGCGGCGGATCCGGTCGATCAGATGTTCGATGGCCCGGCGGTCGTGGATCCGGCGCATGACCTTGCCGGGCAAACGCGTCGCCTTGTCGCGAACCGACAGAAAGATAGCCGCCTTACCGTTCATCGCAGCAATTCCCAGACGAGCGGCGTATTTTCCGCGAGGTCGCCAGCCGCCGCCACATGGCCGAACAGCGGCGCCACTTCTTCGGGGAACAACCCGGCATCGCATCGTTTGAAGGCCACCAGATCCCGGCTCAGGACCGTGCCGGCGGCGATGGGAACCGCGGCTACGGCCCGCTTGCGCACCACTGAACGGTATTTCAACTGGCGCTCCGACAGGGGCCGCCAGGAGGGCTGGCCGAGGGTCAGCTCCGACTTGCGCAGCCGCTCGACGAATACGGCAAATTCCTGGGGGCCAAGCGCCGATTCATAGTCTTCACCTTTGACCGCCCGGTCGTAGGTAATATGCTTTTCAATCACATCGGCACCCAGGGCGACCGCCAGCAAGGGCACCACCTGAGCCATCGGGTCGTCGCCATCGGTATGATCGGCGAAAGCTACCGGAAATCCGAACTGGGCCTTTAACGTGGCGATCGCTCGCAGGTGGTTGTCTTCAAGCGCGGTAGGGTAGCTCTGGAAGCCGTGCTGCAAGATCAGATTGGAGTTGCCCTCGGCTGCCGCCCATTCGACCGCCCGCTCGATTTCGCCCAGGCGCAGTCCGCCGGTGTAGATAACGAACGGCTTGCCGGTCGCAGCAATGCGCCGCAGCAGCCGCTCGTCCCCCACCGCAGACGGATGGAGCATCACCAGATCGGCGTTCAGGCGACCGGCGGCAAAATCGGCGCTGGTTTCGTCGTTGGCCATGACGCTGACCGCAATCCCCCTGGCCTTGGCATGAGCGGCAAGCTCGGCGAAGGCTTCCAGGGAAAGATTGATTTTTTCCAGGTATTTATACACCTCAAGGGTGTCATTACCCCCCGAGAGGCGCCCTGGCCCGGCACCATAGAACGGCACCATATAATCGGGCAGGCTGGTCAGGTGGAAATTGATGGCATCGGCCCCGGCATTGGCGGCGGCGTCTACGATAATCCGCGCCTTTTCGACCGAGCCATCATGAGCCCAAGCCATCTCAGCGACAACAAAAGTGGGTTTGCCACCGCCAATTACCTTGGAACCAACATTTATCATGGTTTGTGCTCACGCCCCGAAGGTTGCAGAACCCGAATGTTGGTGAACCTGTCTCGACACACAGCCGAAAGGACACCTTCATTTCGAAAGCGGCTGAACGCTACAGTTTTTCTATCCCCAAAGGAAGCACATTCTGCATGGTGTCGTATCCTCACGACCTGCTAGCACTCGCTTTTCATCTGTACAAATGCGATATTCAGGCTGGTCATGGCCTCATGCTCTACTGCCGCCAAACGTCAAAGCCATGGGGGGGCCAAGGCGAGTTTTCAGGTTTGGAGAGTATAGATGCATATCGTTCTGATAAATCCGTCGGTCTATCTTACCCAAAGCCAGTTTCGCCGCCCCCCGGACGCGCTGCCCATCGGTCTTGGCATCATCACCCGTTGCCTTCGAGAAGGCGGCCATCGGGTCAGTATCATCGACATGTTCGGGCTGGATCTTGCCAGAAGCGAAGTCGAACAGGAACTTGATCGGCTGCGGCTGGTTGGTGTTGATGCCTTTGGCATTACGGCAATGAGCGTGCAATACGCCCAGGTGCAGTGGTTGAGCCAAGCCATCCGCAGCCGCTTCGGCGACAAGCGTATCGTGGTGGGAGGGGCGCTGGCCCAATACAATTATCTCCAGATCATTGAACTTCTGGGCATTGACGTTGCGGTGATGCGCGAAGGGGAGCCGGTCGCCGTCCGTGTCTTCACGGAGAACGAACTGGACGCGATCCCTGGGATCGCCTTCAATGACGGTGGCAAGGCAAAGCTGACCGCCCCGCTCGCCCTTCCCAAGCGCCGGGCAGAAACCGTCTGGCCCGATTACGACGGGTTCCCCATCGACCACTACCTTCGTGCCATGGAGGCTGCGGTGTTCGTACCGCAAAAACATGGCCGCGTTACGATCATCCGCTATTTCAACACGATTTCCGGGCGCGGCTGCCCGTATTCCTGCACCTTCTGTTCGTTGCAGTTTCCGACCATCCAATACCGGAACCTGGATAACGTGCTGGACGAAATCGCCTATTGGCAGGCCAAATTCCCAATCAACAGCATCATGTTTCTGGACGAACTGACCCTGGTCAATCATCGCCGCATCGTGGAGCTGGCCACCAAAATGGCGTCGACCGGTTTGTTGTGGAGTGCCAATTACCGGGTCAATTTGGTGAAACGGCGTGACCTGGAACTGATGAAAGCGGCGGGCTTGTGGCAGGTGACGTTTGGCGTCGAATCCGGCTCGGACGATATTCTGACCGCCATGCACAAAAAGGTGACGAGCGCCCAATCAAGACGAGCCATCGAGACAGCCCTCGACGCTGGCGTGCGGGTCAATATCCAGATGATATTCGGCTTTCCCGGCGAGAATGCGGCGACCGTCGAGGAAACTATCACCTTTTTCAATGGCCTGCCGGTGGAAGTGGGTTTTGCGATTCTGACCCCGCTGCCGGGTTCCAATCTCTATGCGACGGCGCTCGGAGAGGGCAAAATTCCGGACGAGGAAGCCTGGCTTCTGGGGCTGGAGGGGGGCTTCAACAAGGTTCGCATTAACTTTACCGAGTGGAGCGATGAAGAATTCCTGAAGGTCCGTGAGCGAGCCACCAGGACGATCAACGAACGGGCGGCGCAGGGGGTTCAGGCCGGTTCGGCATGGCAGGCGCGCAACCTTTGCGGCAAGGAGACGCCGGGTCCGGGTCTTCGTCTGGTGAGGGTCAGCGACAGCGGATCTGTGCCGGCCGCGCTGGCCCTGGCGTGCCGGGATGGGGGGCCGAACGTGGTCGCGCTGGAGTCTTCCTTGGCTTCCTCGTTGACAATTGAGGCGGTCGGCAATCGTCTGACGGCGCAGGAAACCAAACAGGCCGCGGAGATGGCCGGGGAACTTGCCGATATCGTGGTCGCTTTCGCGGGGGGGCAGGTATCGGCGCTGGTCGATGGGGTGAACCTTTTGACCGCCTGCCGGGACGAGATCGTGGGGCGGATCGCCCCGCTCTATGGCCTTGACTTTCTGATGGGCCGGATGGCGGAGGCGGGATTTGACGGCACGCTCACCCTGGCCGTGGCGGGTTCGAGGCTTCCCGATCAGATCGGCCGCTGGCCGGTTCGTATGGTCCTGCCCGAGGGATCCCCTCGCTATCAGGCGCCATTGTCCTGGTATCAGCGGTGGGAATCGCATCTGCCGGAACGGCTGCGGGGCCGGATCCGATGGATCGAGTTGCGGGTGGTTCGGAGGATGGCGAGACTGAGGCAATTGGCGCTCGAATTTGCCGCAAAGCGGTCCGGCGATGGTTCGTCTCAAGGGAAACTGACGCGACCCTCGTCTGTCCTTTCCGAGCAGCGCATCCTCTGGATGTGGGGCGGCGCCGATGAACCACAGGATCGCCAGGCTCTGACAGATGCGATACAGCGGGGTGCGGCCGTGGTGGTTGTGGCTGACAGCCAGGCCATGGTGAATGATCTGGCCGGAATCGGCATTACCGCCCTCTGTCCACCGGACCTTCCCTTGTCTATGGCTGGCGCCTTGCGCGTCGCCAAGGCTCGGCGCAGGTATCGTCGAGGAATGTTGGTGCTGGAAGGGCGTTTCTCGGACGATACCGTCGAGAAGGCGCAGATGAGCTTACTGCGAACGGCCCCCCTGGAGACTTTGAGCAAAGCCTATGCACAAGTTGTTTGGCTGAAACAGGTATTCGATGACCTGAATCCGGATCAGGTTATGCTTGCCGCCACAGAATCGACTTTGGCCTCTTTCGCCCTGGACATGGCGAAATATCGCGCGATCCCGGTGGTCATTCGTAACCGTCCAACGGATTTGGTGGAGCGTTGAGAAGTCACCGTTCACACCTCCCCCCTTACCACGGGGCTGCCGCCCCGGCTCCGCTCGGGGCGATGCCCCGAACCCCCTTATTGTTTAATAAAATATGGGGTCCGGGGCATCGCCCCGGTCGGGCGCGGGCGGAAGCCTGCAAGGTATGGGGGGATGCGCCACCGGACATAGGATTCACAGAAATGGTCAAAATTTCGCTTCGGGCTTCCCAGACGTTAATAATCATTTCCGTCGCTCTGTACGCCGTTATTCAGATCGCCCGATTGCCGGCAACGCCAATTTTGCAGCCGGATTCCGACTCCTATCTTAACTTCGCGGCGATTCGAATGGCGGGCTATCCACTATTTCTCAGATTTTTTGGCCCCAGTGGCGGTATGTACGCGCAGACCCTGATTTATGCGGCGGCGCTGGCTGTCCTTGGGCGGGAGATCGTGCGCGCGAATTGTGTCTTTGTACTTGCCATGGGATTGATTTTTACGCTTATGATCAATCCATATCTGAATTTGTACCACGCCACCATCATGACGGAATCGTTGTTCACGAGCCTGTTGACCCTGTTCCTTGCCGCGATGATCCGCTATTCGCGCACCCCCCATTGGCATTGGGCAATGGCGGCGGCGGTCGTCGCCGGACTTGCCGCCACGGTTCGGCCCACGGGCTATGCTTTCCTTCCGGTGCTGGTGCTGATGGTGCTCATGAGCCGCCGTCGCCTGTCCTCGGGGCGGGTCCTGGCCGTGGTGATGATGGCGGCCATCGTGCCAATGCTGATTCTTGCCGGGGGTGAGCGCGCCTATACGCGCATCCATCATGGCGCAGCGGCAACGTCCCTCGCCGGGCGTCACTTCTTCGCCAAGGCCGCCCTGATCGAGGCCCCGGCCCGGAGCCAAGCGGAAACCGATCCAATGCGGCAGCGCTTGTTTGCGGCGCTTGAGACGGATTTCGCGCCGGTTCGCGCCCTGGTGCGGGAGGCGCCCAATAGCGATATCGAGAGGGTGCTGGCGGAAAACTACGAAACCTGTATCGAAGGTTCCTGCTCGGACAAAGTGCGGGCGGAGATTGGCCTTCCGGAAGCCGCCATGAACATCGTGGCTTTCAAGGTAGGCCTGGAACGCCTGTCCGGGGCGCCGCTCGGCTATCTGGCCCTGTCCTGGCGGCACTATAAGGATTTATGGGTACTCTACCCTCAGAATTATCCTGATCTGATAGCCCCGTTCGCCGCATTCATCGCCGCCCACCGCCCGTTGCCGTTCGAGCCCTTGATGACGGTGTTGATAAATGGGTTCACGCCCCGTGGCGAAGCCGTTCTGGTCCAGCCTGTCGCCACCGCCATCGGCTGGATCACCGGTGCGCTGAGTGCGTTGTGTCTCGTTGTCGCATGGCGTGGACGGTCGATATCGCCATTGACCGACGCTGGCCTGCTGACCGCCATTACCCTTCATGGCGTGCTGTTGCTGACCGCGTTGCTTGGCGTCGGCATCCCCCGCTATACCATGGGTATGTGGCCAGCCATGGTCGTGGCCATGACGGCGGTGGCGCAATCAGGGCTGAACCGGCTATGGATCCGCTCTGGCTGGAACGGGTGGCGTCGCACCAGATGACTCTTTCCCCGCGCCCCGGGGGCGGCACCCAGAAGATCCTCCATGTTATCACCGGCCTCGGCAGCGGCGGGGCGGAACGGCAATTGACGGCTCTGGTACGTGGCTCCGGTGCGGCGTCCCTTCGTCATGTCGTCGTTTCCTTGATGGACGAGGGAATTTATGGCGCCGAGTTGCGCGCGGCTGGCGTGGAGGTTCACAGCCTGGGGATTGGCCGTGGCCGCGCCTCCCTGGGGGCCTTTTTCCGGCTCGTAAGGCTGATACGCCACCATCGCCCGCAGGTGGTGCAGACATGGCTCTATCATGCCGATCTGGCCGGACTGCTGGCGGCTGTTCTGGGCGGTCGTCCGAAAGTGATCTGGACCCTCCGCTGTTCCGACATGCAGCTCGACCGCTACGCACCGCTGACACGCAGTATCGTCCGCGTTCTGGCCCATCTGTCGCGTCTGCCGGCCGCCGTCATAGCCAATTCGGCGGCCGGCCTTCGGGTCCATGAAAGACTGGGCTACCGCCCCCGTCACACCCGGGTCATTCCCAACGGCATCGATACCGGGGCCTTTCATCCTGATCCGGAGGCCCGTGCAGCGGTTCGTTCGGAGTTCGGCATCTCCGCCGAGGTTCCGCTGATCGGCTGCCTTGCCCGCCACGATCCGATGAAAGATCATGCGGGATTACTGACGGCCTTTGCCAAGTGCGGGGATTCAGCCAGGTTATTGTTGGCGGGCACCGGCACCGAACCGGATAATAAAAGTCTGACCAACGAAATTTTTGCCGCCGGGCTTGATCCGTCGCGGGTCATCCGGCTCGGCGAACGACGGGATGTGCCCAGATTGCTGGCGGCGCTTGACCTCTTTGTCCTGAGTTCCGCTTTTGGCGAGGGCTTTCCGAACGTGGTGGCCGAAGCGATGTCCTGCGGCATCCCAGGCGTGGTTACGGACGTGGGGGATGCTGCGGCGATCCTCGGTCCCTGTGGCACCGTGGCCCCCCCGAGCGATCCGGCGGCCATGACGACGGCCATCAAAAAACTTTTGGCCCTGTCCCCAGACGATCGAACCGCTCTGGGGCTTCAGGCCCGGCATAGAATCACCGCCCGCTATGGCTTGACCAGCATGACCGAAGCCTATGAGGCTCTCTACACCGACCTGATTTTGACCGCGCGGGATACGGCTAACAAGATTATCAGGTACGACTGATCGCATAATCGCGCAGCACACCCATCTCCATCTGAGTCTGCTGTTGGCGATAGTGAACCAGATCGCCCAAGCTGATGATACCCGCCAGCCGACCGCCTTCAACCACCGGCATGTGACGGATGCGGCGGTTGTCCATGGTCACCATGAGATCCTTGACGGCATCCGCACCGGAACAGGTGATCACGTTGCTGGTCATCAGGTTGCGAACCGGCATGGTAATGACAGCGGGTCCGTACTTGGCCATTCCCTTGACGAGATCCCGCTCGGAGAGCACGCCCTCGATCCGGCCTTTGGCGTCGCAGACGATCATGACGCCGATCTTGTGGTCGGTCAGCAGCCTGGCGGCATCGCCAGCAGAGTGCTCCGGCAAAACGGTGACGACATTACGGCCTTTGGCGGACAAGATCTTTTCTACGCT
>JADFXL010000098.1:0-1507 GCA_015233585.1 Alphaproteobacteria bacterium | reverse complement strand
AAACCGCAATTCCAACTCCAGGCGCGCGCCGGAACCACGCGGAGCCAGACCTCAGAGCCGGTCGCCAGGCAGTTGGCTCATCTTGAGAAAAAGATAGTCGAGGTCATCCTTTTCGAACTGGATGCCCAATTCCCCATACTGGGTAAGGACGAGTTCGATGATCCGCCGTGAATATCGCTCCCGGTCGTTGGCCTCGCCGTCGTATTGGGTTTCGTGGGCGACATCGATGGCGGCACGGGCGGCGGGATAATATTCGAGCGGCAGCATGGCTTTCGTATAGATCCCCCGCAACCCGAGGTCTCCCGAATCATGGATCAGAATCCGGGCGTTAACCACGGGAACGCCCGCAAGTTCGGCCAGTGAATACTCGAAAAACTTCATGTCACCCATGCAGACGGCCCGCAGAATGATGGAAGGCGTCAGACGGTTATTGCTGATGAGCTGGGCCACCAGCATCTGAACTTCATCTTCGGTTGACTGGGACGACAAGGTGATCGTTGCCCGTTCGCGGGTTTGCATCACCAGGTCGGCGGCTACGGCTGGAGGCAACTCGTGATGGGTCAAAAGATGGTCGCGGAGACGTTCGGAGACAGTGGCGACCAGACGTTCGGCGACGGTGATGGGTAACTTTGCCCGATGGACCAACGGCCCCTGTATCGCCTCGCTGTCGCCGAAGCGATCCACCACCTTTTGCAACGACAGTTCCGAAATGTCGGCCCCCTGGTTGGTCACCAGGGTGACCACCACGTCCTCGTTGCCTTCATCAACCAGCGCGGCGGCGACATCGCTGTCGACGTGAGCGCGGCGAGCTACCGCCTTTTGCTTTTCTACCCCCTGGCCGCGCACAATCTCGATCAGGTCTTCGTTGGTAAGAACGTCTGAAAATTGCAAAATTGGAAGCGCCACATCTTCGACGTCGCGAGCCAGTGAGTTGGCAACGTCACGGGGTACCAGACCGCTTTCCTTTAGATGGACTGACAGGGCTTGGCGCACCCGCACCTCGGCATCCCGGACCATGATTCTGAAAATCTGTTCGGCCATTTGCCGCTGAGCTGGCGTAAAATCGCCCCGACCGAATTGCTGTGCCAACTTGGCCGCCGTATTGGCACGCGCAACCCCTGACGGGTTATCCAGAAGCCGCTTTACATCCATTTCAGAAAGTTTGTTTTCCGTCATCAAAATCACTAACCAGCATGGAGGGCCAAGCTTCGGTCGGGATCGCGCCTGCCGAAACGAAACAATCTTCACTTTGCTCATTATAGACGCTCAGATGCAACGTTTCTATCGTGAATTCGTGTCGCGCACTTCTATAAAGCCGGAGCAGCATTTTTCTGCAAGCACCCTTGACAAAGATCATGGGACTGCGGGACCGGAGATATGAAAATCAGGTGACCGTGGTGTGGAAGTATGCAATCTTTCCAGCTATGCAAAACAGGCTGGCGTTGCGATTGTCGAAGACGCGCGCTTGTCCTGACCTACTGGTCCTGTTCGCGTTTAATTCGTTTGG
>JADFXL010000097.1 GCA_015233585.1 Alphaproteobacteria bacterium | reverse complement strand
GCTCTTGCCTATCGCCGGGGCATTCGCCATTTGGTGGCGGGGATGTGCGAGACTGACTATTCTGGCTATCCCGATTGCCGCGACGATAGCATCAAGGCGGTCCAGGTGGCGCTCAACCTGGGCATGGCCAGCCGGTTCGTCGTTCATACGCCGTTGATGTGGACCGACAAGGCGGGAACCTGGGCCATGGCCCACACCCTTGGTGGGGATCTGCTGGTGGATCTGATCCGCGACGACACCCATAGCTGTTATCTGGGAGACCGCTCCGGGCGTCATGCCTGGGGGTATGGCTGTGGCCGATGTCCCGCTTGTGAGCTTCGGGCGGGGGGGTATGAGCGTTGGCGGTTGTGACCTCCGGCGAGCCGAATGATTGACCCGCCGGTATAACAGTAGCCGTGCTCGATCGCCTCTGCCTTGCGGGTATCGCTGAAGCCGGCGGCGAAGCGCTCCACCAGCCGAACCGCCCGATCCACAGCCAAGAGCAGCAACGCACCGGCATCCGACGTCACCGTGCCGCCGTCAAATGAAGCAACCACATGACGCCGTTCAACAGGTGCAAAGCCAAACAAATCTGGGATACACTCCGTCTGCATCGGGGAACTCCTCTGCTGTCGCGTAACTCTTTGTTGCAGAAGATATTTTGCCGATTCAGAGACCCGAGGCACCTACATTCGGTGAGATATCCGGGCTAAGGTGCACCAATGAGCCCGCCAATTCCCAGATGAACCGACGCGGCAATCTGGCGTGGTAAATCGGAATTGGCAAGCGCGCCGCGCAGCCCATTCGCGGAGTTCATGGCATTGGTGCGCGTGTTCGGATCCTGGGGATTTTCCTTGAGGCGTGCCAGATAGTGGATTGTCCAATAATAGTGACACACTACTTTGTACAAAACGGCACGAGGCATCCACCGCTGATTGTCATCGCCAAAATAGGCGGCGAACATGACCTTTTCCATCTCCGGCGTTAGCGCGCACTGAGCGCTGAACGCGCCGACTTCCCAGTGGGGATCGGCCATGCCGGTGCATTGCCAGTCGATCAGCGTCGCGCCGCTCGCGGCATCAATGAAGTTCTCAGGCACAGGATCATTGTGGCAAGGCGCCATCGATACCGCGCTGGCCGCCAGCAGGGTGCGGATTTCCGCCACGCGCCGGGTCATTTCGGCAAAGTCGGCGAAATCAGGATCGGTGAAATCGGCCAGGCGTTTCTTTTCGCTGTCAATCAGCCGGAAGATATCGTAATTGCCCAGAAACGGTGCCAGACTGTGGAGATGCTGGTAGAGCCGTCCCACCCGCCTGACCAGCCCGGCATCATTGACGTTCGAGGCATTGACACGGGTTCCGTCCACGAAATGGGTCAACATGGTTCCATCGGCGATGTCGAAGTAGGCAATCCGTGGTCCAATCCCGGCAGCGTAGGCGGCGAGAGAGTTGGCTCGCTCTTCCCCGAAATACAACCAGCCGCTGGCCGGGAAACGCCCCAGTCGCAGAACATAGTTGTCAGGTCCCGTCAGGCGATACATGACATTTTGCATTCCGCCATGCAGACGGTCACAAGTGTAAAACCCGTCGTCTCCACAGGGTGGAAGCCGCAGACGGTACAGGGCGTCGAGCAGGGTGGTGTGGTGACTTTCTTCGCTCGCGGCCTCGCCGGCCAGATGAACCGGAAGATAGGCTGGCTTTGGCGCAGCACCACTACCTAGCGCCCGAATGACGTCAACAATGGCTCCCGGCACGTCGTTACCATCTGTCGACCTCAGGAGCCGCAAGGATGGATACCAGGGAGTCGCCTCACCTGTTTCGGGCCAGGGCCAGGAGGACGGTGTGCCCAATACGACAACACCCGGCTTTCCCATGGCCCCCGCCAGATGTGCTGCGATGCCTCCACCGGAAAGAAGCGCCTCCGCTTCGGCAAGGCGGGCGCATAGTCCAGTCAGATCGTTTTCCGCCACATCGCCAAGATCGAGGACCGCGCCCTTTCGCTCAGCAAGAATCGCCGTCCATACCTCATCGGGCAGAGGTCTCGGCCCCCGTCGGTCCACGGCCAGGACCGGGGCCTTACCCGATGCCGGGGGGGCGTTTCGCGGCGGCCGGCGCAGCCATGGATCGACGGAAAGCGGTGTTTCGGCTGCGTCTCCGGCAAGACCCCGTACCACGTCCGCCCAGGAGGCCGGCTGACCAATCGGTGGGGAAACGGCATCGCCAGAAACGATTTCGGCTTTCGGCAGGTAAGTACGAAGCAGAGGGGCCAGCGACGCGGAGCAGGCCAGGATCAGGCGTATGCCCTTGGCCAACGCGCGCGGGGCCAACCCAAGCAGAGCGATTTCCTCCTCCAGGGTAAGACCGTTGCTGGAAATGAGCAGGGGTTGGGTCGGAAGGGGTTGGGCTGATTGGAGGGGAGTAAGGAGGTCAAGTCCTTCCTGCCAACGATTGCAGGTCAGCAGAGCGCGCCCCAGGGATGCGTGTGCGGCCACGCCACAGCCAATGGCACGACGGAACCAGGGAACCGCCTCGGCGGCCCGGCCTGCCTGCTGATATAAGGTGGCGGTCCGCATCAGCAGATCGGTATTTTCCGGGCTCTCTGCGGCGGCAAGACTATAGGCTTCGGCGGCAGAAATCAGGTCTCCGGTTATCACCAGTTGCCGGCCCAGGGCCTGATGCACGCCCGTAAGATGGTGTTTCAAGGCCATGGCGGAGCGGTAGGCCCGCACCGCATCGCCGGGCCGGTTCAACCCCGCCAGCACGTTGCCAAGCTGAACGTGTTGCCAGGGGTCGCCGGGGGAAAGGGCAACCGCACGGCGGGCAAAGGGCAGGGCTTCGTCGTGCCGACCAAGATCGCGAAAAACGGCGGACAGACCATGCAGCGCAGCCACATCGTCGGGGGTTCGGGCCAGAATGCGCCGAAAGGTCGCCAAGGCGTCATCCCGTCGCTGCCGGCGGCGCAGCAGTGCACCCAGACGGTGGTCGATAACGTTCACATGATCCGCTTCCGCCCCTGTTCCTGCTTCCGCATTGGCAGAGGCGGCGAACAGCAGTGTTATCGCCTGGTCGATATCACCGCGTGTCTCGGCCAGTTCCGCCATCAATCTGTAGGGAGCTGACAGATCCGGTCGCAAGCTGGTGGCATGGCGCAACGTGGCCAGGGCCTCGTCAAGATGTCCCTCGCTGCGGTGCAGGCGGGCAAGGGCGACGTGGGCCTGGGCGCAGTCAACGCGCAGGGCCAGCGACGACTCGACCAGAGCGCGAGCCTCGGCGAGACGACCGACGTTGATCAAGGCCCCTGCCAGAGCCGCCAGGTTAACGACAAGCTCCATCGTGGCGGCCAGAGGTGCAGGCTGCTGTCCGGCGAATGTTACCGCATGGGCCAGTCGCCTTTGCTTGATGGCTGCTACGCTCTGTCCCAGGCTGGTCAGGGCCTCGGCGAGAAGGCAGCGGGCGGTCAGATGAGCGGGGTTTTGAGCGATCGCCCGCAACAATATGTCCCTGGCCGCTGCCGGTTGCCCCCCGGTGATGAGCACGGCTGCTAACTCGGTCATAATATCCGCGTCGGTGGGGGCCAGGACGGCGGCGACGGCAAGGTGGTCCTGGGCACCAACGGCCAAACCCTGACGCATCGCCAGCAACCCTAGAACACGGTGTGCCTCAGTATTATTTGGATCAGTGGCAAGAACCGTCAGGCAAGCATTTCGGGCGGCTTCGTGGAGGCCAGCACGAAAAAGACACAAGGGCGATGAAGTGTCTTCCGTCATGATTCGTATTCTCTGTGTCTCTATTAACCGCCAAACAATGACTGAGAGCGCGCAACCTATGCGCGTCCCCAGAATGAACACCAACCATCAGCCAAGTCAGTATCATCGCGTAAGTCGCCAAGTCCGTCAAGGCGGCCTTCCAGGGGAGTGGAAAACAAGCGTTTGCGAGCTGAATTGTCACGTGTAAAAATTGGACGCGACATCCTAAAAGCGGTGACGTACTTCGCGAAGGAGTCGCTGTGAAGTACGCCTTTACTCAGCGGGACCAGTTCAGATCTGTTTCTTCTCCTACTGCGCGGACGCCATCAGGATATCGTGGAATACGCCGCTGCTACCCAGCAGTCGGCGTTCACACACGTCGCCCAGCGATACCGAACTGAGATAGAGGTAGATCTGGTTGCCCAGTTCCTCCCACAGATCGTGGGTAAGGCAGCGTCCGCTGTTGTGTTGGCATCCCGCAGAAGATCCCATTGCGCAACGTGTGGCCTTGATCGGCTCGTCCACCGCCAAAATGATGTCGGAGACTCGGATCTGATCCAGCGGCCGGGCCAGAAGGTAACCGCCGCCGGGACCGCGTACACTGCGAACCAGACCCCCCTTGCGCAATTTCCCGAATAACTGCTCAAGGTAAGATAGGGAAATTTCCTGGCGTTCCGCAATATCGGCCAGCGCCATCGGGCGCTCTCCAGACCTCGACCCGAGATCGGCCATCGCCATCACGGCATAACGTCCTTTTGTGCTGAGCCTCACGGTTACGTCTCCTGTTCTCATCCATTTGATCAGCGTCAGGAAGCGACCTTGGTCACTTTGTCGCCATCTTCGTTCTCGGCCATTACGTGCGACTGAAGGAAGAGGGGGTCGTCCCGTTCCTCCAGTCGGCGTTCCAACTCATCCAGCCGGTCCATCACCAGGCTGAGCTGGTTGCGTAGCCCGGAAATCGTTCGCACCATCGGATCGGTAAGGTCTTCTGGCGTACCATAGGCGCAGAAGTCCGTTTCCAGCTCCTCCGTCTGCCGCTGATGACGCAATACCACCTTGGCCGGAATGCCGACCATGGTTGCGCCCTTGATCACATCGGTAATAACCACCGCGTTGGCACCGATGCGTGCTCCCGCGCCAACGGTGATGGGGCCAAGAACCTGTGCTCCGGCGCCGACGATCACTCCATCTTCCAGAGTCGGGTGGCGTTTACCTTTATGCCGGCTGGTGCCGCCCAGAGTCACTCCCTGGTAGAGAGTAACATCGTTACCGATCTCGGCCGTCTGGCCGATCACGACGCCGGTAGCGTGATCAATGAACAGACGCTGACCGATGGTGGCGCCGGGATGGATTTCCACCCCCGTCAAAATCTTTGCGATGGAGGAGAGAAAACGGGCCAACAGCTTGAAATCCCGGCGCCACAAACCGTGGGCAAGCCTGAAGATCGCCAGGGCATGAACGCCGGGGTAGCAAAGCAATACTTCCAGGCGTGACCGCGCCGCTGGATCCCGCGCGATGATGGAATCAATCTGTTCGGCAAGCTGCTTGAAAAGCATGACCGTCTTCGTGCTAGTATGCGTTACTATGGGTCGGCGGATGCGCGCGCATAGGCTGTGTGTCCCATGATTGAGTTGTTCATGACATTGGCTGATCGTGAATATAGGATCCCCGACCTGATTGGTCAAGAATGGTGGGACGTATGTGAGCTATCTGGTGTGCGTCGCGCCAAGTGGTTCAGTCAGGTTTCCTGTTTCCTCCTGGGACGCGGTCAGGTCGCGCTAAAAACAATGGCGGACGTAATTTTCAACGGACCGGAAGGACGGCTTGAGGGCCGGTATCACCACTCCAAACGGTCTGGGGCGCCCATCGCCCTGATCCTTCATCCCCATCCACAGGGCGGCGGAACCATGAACAACAAGGTAGTCTACACCTTGTTTCGTGCGTTTGCTCACCGTGGTTTTTCGGTTCTCAGATTTAATTTTCGTGGCGTGGGCCGGTCACAGGGTTTGTTCGATAACGGACCCGGTGAGTTGTCGGACGCTGCCTCAGCTATCGACTGGATCCAGAGCGGTAACGGTAACGCTCCGCGCTGCTGGGTCGCCGGGTATTCGTTCGGGGCCTGGATCGGGATGCAGCTTCTTATGCGTCGGCCAGAAATCGCCGGCTTTATCTCAGTGGCACCGCCAGCCAACCTCTATGATTTTTCATTCCTGGCCCCATGTCCGTCGTCAGGGTTGATCCTTCACGGCACCCATGACGATATGGTTCCTGAATCGTCGGTCGCCAAACTGGCACAAAAACTCTCGCACCAACGCACCATTTCCATCGAGTACCGCTGCATTGACGGGGCCGACCATTTCTTTCGCGACCACCTGGAGTTGCTGCAAAAAGAGGTCAACGCCTATCTTGTCAGGGCAGAGGCGTTGATCGAGCCAGCGTAACGGAAAGTGGAACACCCCATTTATTTTCTTATTCACGTATACCTTATTATATTCACGTATTACCTTATTAACGGGGAGCGCGAGGGGCCTGAGGCCCCGCGCATCTTATCTTCTGTCTCCTACCCCCGAGACCACAGACTACGCAAATCCGAAGGCCGGACAGTGCCGGTGAGGTACGCCAAAATCCCGAAGGCACCCATGCCGCCTGCAACCAGCCCGGCGAGGGCGGTAGTGCGCGCCAGGAATGAACCGGCGAAATAACCTTCCAGCTCCCATTGGCCGCCAACCAGCAACAAACCCAGACCCAATGACGAAGCAAAGAGTCGCGGCAAGCGTTTGCGCAAGCGCGGGTCAAAGTGGAACTGCCCACGGCGATAAAGCACGACGCCCAGGGCAATGGCATTGATCCACGACGAACTGGCCGTGGCCAGGGCGATACCGACGTGCCGAAGCGGCACCATCAACAACAAATTCATGATGACGTTGGCGAGGAGCGCCCAGGCGGCGATCTTGACCGGAGTCCGGGTATCGTTACGGGCGAAGAACCCCGGAGTGAACACCTTGGCCATCACAAACGCAGGCAAGCCAAGCGAAAACGCCGCGAGTGCGGCGGCGGTGGCGTGTGTCTCCGCCGGTCCGAAGGCGCCACGTTCGAACAGGACCGAAACAATGGGCTGGGCGCAGATGGCCAGGGCGATCGCCGCCGGTACGGTCAGCAACAAGGCGAATTCCAAAGCCCGGTTCTGACTGGCCATGGCGCCATCGGCATCGCCAGCATGAAGGCGGCGCGACAGTAGCGGCAAAAGCGCGGTGCCGACGGCGATTCCGATCACCCCCAGGGGCAACTGATTGACCCGGTCGGCGTAATAAAGGTACGAAACCGCGCCTGGCGCCAGCAACGACGCCAGCATGGTGTCGATCAGCAGGCTTACCTGGTATAGCCCGGCCCCAAACGCTACCGGCAGAATGCGCCGGACCAGGAGCCTGACCTGTGCATCATAACGCGGCCGCACCAGCCGCAACGGCGCGCCCACCCGCCAGCAACTGGCCCATAGCCACGCGAATTGCACCACGCCGGACAAGCTGGTCCCCCAGGCCAGGGCGTGAGCGGGGCTGTGAGTCAGGGGCGCCAGCATTACCAGCGACGCCATCATGGTCAGGTTCAGCAACACCGGCGTACCGGCGGCGGCGGCGAAATGCCCCAGGGAGTTCAACACCCCACCTTGCAGGGACACCAGGGAAATGAACAACAAAAAGGGAAAGGTGAGACGGGTCAATTCGGCGGCAAGTTCGATCTTGCCCGGTGTGGCCTCGAAACCGGGGGCAAAGGCATAGATGGCCCATGGCATGATGATTTCCATGAACGCGACAAAACCGATCAGGACCACGAGCAGCGCCGAAAACGAACGATTGGCGAAGTCCTGGGCGGCCTCGCGGCCATCGGTCGCGACGGTTCCGGCATAGAGCGGAACAAAGGCGGCGCTGAAGGCGCCTTCGGCAAACAGACGGCGAAACAGGTTGGGAAGCTTGAAGGCGACAAAAAAAACGTCGGCCAGGATTCCCGCTCCCAGCGCGTTGGCGATCATCATATCGCGGGAGAACCCGGTGATGCGGCTTAAAATGGTGTAACCGCCAACCGTGGCGATGGGGCGCAGTAGGCTCATGGGTTGACCTTTGATGAAAGGAAACCTCGCGATCTTTGGAAAGATCTATACTTTGGCCTCGTTGACGATGACCGGCGGTGTTGCCACCGTCTCAAGGGTGGGTGCAGGTATCACCGTTTCGTTGAGAGGCGCATCGTTGAGGGGCGTGATCGTTGCCGGATCGCTGATGGCCTTGAACAATTCGTCGCGGATCTGACGCAGTTTGGCCTCGTGCTCCACTCTCATGCCGAACACGTCCTTGACATAGAACACGTCCACCACCCTCTCGCCGAAGGTCGCCACCTGCGCCGACGAAATCTGGAGGCTGCACCCTGTCAGCGCCGAGGTGACATCGAACAGAAAGCCTGGGCGGTCGCGGCCATTGACCTCGATCACGGTATGGGTCTTGCTGGCCGTGTTGTCGATGATGACCCGAGGTGGCACCTTGAACACCTGGGTACGGTTGGAAAGCCCGGAGGAACGGGTGTTCTTCAACTCGCGTCGCGGCCACAGCTTGCCCTCCAGCACCTTGATGATGGTGGTTTCGATCTTGCGCAGCTTTTTCGCTATGTCCTCGTCGGAACCGGAAGGCCCCTGGATCCAGAATGTGTCGAGCGCCATTCCGTTGACCATGGTAATGATCTTGGCATCGGCGATGGACTCCCCCGCAAGCGCGAAGGCGCCAGCGATCTGGGCGAACACCCCCGGATGGTCCCCGGTGTATACGGTGATCTCGGTGCCATGCCGGGCCGGATCCTGGCGCAATTCGACTGTCGAGTCGCGCTGGTTGGCCTCGGCGTCGGCGATCATGTGGGCGTGGCGGACGTGGGTTGCGGTGTCGAAGCTGGGCCAGTAGGCGGGGTAGCCCCGCCCCAGATAATTCTCCAGCGCCGACGTCGACCAGCCTGTCAGAGCCGCCCGCAACTGATCCTTGGCCACGGCAACGCGGTGGTCCCTGGCCGGCACCGCCAGGACACCGGACATGGCTTCTTCGGCGCGCTGGAACAGATCGCGCAGGAGGGTTGCCTTCCAGCCGTTGAACGAGGTGGGGCCGACGGCCCGGACATCGGCGCAGGTCAGGATCACCAGCAGTCGCAGCCGTTCCGGCGACTGCACCGCCTTGACGAAATCCTCGACCGTCTTCGGGTCGTCGATATCGCGTTTGAAGGCGACGCGCGCCATGAGCAGATGGCTCCCTACCAGCCAGCTCACCGTATCGGTTTCCTCCGCCGTCAGCCCCAGACGCGGCCCCAGTTTCAGGGCCACATCGGCCCCCAGTGAGGAATGATCGGCGCCCCGGCCCTTGGCGATGTCGTGCAGCAGCACGGCAACGTAAAGCGCCCGCCGCGACTGAACCTGGTGGATCAGGTGACAGGATAGCGACATTTCCTCGAACGAATCGGTCTCCATTTCGTGGACGACACCGATGGCGCGGAGGGTGTGTTCGTCGGTGGTATACACATGGTACATGTCGTACTGCATCTGTGCTACCACGCGGCCGAAATCGGGCAGGAAGCGACCGAGCACCCCGGATTCGTTCATCATCCGCAGAATGTTGATGGGATTCTTGGCCGAGGTCAGAATCTCCAGGAACAGACGATTGGCTTCGGGATGTTCGCGCAATCCGGTGAGCAGACTTAAGTTTCTTGTCACCAGATGCAGGGTGTTGGGATGTATGTCCATGCCATGGACATGGGCGGCATGAAACAGCTTGAGCAACTTGACCGGCTCGCGGGTGAATTCATCCGGCGTGGTGACGGCCAGGCGTCCGCTGTTGATGTCAAAGCCATCGATATTGCGTTTGCGAAAGGTAATCGCCGAGAAGGACAGTCTTGGCTTGCGTTTGTGTTGTTCCTCCAGCACGGCGCAGAGGATGCGGGTCAGGTCGCCGACTTCTTTGGCGATCAGGAAGTAATGCTTCATGAACCGCTCGACCCCACGTGCGCGGAGTCTGGGGCTGGAGCGGGCGG
>JADFXL010000096.1 GCA_015233585.1 Alphaproteobacteria bacterium | reverse complement strand
CTAGAGGGGTGTTTCGGCGAAGTTCCTTCAACGAGAATTGGGGGTGGCGTACCAGACGGCCTGGACCATGGCCCACAAGCTCCGCCATGGGCTGAGCGAAGACCCGGACCACCCGGTTGGCGGTCTTCTCGAAGCGGACGAGACGTTCATCGGTGGTCGGGGTGATCCCGCAAGTCCTGGTCGCAGCACGGAGAACCCGGACAAAAGCTTGGTCGTCGCAGTCGTCGAGAAGGTGCCCGCGCCGAAGAACAAGAGTGGAAAGCACGGACACGCCATACAGCGCCAGCACGGATTTTACGCCGGTGGTGTCCGGATAGCCGTTCTGCCGGCCGCCAGCGGCGCCGAACTCGGCGCCTTCATCAAAGCCAATGTCGCGCCCAAGGCGCACCTGCTGACGGATGGCTTCATGGGCTACCAGGGTCGTGACGCCGCCCTTGGTGACCACCTGAAGCACACGCCCGTGATCCAAGGGCCAGGCGCCAACGCCGCCGCCTTCTTCCCCATCATCCATATCCTGTTCAGCAACATCAAGGCGTGGCTCGTCGGAACCCATCATGGCGTCGCCGCCAAACACCTGCCGCGCTACCTCCGGGAATGGGCCTACAGGTTCAACCGTCGGAATCTGCCCCAAGCCATCGACGGCTATCTCATTCGACGTGCAATGGAATGCGCGACCATCACCTATGATGAACTCGTCATGGGCCACATGGACAAGGGAGCATCTCGCAAAAGGAAATTCTCACTCGCCTCCGCCCAGCCTGTCTTAGATGGATAGGGATTGTACAGGGTCATTCCCTTCATAATGCCGCACCCACGATGTTTCATGTGTGAAGCGCTTTCAGCACTACGTAACCAAGCTAAAGCACCGGCGCGTGACTCTGCGGAATACATTGCTGCAACATCTATTCGTGATAAACTATAATTACCTGTTATCCAGTGATGCATATCAAGTTCAGTGGGCTCTAGTTCTGGTAGTATGTCACATAATCTTATCATAAGAGCATATACTAATCCTATTAAGTCATCACTACCGAATATATTGTGTCCTTGCAAAAACTTACTAGGGTTGCCATCAACCCATAGTGTATGACTTCCTCCGTCAGGCATGATATCATTTGTTCGCACAAGAATACTACTCTCGTGCGATCCCCTGACTGATAGCCCATAATTATGAATTCTACTTTTCCATCCATAGTTATCTTTCTTATATTTCCACCATATATATATGGTTTATGAAATACTGGTATAATTGCAGTTACCCAGTCGATCATTCTCATTGTTCTTGCTTTTCTGATAAATTTGCTATTGCTTCGATAGCCTCATATTCCTTTTCTTGGAACTCATTTATTTTTTTATGGCCCTGTTTTATTAATGCCAATTTATTTTGTTCGCTAGGATTTTTCAGTCCATCTAATATAAGCTCAAACGTAGCTATGTTTTCTTCTAGAATTTCTGTAATAAAAGATGCTTTTGGCTTTTTTCTAAGCCGTGATATCTCAGTTAATACTTCATATGTCCTTGTGTTTAGGGTGATGCACATCCGAGGAAGTTTCGTTGCCATCTTGATATTCCTATGAGGAAGGGGCGACGGGTGATGTACTGCAACCGTATTTTTTGTTCGTCAACCGGTATTTGGGGGGTGATGCTCTGACAGGCACTAACCCTGGAGGATCAGATGTCTGAGAAGCCGGTAACTGTTGAGATCGAGGTTAAACTGGTTAAGACTATACGATTTTTCGAAGGAAGAAGGCTGATGAAACAGTATAAAGATGAGGAGCCGATTAAGAAGAAAGTATTTTCGATGGAGGAGTTCCAAAGGCTCGCTCAACTTGTGGATGAATCTAATGAAGCGTGACACATTGTCGCACCAAGGTCGTGGTGATGCACTTTGTTGAACCCCCTTGCTTTGCCGAGCCTTCGGAATTGAGGCGACACGAAGTGTGCAGTTTGCTGCCCTTGTGGATGGTCGGAGCATGACCAGCGGACCCACAGGCAGACGCCCGCTCGCCAGCGCTTTGAGATGCGCGCGGCGGGCTTCGCTACCTGTGGACCGCTACTGGAGAGCCTTTTATCCCCAGCTTGGAGGGGGGACAGGAGGGGGGCGGAGAAAGCGGGCTTCGTCGCCAGCGAGCCGGAGGCGCGCAACGAAGCCCGCTTTCCCTTATTAGACTCTTATCAGCGGAAGGACGTGCCGGAAAGCCGCGGTCAGCAACGGATTCCGCTTGCGACTAGGTCTCACAGTGTGAGACTACATGGTCTCATACTGTGAGACCTAGTCCGGGGTTTTCCACATGGTCGCCGCAACCCGATTTATCCCCAGAGCCGAGCGTATTGCCAAGGTCAAGGCCGATGAGGCGAGACAGGGTGTTTTGGCCTTGGGATTGCCTGAGTCGGTGACAGAGGATATCATGGTCGCCATTGCGCGCCATGAGACGGGCGGTGTGCTGCCTGCGTGGAAGTTCAACATGATCAGCCCGGAACAATGCCTTGCGGTGTGGGACGCCATCCGGCAGATGGATCGGCCGGAACTCACCCGGCATGTGTTCGATCTGGTGTTGACCCATATCGAACCGAACACAGGCGCAGTCACGTTGACCCGAGAGGAGATATCCGACCGAGTAGGGACTGAGCCTCGTAACGTGAGCACCGTCATGACGCAGCTCGAAGAGCACAAGGTCATTTTCCGCCGCCGGCTGAAGGTGGCGGGCATGCGGGGGCGGGGGCCGGTGCGCTACTACCTGAACCCGCACGTCGCCTGGAATGGCAAGCTCGAAGTCCGCGTTGAGGAGTCCAAACAGATGCCCCTCCCGTTCGCCGTGATCGAGGGTGGCAAGGGTGCCGAGCCATGACCGCAATCCGCAAGCACGTCCACATCACCCGCCCTGTGCGTCCTGCGGTGCCGACGCCTGCCGCTGAGGACGTGGACGACGAACCGCTAACCGAAGCAGAAATCGCCGCACTGGCAGCGAACGACGGAACCTATGTGTCGTGGGATGACCTGAAAGCCGAGTTGAACTTGTGAGCCTTTGGACCGTTCGCTTGTCGAGTGAAGCGGCCAAGGTGTTGAAGCGGGCGGATCGCCCTACCCAGGAACGCTTATCCCAGAAAATCGACGCACTGGCGGAGGACCCGTTCGCCGCGTCGAAGCCGCTGGTAAACTCCGACATGAGGTCCGCCAGGGTCGGAGGTCTCCGCATGCTCCTGAAGCTCGATCACGGCGAAGTCGTCGTCTTGGTCATCTCGATCGAAGCGCGCGGGCAGGTTTACCGGCGACTGTCGTAACATTTCGCGCGGTATGATCGTACCGCGCCAGAGGGTCGAGACGCCGATCGGCGCGTCGACCTGGACGAACCGTTCGTCCAGGAGCGGGACGGGAGACCTAGCCCGAATTATGCACCGCGGTTGACGTGTGTGGCCTAATCCGTTGAAACCGTGTATAAATCCGTTGCGAACAAGATTTGCCGACGGCACGGAGGCCTCACGCGTCATGGTTGATCCTACCCCGTTTCTCCCCGGCTTGTCACCGGTCGATGGCAAGGCGCTTCAGGTCCGGTTTGATGGCGGACTGGTGTCGTCGGACGGCGGCTTGCTGCTGTTCCGGGAGATCGACAATCGGCTTGGCCTGGCGGCGCGGTTGGCGGCATGCGTGAACGACGGGCGCGACCCGGAGCGGGTGACGCACACGGCGGCGGCGATTCTGCGGTTCCGGATGCTGGGGATCGACTGTTACCTGTGGATGGCCAGGGCATGACCGGCGGACCCACAGGCAGACGCCCGCTCGCCAGCGCTTTGAGGTGCGCGCGGCGGGCTTCGCTACCTGTGGACCGCGGTCAGAATGATATCTAGAAAGGGTGTAAAATTAGATCTTTTTGAATCAATCGGTTAGCACAGGGGGGTACGACACCAGCTGTGTCGTAGGGGTACGACACCAGTTGTGTCGTAGGTCTGCGAAAAATTTGACAGGGCTGTCCTGATATCGTACTTAGCTGTCACGCTTTCGTGTCTGAATAATTGACACCCAACGTCAAAGGATGGACCGGAATGTCGTCACCCTACGACAGTCGAACAGCACTTGGGACTCCTGCCACCTATGGCAAAAATTCATGGGTCCAGACCGAGAGGAAGGCTCTGGAGGCATGGGCGCACCTGACCATGACCAGCCCGAGGGCATCAGCACTGCTTCAGCACCTTGTCGCGCGGATGGGGCACCAAAATGCCGTTGTCGTTGCACAGAAGACCTTGGCGAAGATGATGGGGTGCAACACTCGCACGGTGCAGCGGGCCATGGATGACTTAGTCAAGGGCCGATGGATTCAGGTTGTCCAGATCGGGACGGCGGGAAGCGTCAACGCCTACGTCATCAACAGCGAAGTCGCCTGGGGTGAGGCGCGCGATCAAATCGGTCGGCTTTCCGTCTTCACCGCTACTGTCATCGCCGACGCTGAAGACCAAGCCCCTGACGTTCTGGAGCACAAACAGCTTCGGTCGCTGCCAATCGTGTACCCGCCCGAGGAGGCTCTGCCATATGGCGATGGCGAACCGGGCGCTCAGATCGCGCTCCCTGGGTTTGAGCCTGTCATTGAGGGAAAGTGATAGCCGAAGGTTTGGCTTCAGTGCCGAGAGGTGTTATTCTCAGGCGACTGTGAGGAACATCATGACCGCAGCCATTGACACTCACGCCTTCATCAAGCGCATGACCGCTGTGGGGATGCCCGAGCCTCAAGCCGAGGTGTTGGCGGAGACCCTGGCAGAACGACCGGTACCCGTCAGCAAGGGCGCAGCCACTGAGGCTGTCGAGACTTTGGGGCGGGCCGTTGACCGCCGCTTTGATGCGGCTGAGCGACGCCTTGGCGGGCAGATCAATGGTGTGAAAGCGGAGGTGGTCGACGTTCGCAAGGACATGGCCATCCTGAACGAGAATCAGCTCGAGACCAACCGTGCACTGACCGCCATCATGGCGCACCTGGGTATCCCCAAGCCCTGACGAAGACGCCGATCGGCACGTCGACCGTCACCAGAACCGCCACCACGGCCGGCGCCGTTCGTCCAGCAACCGCTCGATCACCAGCTCGGCGCGGTCAATCCGCTCAACCAGCATCTCAACCTGTTCCTGGTGCAACCGCTCCACCGCGTCCAGAGTCGCGAGGTGAGCATCACGTTGCGCCTGCAATGCTGCCGCCAGAGAGGCGCTGTGGCTCGCCTGAAGCGCCTGGACAGTCTCACGCATCACAGACACCGGAACCAATTCAGTCGCGCCCTGGTGCGTCTGGCGTGCTTCGGTTTGCTCTGCCCCGAACATTGACCGATGAATCTCCGGGGCATGCTCCGGCGTAGCGTGCGGGATCATCACATGCACGCGCCCGTCGTTCCCTCGTCTGGCCCGGATGGTGCGACGAACGATCCGACTTCTCAATGCCTTCTCAGATAGGCCAAGCCGCTTGGCCGCTTCCTTGATGGGCAGCCATGCTTCGGCATGATCCGCTTCGGTCATGCTCCGATGATCCTTCGGGTTTGATCCGGCGGAGTATGGATTGACAGGAGTACGTCTTCCGGTCAATGCTGAATGTGCTTCGGAAACGAAGCGGCCGGACGTGGTGCTAGAACACCGTCGCCCGGCCTAACCATAACCGCCTGTTTAGGAGGCACTCATGGCTGATGCGCAGGATAGCGCAGGGCTGGGCACGTGTGCGTTTGAATCAACATCGTCACGGCCTGTTGTTCTTTCCGTTGGTGATTTTGAGTTTCGTTTGCGGATTCCGATTTGATCCGGCCACCCATTCCGATTTGATTTCGGCCACCCGTTCCGACCGCGTTCCGGCCACCCATTCCAATCCGGTTCCGGCCACCCGTTCCGATCGCTTTCCGGCCACCCCGCGGGGTTGCATTGGGTGATCGGTTGGCTGGGTGATTGTTGCCCATCAGGTCAGTGTCCATCCACCATCAGTCTCTTCCAGAGGAGAGGCATGATGCTCAAGAAGAGACTGACCATGAGACAAATACGTGAGTTAATGAGACTGAAGTTTGGCGGCGATGCACGAAGTGACCGCGCCATCGCCCTGCAGCTCGGTTTTGCCCGCAGTACCGTGCAGGACTATCTGACTCGGATTGCGGCCGCCGGGTTGACCTGGCCGTTGCCGGATGACCTTACCGACGCTACGCTTGACGAGAGGTTGTTCGGGCGTCCCACGACCCAGACCGGTCTGCGGCGCCGTGTCGAGCCGGATTGGGCGGCCCTGGTCCGTGAGTTGAAGCGGGATGGCGTCACGCTGCAGATATTGTGGGAGGAGTACCGAGGCATTCATCCCGACGGCTATGGCTACAGCCGCTTCTGTGAGCTGTACCGGTCGTTCGAGCGCAAGCTGTCGCCGACCATGCGCCAGAGCCATCCAGCCGGGGACAAGGTGTTCGTCGATTACTCCGGCAAGACGGTGCCGATCGTCGATCCGGTCACCGGCGAGGTGAAGTCCGCGGAGCTGTTCGTCGCCGTCCTCGGGGCGTCCAGCTACACTTACGCCGAGGCGACCTGGAGCCAGAAGCTGCCGGATTGGATCGGCGCCCATGTCCGCATGTTTGCGCACTTTGGCATGGTCCCGAGGCTGGTGGTGCCCGACAATTTGAAGTCGGCGGTTCACCGCGCCTCATTCTACGACCCGGAGACCAACCCGACCTACGGCCGCATGGCCGCCCATTACGGCGTCGGCGTCGTCCCGGCGCGGCCCTACAAGCCGCGCGACAAGGCCAAGGTCGAAGCCGGCGTCCGGTTCGCCCAGTTCTACATTCTCGGGCGCCTGCGCAACGTCACGTTCTTCTCGCTGGCCGAGTGCAACCGGGCGGTCGCCGAGGCCATGGAGCGGATGAACGGCGCCATCATGCGCCGCCTCGGCGTCAGCCGCCGGGACCTCTTCCTCTCGGCCGACCTGCCGGCAATGCGGCCGTTGCCGGCGGCGCCCTACGAGTACGCCGAGTGGAAAACGGTCAGGGTCAATCTCGATTATCACGTTGAGGTCGCGGGATTTTACTACTCGGTCCCCCATGCCCTGATCCGGCAGGAGGTCGAGGCCCGCCTCACCGTGAACACCCTCGAACTCTTCCACCGCGGCGGTCGCGTCGCCGTTCATGTCCGCCGCTACGGCGGCTCCCGCCACGCCACCCAGCCCGACCACATGCCCAGCAGCCATCGCTTCTATGACGGCTGGAGCGAGGCCCGCTTCCGGCGTGACGCCGCCGCCATCGGTCCCAACGCCGAGGCCCTGGTCATCGCCGTGATGGCCAACCGCCGGCATCCCGAGCAGGGCTTCCGCTCCTGCCTCGGCATCCTGAAGCGGCTGCGCGGCATCGACCGGGACCACGCCGAGGCCGCCTGCGCCCACGCCGTCAGCATCGGCGCCCTGTCGGCCAAGAGCCTCGGCTCGATCCTCGACAACAACCTCGGGCGCAAGCCGAAGGGGCCGTCCACGGCCGATCTCCCCCTGTTCCACGCCAACATCCGCGGCGGCGGATATTATCATTGAGGCCCTCGATGCTCTCTCATCCCACCCTGGATACGCTCCATGACCTCGGGCTGCACGGCTGTGCCGCCGGGTTCAAGGCGCTCGAAGCCGATCCCGCCGCCGCCGCGCTCAGCCATGGCGAATGGCTGGCCGTGATGCTCGAACACGAGGTGACATACCGCCATCAGAAGCGCTTCGCCGCCAGGGCCGCCCGCGCCAAGCTGCGCCACACCGCCGTCATCGAGGAGGTCAATTACCGCGCCGTCCGCGGGCTCGACCGCACGCTGTTCCGGAAGCTGGCGACCTGCCAATGGATTCGCGACCATCGCCACCTGATCCTGTGCGGAAAAACCGGACTGGGAAAAAGCTGGTTGGCTTGCGCGCTCGGCCATCAGGCTTGCCGGGAGGATATCTCGGTCCTCTACCACCGGGTCCCACGACTGTTCGCCGCCCTCGATCTCGCCCGAGGCGATGGACGCTATGCCAAGTTGCTGGCCAGCTTGGCCCGGGTGGATTTGTTGATCCTCGACGATTGGGGCAGCCCACTCACCCCCGACCATCGCCGCGACCTGATGGAGATCGTCGAGGACCGTTACGGCCGTGGCTCCCTGCTGATCACCAGCCAGGTGCCGGTGGATCACTGGCACGAAATCATCGGCGATCCGACCATCGCCGACGCCATCCTCGACCGCATCATCCACACCGCCTACCGCATCGACCTCAGCGGTGAGTCCCTGCGCAAGCCGGAAGGCGGGGAGGAGCAACCGTAACCGTCGGCGCGGCAAGCGCTCGCCCCCGCTTACCACAGGTCCCTCCCGAGGGGCGCCGCCGCGTCAGCTTCGGGGCGAGCACGCCGCGGCGCCCCTCGGGTCCCTCCCATGGAAAGCCGGGACGACCGCACCCAACCACAACCTTGACAGGAAACGCCGCATCAAGACATGCTCCCTCCAGACCTGCTGGGAACACCCCATCCGTCTGGCCGAAATCAGCTCGGAACAGGTGGCCGGAAACGGATCGGAATGGGTGGCCGGATCTGAATCGGAATACCTGGCCGGAAGCGTCGGAATCCGCAGTTCGTTTGTCTGCGCGGGACGCGCGCGCTTTGGCTCGGCAGATTGAAGAGAGAACGCGTGTGATTGATGAGGTTGCGGAGGAGCAGAGAAGGGTTGAATTGCAAGAACGGATTGAAGCGCAACGGATTCGTATGCTTAAACTCGGTTCTGAGTATTATCCTCTTATGTTGGCTCGTGTCAAATCTGGTGAATCTAGGTCGCGTGCAATTACTGGTCTTGCTGAAGGACATTACGATTTTACTCGTGGTGACCTTGAATATGCTATCAATTTGTTCACTAAAGAGAGGCGAAAATCTCTCCCTCTACGTGATGCTGAGATCATTCGTATGTATTATCTTGAGAAGAGCAATAGGGAGATTGCCTGTTCTCTTGGTATAAGTGAGGCTGTCGTAGTTGGTGTTCTCTGCCGTGTCAAGAAAAAGTCTCAATCGAAGTCGAGTGGGGTTCCGTTTGTTTTATAGTCCTCGGCTTATCGCGCTTCAGTGGACGTTGCTTCGTTTACTCGAGCTTGAGATGGTGTCTGGTCAGAAAAGGACTGCGTATCGGCTGTGGTTACTATCCTGTCCAACTTTGCCGGTTGATCATTTCGCGCAGATGGTTGCGGTTGATGACGGGTCTCCTTCGATGTTTGCTGAGTGGGTGGGGGTGGTTCCCTTCCTGCGTCTGCTGATCCTCTGGTGATTCTGGCTCGGTGTCGGCCGACTGGACGATTGCGTCATCCAGTCGGCCGGCTTGCCCGCGGTCGTGTAGCGACAGATCGCGGGTCGTCGAGAGACGACCGGACGTGTGAGTGACCATCGGGAACGGGTTACTTTGTGGGATTTGCCTTTGTCAAGGTCCTTCGCAGGGACCCGAAGTTTTTGCACTCACTGTTATTCAAGAATAGCACGATTCATGTTTGCAAAAAGTTCGGGTGGAAGGGCCTTGATCAACGTACTGTTCCAATATCCTTGTCTTGCCCTTTGAATTCCATTCAAAGGGCTGCCTAGCGGCGAGCGTTTTTTTTTGGCTTTGGTGTTTTGTCCTATAATCGCGCACCAGGTCTAAGCTGTGTTCCTATTTAGTTAGGTCGATCGTCCTAACTTCCTTAACATCAATGGCTTATGGTTGTTCTGACGCGTACCAGGTCGCAAAGTGCGGGGGGCCTGGTCGTGTGACGAGCTGGTCCAGGCTCTGGTTTAAGAACCGGATCGCCATCATGCTGGCCGGGGGATCGCTT
>JADFXL010000095.1 GCA_015233585.1 Alphaproteobacteria bacterium | reverse complement strand
GGCCCACAACTTGATCCGCAAGGCTCCGGGAAAGGACTCCCTACGCCTCCGCCGCAAGGTCGCAGCCTGGGACGACGACTTCCTTGCAAGCCTTATCGCCGCATGATCCCTTCACCCGATTCCCCTGATATCATTGCGCTGCTTCGTGGAAAGGCCGCACCTTAACTCTGGTCCCTCATCGTCCTTCACCAAGGGGATCACCGCACCGGGTGTCGGCCACGATTATAGCAGGCATCATTACGAAATAAAATCCTTTTGGCACTGCCTGAATCCCAGGGCGATTAAATACCATGTTAAATCAATATGATACGATGGAGCGCCCGCGCTGCCACCGATGCCGTCGCCCACAAATCCGGGGGGGCCTGCGCATCAAGGTCGAGACCTTCCTGATCAACGTCAAGGTGGCCTGAGAGAATCTCAGTTGCAACGTGGGCGGTGAATTATACCAGTGAGCCTTGATGTTGACACATCAAGGCTCCGCGCCACGTGGCGCGCGGCCGCCGTCGCGGCCGGATACCGTCGAGCCGAATGGGTCAAAAGTTCGGCTCGACGGTATTAGGTGGGGCGGTTCTGGGAGCGCGGGCGTTGCGCTCGCCATACCGCCGGGACGCTCGCGCGAAGGTTCCAGATCAGGGGCAGGTCTGAGATCACCAGATTACCTTCCCGGTTATTGCCGCAGGCCAAGCCGCTCCAGCCACGGCCTGCGATGGGCGTTACGCTTGCGGTAGCCGGCGATCAGCCAATCGCGTTCGCGGGCCATCTGTTCGGGATCGTCTCCGTCCATGATTTCGTGACAACGCGAACAAAAATACCCGACCTCTTTGTTGCGCTCAATCAGGTCCTGAAAGTGCTGATGTTGGGATTCAAGAAACCTTCGAATACAGTCGAGTCCGACCTGAATGTCCAGGATCGAGCCGGACGTCCGATGGACTTGTTCGACCAAGCGCATGTTGCTCCGTTGCCAGCGGGCGAGAGCGAAGGTCTGATGACTAACAATATCTGGCTGCTGGTTGCTATCGGTCATTGGAAGGCTCCGATCTGCCGAAGAAGTGTCCCCGTCCCGGCTGCCGCCGAGACAGGGGGACGTCAATCCAGCAGGATTAGAACTCGCTCCAGTCCTTGTCGCTATGGGCACCGTCGGCATGGTGGAGCGCCTGATGACTTCCCGCCTTCGCGGTCTGGGCTGCCTTGCGGGCCGCCGGAGCCGCCGTTCTGGTTGCGGCGGGTTTGTGGACCGGCAGGGGGTGAGCCGGACCTCGGGACGGGGCGGGGTGCGCCGGGGCATGAACGGCGGCGGTCACCCGTACGGCTCCCGCGAGCTTGAAGAACGCCATTTGATGCCGGAGGTCGGACGCCTGTCCGGCCATCGACTGCGCTGCCGCCGTAGTTTCTTCGACCAGCGCGGCGTTCTTCTGGGTCATCTCGTCCATGGTGGCCACCGCCGAGTTGATCTCGTCGAGGGCCGAGGCCTGCTGCTGGCTGGCCGAGGCGATCTCGCCGATCAGGGCGGCCACCTGCTGGACGCCCTGGACGATGCCGCTCAGGGAGTCCCCGGCTTTCTTGACCAGTTCGACACCGTCTTGCACCTGGTGATCGCTGTTGAGGATCAGGGCCTTGATCTCCTTCGAGGCCTGAGCCGAGCGCTGGGCCAGCACCCGCACCTCTTGCGCCACCACGGCAAACCCCTTGCCGGCATCGCCGGCCCGGGCCGCCTCGACCGCCGCATTCAAAGCCAACAGGTTGGTTTGAAACGCAATTTCGTCGATGACCCCGATGATGTCGGTGATCTTGCGGGAGGCTTCGGCGATCTGCTTCATGGCATCGATCGCCGAGCCGGCGACCACGCCGCCCTGTTCCGCGGCGCCCCGGGCCTCCCCGGCCATCTTATTGGCGCGCTGGGCATGTTCGGCGCTGGTGCGCACCGTGGCCCCCAGTTCCTCCATCGAGGCCGCGGTTTCTTCCAGGCTGGAGGCCTGCTCCTCGGTGCGTTCGGCAAGGTCGGCGCTGCCGGCGGACACCTCGGCGGACGCCTGGGAGATCGCCTCGGTGGCCTCGCTGATCTGGCCGACGATTTCGCCCAGCTTGGCCGAAGTGGCGTTGACGTCGGTCTTCAACCGATCGAAGGCACCCTGGTAGTCCTTGGTGATACGCTGGTTGAGGTCGCCCTCGGCCAGGGCCCCGAGCACTCTCGCGATGTCGGTGACCGCGGTGTCGACGGTGTCGGTGAGGCGGTTGATGCCCTCGCTCATCGTCCGGTAAAAGCCGTCCTTGCCGGCGAGGTCAATGCGCGAGGCGAGGTCGCCCTTCGACACCATGTCGATCAGATCGGCAATTTCCCGGCCGATGGCCTGCTCCCGCAGCCGATGGGCTTCGGCGGCATTACGCTCGGCTTCGAGACGCTCCCGCTCCGCCTCGTCCATGCGCTTCTTCTCGATGGCACTGTCCTTGAACACCTGGACTGCCTGGGCCATGTCCCCGATCTCGTCGCGGTTGCCGCGCGCCGGGATGTCGACGGCGAGGTCGCCCTGGGCAAGTCGCCCCATGGCCGCGGTCATGGCGTGGATCGGCCCGATAATCGAGCGTGCGATCAGGTAGGCGAAACCGAGACCGAGCACGATCGCCAGCACGGACAGGCCCGACGAGGTCTTCTGCTGGGAGGCGACCGCGTCGATCGTCGCGGTTCCGAGCTCGTCTATGGCCGTGAGCTGTGATTTTCTCAGCTTCTCAGAGAGTTCGCCGATATGGTTGGCGATTTGGGCATTCTCGGTACTGTCGATCCGGTCCATCTCGAGGGTGATCTTCGAGGCTTCCTCGAACGCCGCGACAAACGTCCTGCCATCTTCGATCGCCTTCTTGATACGCTCGATGTTCGCCGGAATCACGAGATTCGGGAGCAGATCGTTGATCTGCTCGTTGAACTCCTTGATCTTCTGATGCACCGTCTCGGCCAGCTGCTGATCCGGAGTTCCCAGGAACCTGACGGCATTGAGGCGCGCCAGCATCAGGGATTCCTGGGCCATGCCGGCACGGGCTGCGTTGTCGGACTTCCCGTCCTTGAACGCGGTGGCTATGATCTCGCTGAGTGTCTGGCGCATGCTGACGCCGAGCGGGTTCATCTTGTCCTCGACCGCCGTCTTCCGGCGGGCACGCAGGTCGACCAGTTTCTCGAAATTGGCCGCATACTGTTCGAACAGCTTTGCCAGCTCCTGAAGATTGCCCTTGCGCTCGGCACTCCGAGTCGCATTCATCGCCTCGGCGAGGTCTTTTCTCAGGCTGCTTTCAAGCTCGCGGATGCGGCCGAGCGCCCGCTCATCGCCGTTGCTGCCCGTGAACAACAGGACGTTGCGGCGCAGGCCTGCAACGTTGCGGTCGATGATCAGGACCCGTACCGTGTTGTCGGAAACACGGTCGAACTCACGGACGTTGCCGTCAATCTGCTGCAACGCAAAATATCCGAGCACCGTCACCGCTACCAGGAAGGCCAGGACCAGACCGTAGCCGCCCCAGATTCGCGACTTGATCGAAAGATTGGACACACTCACCACGAGCTTCTCCCTTCCTTGAAACTTTGGCCGGACCTGGACCCCAGACCGGATTTGCGGTTGCGCCGTCGTCGCCTGGCGTTCCCGAGGAATGCACCGGCAAACGAGTGTCTACGCATGCTTTGCTCATCAGCTTCTCGACGCTCATGAGGCCAACGTGATGGTATGCTCCACATCAGGTCATAATTAATTAGACACTAATCCTTCCTATCCTAACTTCGCCATGCGTCGTCGCTCGATTTAACTTGTTCGAGCAGGCAACGAGACTTATACACCCACGCGCTGATAATAAAACCTGTGGGAATTACGGGGAAAACCAAGCCATCTACAACCGGATTAAGCGGTGCAGCGTGGCCTTCATCACCGCCTGGGCTCGGGTCGACACGCCGAGCTTGTGCATGGCGTTTCCCAGGTGAAAATCGACGGTCCGCTCTCCGATGTCCAACAAAGCCGCGATATCCACGGAGGTCTTGCCGTGCGCAGCCCAGCTCAGCACTTCCGCTTCCCGCCGTGTGAGGGGACGCTCCAGCCGGCGGCCGAGCAGACCGGGCGGCCCCAGGCGAGCCTTGATCACCTCGACCAAGATGTCGAAGTCGATCGGCTTGGTCACATAGTCATCGGCCCCGAGCCGGCGTCCCTTGAGAATGGTTTCGCGGTCGGCCAGCGCCGTCAGAAAAATGAACGGGATGGGACCCAGATGATCACAAGACAGCGATGACAGCCGTTCCAGCAAGTCGAAGCCGGACTCCTCGGGCATCAGAATGTCGCACAGCACCAGATCAGGCGGGTTGTGCAGAATTCCCGTGAAGCCTTCATTGGCGTTCGCCGCAACGTCGACGGTGAAGCCACGCAGGCCCAGCATGTCGACCACCAGTTGGCGAACCTCGGCCTCATCGTCAATGCACAGCAGGCGCGCGGCCATGGTCAGGAGGCTCCTCAGCGGGGGGATGTTCCAAAGGCAGGCGAACGGTGAAGGTGGAACCGGCACCCAAAACGCTGTTTGCTGTGAGTGCGCCGCCATGTCGTGAGACGATGGTGTGCGCGAAATGCAGGCCGACCCCATTTCCCGGGAAGCGGTAGGCGTTCGAGGCCCGGAAATAGCGTTCGAACAGGCGCCCGATCTCGTCCGCCGGAATGCCGATGCCTTGATCGCGAACAGTAATCACAGCCGAGCCACCGTCAAGTCTTGCTTCGACCTCGATCGTCGACCGCGGGGGCGAGTATTTGCAGGCATTGGTCAGAAGATTGTCGAAGGCGTACCGAAGCAGCTTGCCATCGCCGGAGACAGGCAACCGGGCTGCGGGGTCGGTGAAGAAAATCTCATGGTCGGGCGAGGCCTCCCGATGGCTCCGGCAGATGTCCGCGACCAGGGTGTCGATGTCCACCCGGCCCAACTGAAAATCGAACAGATCGCTTTCGATCTGGTCCGACAAAAGAATGCCCTCCACCAATCCCAGGATGCGCCTGACCGCCGTCCGGATCGCGTCAAGTCGCGGCTTCGCCAACTCGGCGGCTTGGGGTCCAGCCGCGAGCAAATATTGGGCGTGACCGTCAATGACGGTTAGGGGGGTTCGAAACTCATGGGAAATCGTGGTGACCCGGTTGCGTTGCAACTCGGTCTGTTGCCGTTCGGCCGTTGCCCTCGCTTCCGCCACTTCGACCTTTTCCATTTCCGCCCGGAGATTAAGGGTCAGGACCCGGGTCAGTTCTGCCGCATTCGCCCGTTGCCGGAGCAGCAGTCTTAAGACAACGACGCAGGTTGCGACGATCAGGATGGTTCCGAACACGGCGCCGCCAGCCAGCAAGGCGGCTTGCTGGTCGACCCCGGCGAAAATCTCGGCCTGCGCCATCTGGACCAGCACGACCAGAGGGTAGGTCTCGAGCCGGCGATAAGCGGTGAGACGGGTCACGCCGTCGACGACGCTCTGCACATAAGAGATTCCACTTCCCGGCTTGTCCGGATCGAAGTAGGGACGGTCGGCCGGTTGTCGGACGCCCAGAGCATCCAGGGAGTCCCCGGTGATCGAGGTCCGGGCCCGGATGATCCGATCCATCCCGACCAGCGCGATCACGCCGCCCGGACCGATGTCAATCGACTTGTAGAACTCGCTGAACAGCGCCGGCGGCATCGAAACCACCATCACCCCGGCGAAGTGTCCCGAGCGGTCAAGGATCTTGCGGGTGAACTGCAGGGTGACCTGATTGGAAATCCGGCCCCTGACCGGCGGGCTGATAAAGAGATCGTCGCGATCGGAGGTCCGGTGAACCGTGAAATGCAAGCGGTCGCCAAAATAAACCGGGGCCGGATCTTTCGACTGATTGCTGAACTTGAGGAATCCGCTCGGTCCTATCACCGATATCTGAAGGATCGGGTCGCCAAGGAGCGAGTGGAACCGTGTTTCGCACAGCCTGCCGAAGTCGGCCTCGTCATCCAGGTAAAAGGTCCGCAGGGTGAGCAGGATGGTGTCGATGTGGCCTATCGTCCGGCGGGCATTCTCTTCGAAGGATCGGGCCAGATTGGTGACATTGGACTCCGCGAGGTGAACGGCACCGTTCCGTTCGTCGACGACCACAAACCACACCCCGGCCCACAGCGCGGCAGTGAGTGCGAGGAGGATGACGAGCGTCGCCGCATGGAGGTCGGCAACCCCACCATCGAAACGCCGACCGTTGGGCCACAGGCCAGCCTTCCAGATCGTCCTGATGCGCATTCCACCACCGGAAGCCGTCCATTGCCCCGAGCCTATAAAGCCGCTCGCCCTTTGCCCAGCCCAATCCAAACGTAAATCCTGACGGGTCCAGCGGGTTTCAGACCAGCGGTGACATTTGCCGGCTTCTGATCATACCCGTGCGTCTTCAAAAACCCTGAAAAAGTGCTGACCCGCGTCGGAAGGTCATCGGGCTGGATGCCAGTTCGCAGCATATACGCTGCCACGATCCGGCCGGACAGTTCCAACAGATTCGTGTTCCGTCCCTCCCCCATGTCCTGGCCTCCACCCGCTCACGCCGGGCCACCAGAATCCGCCGCCGGAACGGCAGGTCGAGAACCCCAATTGCGGAGCAGGCTGTTTTCAGGTTACCTTCTGCGGTACGATCTACAAAAGAGGGTTGCCATGGGAATCGTATATAATGGATTGCCCGAAACACTGACGCTGTTTCTCCAACGTCGATTCGGTCTGCGCAGCCTGATCGAAACGGGGACTTATGTTGGGAACACGGCGGTTTGGGCCAGTCAGTATTTCGAGAAAGTTTATTCAATCGAGAAATCCGAAGAGTATTGGCTGAAAGCTAAGGATGGCCATGCCGCACGTACTAATATTGAGTTCTTGTTAGGCGCCTCACCCGAAGTCTTGGCTCGTCTGGTTGGTCGAGTGGATCGCCCGCTGTTCTGGTTGGATGCTCACTGGAGTGGTGGGGATACCGCCGGGAGCGACAACGAATGCCCTCTGCTGGACGAGATTGCGGTTATCGCCGAGAGCACTTTGGAGCCCAAGGTCATTCTAATCGACGACGCCCGGATGTTTCTGGCACCTCCGCCCGCGCCTCACCGCTGGAGCGACTGGCCCGACCTGGGGGACGTCGTTAGGGCCCTGGAAAAGTGCGGGGACATGTATGTGGCGGTCAAGGATGATGCCATTATCGCGATTCCCGCTGCGGGTCGGGCAGACCTGACGGCGTTCTGGCGGGAACAGCCCTGATTTATTTTCCTGATTATGCACTTCCCTCAGCCGTTCTGTTGTGGTCCAAAATAGGAACCAAATGACCTCGGTGCCGTCCAGTTCCGGCATCAGGATGTCGGCGGCGGCGTCAACCACCAGAATGTCAGCTATAATTGAGCGCCAGGTCAGGCCGCCCTGGGGGCAAGTCGGGCGATGGAGTCGGTCATGAACGCCAAGTGAGCACTATCCATTGGAAACTGCAGGCGGGTTCCCGCCCCTGCGGTGCCGGCGAGCCGGGCATGGATGGGGCGTGCAATGCCTTCGATCGTCGTCTCGACGACGGTGCCAGGGGGATGGTCGAGGCGCAGCTCGAGCCAGACGCCGCCGATCGAGAGCTGCCGCGCCCGGCACGACTGGCTCTGGGGGCCGATCCGGACTTCGGCCTTGAGATCGATGTCGAGGCGCTCAAACTGATGGTCGGCTCCGGTGCCCTTGACTGCCGACAGGAAGTCGCTGACCTCGACGCTGAGCTTCTCGGCCTGTCCGGACATCAAGCCTGACGACTCGTGAACACGCGTTGTCGCCAAGCGGGTCTCTTCAGAAGATTCGCGAACCGCGATCATGCTCTGCCCGATGCGGTCGGTGCTCGAAGAGACGAACTGGATGTTCCGGGTGATCTCGTCCGTGGCGCTCTGCTGCTCGGTGATCGCAGCGGCGATCTCCGAGGTCGACTGGTGGATGTTGGCGACGACCTGGCCGATGGCCTGAACCGCGGTGACGGTCTCGCCGATCGAGTTCTGGATTTCGGTGATCTGGGTCGCGATCTCGATGGTTGCCTTCTGGGTCTGGCCCGACAGGTTTTTGACTTCACCGGCCACCACTGCAAAGCCCCGCCCGGCCTCGCCGGCGCGGGCCGCTTCGATGGTGGCGTTGAGTGCGAGCAGGTTGGTCTGGGTCGCAATGTTGGAGATGATGCCGACGACATTGCCGATCCGTTCAGAGGCGGAACGCAGCAGCGAAACCTTTTGCAAGACCTCGGTGGCCTGCACCGAACCACTCTCGGCGACCTGTGACGAGGTATTGACCTGGCGGCTGATCTCGCCGATTGCCGCCGTCAGTTGCTGAGACGCGGCGGCCACCGCCTGGGCATTCGCTTCGGCCTCATTCACTTCCCGGCTGACCTCATCAATGTGACCACTGGCATTGGAGACCGCGCGGGCCATCTGGCCGGCCGTGTGATCCACGTCCCGCGATGCTTCGGACAACGAATGAAACACGCCCGAGACACTGGAGCCGAACATGTCGATCAGTTCTTCGGACTCCTGCTGTCGATGTCGCTCGGCGGCCGCCCGCTTGTGCTCGGCCTCGTCCATGCGCTGCTTCTCGACGGCGTTTTCCTTGAAAACCTCGACCGCACGGCTCATGGCGCCAACCTCGTCGCCACGCTCGGTTCCCGCGACTTCGACGGAAAGATCGCCGTCGGCCAGGCGCCTCATGACCCCGGTCATCGCGATCACCGGAGCGCTGATCGAACGTCCGATCAACAGGGCACTCGCCAGGCCGATCAGCAGCCCGGCAACGGCCACGGTGATGGTGAGCGAAATGGTCCTGCTGACCTTGTCGGCGGCCTGGGCCGAGATTTCGGTGGTCTCGGTGGTGGCCGTTTCCCCCAGCTTCCGGATCGTTTCGACCAGGGCTTTGAGCTGTTGGTCAACGCCCGTGCTCATCGCCTGATCGCGGCTGGTGGTGATGTCGACGAAGTGCTTCGTCGCCTTCTCGAGACTTTCCATCTGCTCGACGAGTTTGGCGACCTGCTTCTTGGCGAAGCGGCTCTGGGCGTTGCCCTGCAGCAGCACCAGTTGTTCCCGCAGATTCTTCATCTTCGCCGCGAAGGTTGCGATTGCCTCCGCACCCTGGCCGCCCGTGTAGTCATGGATGGCCACGACCGCCATCGACAGGTTGGCGAGGGCCAAGCCGGCATACAAGGAGGTCGTGCTATCTCCTTCGGCCGAAGCCGTCCGCATCGATTCGTCCACGGCGACAGCCATCTCGGCCGCAAGCTGAAGGGTCTCCTTCAAGTGCGCCGCCCGTTTCCCCTGAATATTCCCGACACTCTCAACGCTTTGGCGATAATTCTCGACAACATCGCGTACATCGCGCAAACGCGCCGATAACGCGTCATCCTTGCTTTCGCTCAGCGATGTTTCAATCGCGGCTACGACCTGGTCTTGAGCACGCTGCACCTCCACCCACAAGTCCGCTCGGCCCGAAGACAGGAAATCGGTCACCGCCACCCGGCTGGCCAGAATGGCTTTCTCGATCAGGCCCGCTTCATTGAGGCTGCGCCAACTGTCCTGGACAGTGGCGATCCCATTCCCGACCGTGCGGAGCGAAGAAATCGACAACATGCTTTCGCCGCCGATGATCAGGAGCAGTGGCAAGGCACTGAGCATGATCCGGAGGCGAATGCTTAATTTGACTTTGTCACATTCCGCTTACCCCGCATACTCGATATTAGCAAAGTAAGTCATGCGTCACTCAAGGTTGCTGTTCTGTCGAATATATGCGGCATCGATTGCGGACTGACGTTTGTTGTGTCTC
>JADFXL010000094.1 GCA_015233585.1 Alphaproteobacteria bacterium | reverse complement strand
TTGGGGCGGGTTCACGGGCTGGCCCCAGCCCTGGACGCAATCGCGTTGGCCAGAGTCACGTTTCCCCGCCTGTCCTTCGACCTTGTCTATGCCCGTTCCGGGCAGGATGCCGCAGCGTGGCAGGCTGAACTGGCGTGGGCACTAACGCTGGCGGCCGACCATCTGTCGCTTTACCAGCTGACCCTGGAGCCGGGTACGCCCTTCTTTGCCCGCCATGCGCGCGGGGATCTGGCCATTCCCGACGACGAGTCCTCTGCCGGTCTTTACGAGATGACCCAGGAAATGACAAGAGCGGCGGGTCTGCCCGCCTATGAGATATCCAACCACGCACGGCGCGGCGCGGAATCCCGGCACAATCTTACTTATTGGCAAGGCGGCGATTATATCGGAATTGGCCCCGGCGCCCACGGCCGCCTTACCTTTGCGCATGGCACTGAAGCCATCCACCAGCATCGCGCCCCACAAGGTTGGCTCGACCGTGCGCTGGCCAGCGGACACGCCACCTGCGAACGGACCCTCTTGACCGGGGCGGAGCGGGCAACGGAACTGGTGCTGATGGGGTTGCGCCTGAACGCGGGACTGGATCGCGAACGTTTTCACCGTCTGGCCGGGCAACCGCTGGAGACGGTGATAGACGGCAAGGCGTTGGCCATGCTGACCCAGGAGGGTCTGGTCACGTCGGACCCCGCCAACCTCCGCGTGACCGCCAGGGGACGCCTGACCCTGAATGCCGTGGTGGCGGCGCTGCTGGGGTGAAGCCTCTGGGAGAAACCCGGGCTGCCGCCCGAACCCGCCTGGGGCTATTGCCCCAGACCCCCTATATTAATCCGGCAATTCAGGCAAAAAAAGCAAGGCATGGCAACCTGTTTTTTCTTCCAAATCAAATAGAAAGGAGGTCCGGAGCCTCGCTCCGGGCGGGGTTCGGGGCGGCAGCCTCGAGAGCAACTGCCGAATTTAGGATAATGAGACCGGCTGACAGGCAATATAACCTATTGCATAGATCGGCAAATTGTTTTACATGTTCCGATAGGTTGTCATAGTCGGGCAGGCTGGCGTGGGATGTCTCAAGCGACGTTTATCTTAGCTTGGCATATATCGCCACCTTGGATTCCGTGTTGTTAGGTGTTTGTGCGTGGCTCAATCCCCTCCCCTCGACAGCGTCCGTGCGGTACGACTCCGACCACACCCGTACATCTCCGCTCGTGAGCGATATCCCCTTTCCTCAATCTGGCCCATGGGCAATTACGAAAAGGATCGGTCATGCTAAATAATATCCGGATAGGCTCGCGTTTAGCGATCGGGTTTGCGATTGTATTGGTAATGCTTTCCGGTATTGTTGCAATAAACTCTGTTCTAAGTTACAGGGTTGCGAATTCCGTGTCAGAAAGCAACCGAAAGTCGAAGATTGTCATTGGATTGAAGGATGCGATCCTGAGCGTGCGTCAGGGGCGCGTCATGGCGTGGCAGTATATAGCGACAGGCGATAACAGTTACGTGAAGAATGCTTCCGATGCCTTCGAACAGTTCAACAAACAATATGTGGAGGTTGAGAAGCACATCGTCAGCCCCATCGGCCGTCAGTTGGTCACGGACTATCACGATGCCGTCACCGTCTTCGAGACACGGGTCACGGAGATGGAAGGCTTGAAGTCGAAGAATGTTCCTGTCAACGCTCCTGAATTCGCGGCGGTCATCGCCAAGGTCAATGCCGGTGCGAAGCTTTATGCGGAAGCGAATGACAAGGCGGCCAAGTTCTACAAAGACGGTAGCGATAACGCGGTCGCCGAAGTCAACGGGCAGGTCGAGATGGCGTCCAGGCTGGGCCTGGGCCTTGGACTGGCAGCCGGCGTGGCGGCGATGATTATTGCGTTTTTCATTGCCCGGGGTATCACGCGTTCAGTGGTTGGCATGACCGAGACGATGACCCGGTTGGCGGAAGGCGATAAGACCGTGACGGTTCCAGCCTTGGCCAACCGGGACGAGATTGGCGATATGGCCAAGGCGGTGCAGGTGTTCAAGGATAACGCCATCAAGGTCGACAGCATGTGCGCCGAGGCCGAGGCGCACAAAATACAGACCGAAATCTACAAAAAGAAGGCCATGAACGATCTGGCCGACAACTTCGATGCCAGCATCAAGAACATCGTCAACGGTGTGGCCTCGGCGGCAACCGAGATGCAGTCCACTGCGGCTTCAATGTCCTCCATCTCCGAGGAAACCAGCCGGCAGGCAACCTCGGTCGCCGCCGCCTCGGAACAGGCCTCCACCAACGTGCAGACCGTGTCGGCTGCGGCAGAGGAGTTGTCCGCGTCCATCAACGAAATCAGCCGCCAGGTTACCCAGGCGGCAAAGATATCGCACAATGCCATGGATCAGGCCGAGCGTACCAATGAGATGGTGCAGGGACTGGCCACCGCTGCCAACCGCATCGGCGACGTGGTGAAATTGATCAATGACATCGCCAGCCAAACAAATTTGCTGGCTCTCAATGCGACCATCGAAGCCGCCCGCGCCGGCGAAGCCGGCAAGGGGTTTGCCGTGGTCGCCAACGAGGTCAAGAGCCTCGCCAACCAGACTGGCAAGGCGACCGAGGAAATTTCCCAGCAGATCGGCGCGGTGCAAACCGCGACCAAGGAGGCGGTGGAAGCAATCCAGGCCATCACCGGCACCATCTCCGAGATCAGCGAAATCTCAAACTCGATCGCCTCGGCGGTCGAGGAACAAGGCGCCGCAACCAAGGAAATCGCCCGCAACGTCGATCAGGCGGCGGCCGGAACCCAGGAGGTATCGAAGAACATCTCAGGTGTGACCAACGCCGCTGGTGAGGCCGGTCAATCGGCTAATCAGGTAATGGTCGCTGCCGGCGAGTTGTCCAGGCAGTCGGAAACCTTGCGCACGGAAGTCAACAACTTCATCCTTCGCGTCCGCGCGGCCTGACTTTTGTTCGGTGATGTGGCTCTGTTGTCCGGCAGCCATTCCCTCGCACGGAAATGGGTGCCGGATTGGGGTGCCGAAGATTACCCCGCACGAATGCGGGCGATGAAGCTGTCGACTTCCTTGCGCAGGGTCTCGGAATTGCGGGACAACTCGCCGGCCGCAGTCAGGACTTGGCTTGCCGAATGTCCGGCCTCTCCCGAGGCCGAGGTGACGCCGGAAATATTTTTCGACACCTCCTGGGTTCCGGCCGCCGCCTGATCGACGTTGCGGGCGATTTCCTTGGTCGCCGCGCTCTGCTGCTCCACCGCTGAGGCGATCGAGTTCGAAATTTCGCTGACTTCGGAAATGGTGCTGGTAATGCTCTGGATGGCGCCGACGGCCTCCTTGGTCGCGCTCTGCACCGCGCCGACCTGCTGGCTGATTTCATCCGTCGCCTTGCTGGTCTGGTTGGCGAGGCTCTTGACCTCATTCGCGACCACGGCAAACCCCTTGCCGGCTTCGCCGGCGCGAGCAGCCTCGATGGTGGCGTTCAGGGCCAGGAGGTTGGTCTGGCTGGCGATCTGGTTGATGAGCTGTACCACGGCACCGATGCGGTCAGCCGCGATGGCCAGCCCCTGCACCATCTCGTTGGTGTGCGTTGCCTGATCCATGGCATTATGAGAGATTTTCGCCGCCTGGGTAACCTGACGCGAAATTTCGGCGATGGACGACGAAAGCTCCTCCGCTGCGGACGAAACGGTCTGCACGTTGGTGGAGGCCTGTTCCGAGGCGGCGGCGACCGAGGTTGCCTGCCGGCTGGTCTCCTCGGCGATGGAGGACATTGATGATGCCGTGGACTGCAACTCGGTCGCGGCGGCGGAGACGGCGTTGACGATGCCCTTGACGCTGGCTTCGAAATTGTCGGCCAGATCGTTCATGGCCTTTTTCTTCTCGATTTCGGCCTGTTTTTTCTGCGCCTCGGCCTCGGCGGTCATGCGGTCGACCTTGATGGCGTTGTCCTTGAACACCTGCACGGCCTTGGCCATGTTGCCGATCTCGTCCTTGTTGTCGGTAGCCGGAATAGGCACGGTCTTGTCGCCGCCCGCCAGCCGGGTCATGGCGTCGGTCATCGCCTTGACCGGGTTGATAATACCCGAAGCAATCAGCCAAGCCGATAGGATACCGAATGCGACGGCGACAAGAGCAACAACCAGGATCGTGGTTGTGGCCGCAGCGTTGCTGGCTTTGGTCGTGGCGGTAATTTCATCCATCTGCTTGTCGATGTCGTCGGCAAGCCCCTTGGCGCTGGCGGCGAATTCGCTTGCCTGCCTGGGCATGATGTTGTTGATCATGCCGTCTGTCTTCTCCGTCATGTCGGCGGCGATGAGAAACGCCTCTTCGTATTTTGCGGCCATCTCACCGGCATCCTTGAGGGTGGCGACCAGCTCAGGGTTCTGGACCCGCGTCAATGTCTTATCGATTTCCTGCTTGACGACGTCGATTTTTGTCTTCGCCTCCTCTTTCAACGCGGGAGTCGGAGTGGCCAGGAACTTGTTGGCGTCCAGACGGGCGACAACCCATTTGGTCTCGATTTCGCTTAGCGCAAGCGCTGTTTCCGTCTCGTGTCCGGCTTTGGCCGTCTGGATCAGGGCGCCGATTTTCTCCTGGCCGTCGTTCCCCAACTGCCTCATTTTGTCCGCCGACAGATCCCGTTGCTTGCGCTGTTCGGCCACAGGATCGATCCTGCTAATGTATTCGCCGGCGGCCTGGATCATCTTGGTCACGACGTCGCGCCGGGATTGGTGCCTGTGCGTCGCGAGGGTGGCCTTGAGCTTGTCCTGGACGGCGGCGGCAAGCTTGTGTGATTCATCCAGTGCCTTTTCGTCGCCTGTCATCCCGAAAACACGGACGTTGCGGCGCAGATCGGCCACTGTCACCTGGATTTCCAAAATGGCCTGAAATTGGTTCGCAACCCTATCATATTCGTTGGAACGATCGGTGCAGCCCAACAGGCTCTCGTAGCCGATGATCCCCACGGCGCAGAGCAACAACAGGACGAATAGAAAGCCTGCATATATTCGTGAGCCAACCTTGAATTTCCCCATTAATGACTGAATATTCATGTCGGGATCCTCCTCTGCCAGTGCCTTTATTGATCACCCGAGTTCCTCGCAAACAACGAGATATCGGCTATATTTCCATGGATTGTCTTGATTTGGAGCTATTCGTGAACGCATTGCAGGCTTACCCCCACAAAACATGGCCCGCCGGTATCCAGCGTCAGGCATGTGTCCCCTTCCTTCCTCTCAATTTCCGTTTTTCAAGCGCATACACCGGATGATAGCTTGTTTCCTACGGCTGAACAATCCCCAGTACCATGTAGTTTCCGCTTTTCAAGCAGGTACACCGAATGATAGCTTATTTCCTACGTTTGAACAATTCCCAGTACCATGTAGTGTTGATACCTGGAAATAGGTAGTTTAATTTTGGCCATATAAGTGACCGTGTTTACAGTATGAAAGTCAGATCAACGGAAAATTATCCCTGACAGGCATCAAAAAATATAATATATTCAGCTTCTTGCTAATCTTCCGTCATGTGATTATTTTAGTTGCTACGGCTGCGTGCCGTATTTGTGAGAAATTTCAGGAGGGACGAGACTCATGGCGGATCGGCCCTCTGCTCCCATCACGTTGTTACTCGTAGACGACAGCCCCGGTGATCGACGGCTCGTTCAGCTCATGCTGAAGGGAGCGCGGGGTATTGATCTTGCCTGCGCGGAAAGTATGGGCGCTGCTTTAGAGATCATCGCGGCCCGCGAGCCTGACGCGGTCCTTCTGGACCTGTTGCTCCCAGACAGTCAGGGAATGGATACCGTTGATGCGGTACGCGAGGCAGCGCCCACGTTGCCTATTGTCGTCCTTACCGGTCTGGACGACGAAGCGGCCGCTCTGCAAGCCATTCGGCACGGTTGCCAGGATTACTTGGTCAAGGGACGGGGGGACGGCGATCTGATCCGCCGAATTGTCCTCTACGCCATTGAGCGCAAGGCGGCCGAGGAGGAGCGGCGACGCAGTGAAGAAAAATTGAGACGGATATTGTTACAAACAGTGAACGCGGTATCGTTAACCCTGGAATTGCGCGACCCCTACACCGCAGGCCATCAGCGGCGGGTGGCTCGCCTGGCTAGCGCCATCGGTGGAAAAATGGGCCTGTCGGGTCATGTTATCGAAGGTTTGCATACGGGGGCACTGATTCACGACATTGGCAAGATTACCGTTCCCTCTGACATTCTCAGCCGACCCGGCAAGCTCTCCGAAGCGGCGTTCTGTATCATCAAGGAACATCCGGGATCGGGGCGGGAGATCGTGCAGGGTATCGAATTTCCGTGGCCGGTGGCCACTATGATCCTACAGCATCACGAGCGCCTTGACGGATCCGGCTACCCCAGCGGCCTCAAGGGCGACGATACCATCCTGGAAGCACGAATTCTCGCCGTTGCCGATGTGGTTGAGGCCATCAGTTCGCACCGTCCTTACCGGCCCGCCCTCGGCATGACGGCCGCGCTTGATGAAATTAAACGGCACGCCGGCCGTCTTTACGACCCCGCCGTCGTGACCGCCTGTATGAATGTCATCCAGGATGAGCCTCTTTCGAAAGAGTGGTGATTTGGCCGCAATGGGCGCAGGGGCCAGAGCTGGTTCTTCCGCCGTGTCGGCATCAGGATCAGCTGGCTTGCGCCCACCCCGGCGCTTGAAGGCAACGTGAATGCGGATGGTGATAGCCAGCGCCACGCGCGACTCAAACCTTGTACTCGGGCCATTACCCACGGATGACGCGGGCGAGGGCCAGAATATCCACTGCGGCCGCTCCAGCGTCGAGCAAAGTTCGGGCACATTCCGATACGGTCGCGCCGGTGGTCAATACGTCATCGATCAGCACCACCGATAACCCCGCTACCCGTTCCGGTCTTGGTACAGAAAAAGCAAGGCTGACATTGTCGGCTCGCTCCTGGCGATCCAGCCCCCCCTGAATTGGCGTCTTTCGGACGCGCAAAAGAAGATTGTCGTCCACCGGGCGCTCTGCATGACGGCCAATCTCCCGCGCCAGCAATCCCGCTTGGTTTTAACGCCTGGTGAACAGTCGCCAACGATGCAGGGGTACCGGCACAATCACGTCGGCATCCTCCAGCCACTCGGCCCCGGCCCGCGCCAGCCACCTGCCAAGCGGAGGCGCCAAGTCGGTGCGATCGCCATGCTTGAAACGCAATACCAACGGGCGGCTGGCATCGTCATAGTGCATCACCGCGCGCGCGCGCCGGTATACGGGCGATACGGTCAAGCAGGAACCACACAGAGCGTCCGGGCCGGCGTCAAGTTCGAACGGCAGGCCGCAAGCCCAGCATTGCGGAGGATGCAGAAACCGGATGCGAGTCCAGCACGCCGCGCACAAAGCCCCAACATCACTGACCACGGCATTGCAAACCATACACTGCGGTGGTAGCAGGAGATCCACCACACGCTGTGCCACCCTGCTCAAGGTCTGTACGGCATCCATTTCATTGACCCGTGTCGCCACTCTGCCTAAGCGCGCCGTCCGGCCCCCGGGACATCGCCCCAATGACGGGGCTGGAAAGGTCAAACAATACTCGTGGGTATCAAAGGAATGAGTCCGCTCTCACCCAGCCAAAGGCACTCGTCCCCCTTATTTCTTTCTATTTCATAGAACCAAAGGGGACCCTGGGGCATAGCCCCAGATGAGGCTCGGGGCGGTAGCCCCGCGTTCCCGTTCAACGTACGTAGATATGCACTTCGCTGGTGGTCGCGTCGGGGCTGTTCATGGCAGAAAGCCGGATGCGATCGGAGGGCAACCCCATGTTCTGAATGGACCGCAGCACCGCCTCGGCATTACGGCGAGCGGCATTAGCGTTGAGAGCCATCTTGCCAGGGCTGTCTGTGGATGGCGTCACCGCCACCAGATCGAAGGTGGCACTGGGACGGCGTTCCAGAGCACGGCCGATCGCCTGATATAAAGCCTGTTCATAAGCGACGTTGGGCCGATTGAACCGGATCAGCACCAGGGGTTTTTGCCCGGCAAGGCCGGAAACCGGACCAGGCAGGGACGCAGGCGCCACCGGTGATGCACTGGTGACTTGCGGCGACAGGCCGTTGCGGGCGCGGCTTCCCAGGTTGTCGCCGTAGAGCTGGCCGTTCTGAATCGCGACGGCCAGTGTGTTGAGGTTGGATTTTTCGTTGGCAACATAATCTTGCTGGCGGTTGATGTCCGCACTGAGTTCCGTCAGCAACCGCTCGATCAGCACCACGGTCTGATTGGTCTCGTCCTCCAGGATACGGAGTTGGCGATGGTCTTCCTCGACCGCGCCCTGGAGATTGAACGCGGCACGAACGGAGTCCAGCAGGAAAGCGGACATGGCCGAATCCGACGCGACATCCGCGGCCAACTGGTTCATCTTGACGATGTCTTCGCTGACGCGAGCCAGTTGGCTCTGAGCGCCGCTCCACTTTTCCGTAAGGCCCGGGTTGCCGGGGGTCGTCCCCAGCATCAACCGTGCGTCGATGGCACCAACGGTCTCATGATAACTGAGAGCATCGTGGGCAGCATTGTTCCGCAGATCCTGCAAGCTGGAATTCCGGCCCTTGATGGTATCCTGGAGCATCCGCAGTTCATCGCGGTACGTGTCGACTTTGTGGCCAGTGAACGTGCCGGTAGACACCCCTGCCGTGACTGGCGGCGGCTCGAAATAGGTGCTGCCAAGTTTTGGCGGCAGCGAGACGCCAGAACCACTGAGCGACTCAGCCTCAGTGGTGCGGCGAGATGGCGACTGGACACTGCTTCCAGCAGAATTTTTGGCAGACGGGGCCGGAAACAGGACATCTGTAACGAACGAACATCCTGCAAGCAGCACCGCTGCGCCGAGGACGAAACACCTACTCTGCGACAGAGACATAAATGAATGACCTAAACCAGCGTTTACATCAACGGCGAAACGGGGAGCCGTACCAGGATACCCTGGCAGTAATCCCCCGCAGAGATTAGCGCGAGTGTACCCAATGCCAACCGCTCAAACAAGGGTGTTTTGTAATGCTCTTTTGGTAGCCTAACAATTTGCCGCTCGCCCAGGACGATCGCATTTGAACTAATGCAGGTTCCGCCCACCCTAGCAGAAAGCCGGGGGCCTTTGGAAACCCGTTTGTTTCTACCAAAAAAAGGGGGTGCTCCACAGTGCAGATTGTTCAAATACAATTACCCTGACCGTCTGCCCCTCGACTCCCGGCGTCAACCGGAATATGCGAACGAGAGGCAAGAGGTTCCCATGGCGGATCGCGAACGCGACATTACCGAATATCAAATCCACCCTGGCTCGGCTGGAGCCTATGTTGGTCAAGCTGCTCGACGGACAAGTTGCGCAAGGAGAGTGCTTGGCCCGCGTTGAGGGGTGGCTTGAGGAACAAAGCCCGTCTGCCGCCTAACCTCACTCGCCGGGGCTGGAATGGGAGAATTCCCAATACAGCCGGCGCGCCTCGGCATACATGGGACCAGGGATGAAATGGCGGTTCTCGACGCGGATGCAGGGTGCCAGCTTGAAGTAATTGCCGGTGGCAAATATCTCATCGGCGGTCAGCAACTCGTCGAAGGTGATGGCGCGCTCCACCACCGTAACCCCAATGCCGCGTAATAGTCCGATCACACGCTGGCGGGTGATGCCATTCAGGAACGTGCCGTTGGCGGCGGGGGTATGGACCATGCCGCCCTGGGCCAGGAACAGGTTGGTGTAGGCGAACTCGGCCACATTGCCTGCGGGATCCATCACCACGGCGGTGTCAAATCCTTTTGCTTGTGCCTCGCGGATGACACGGGAGACATTGGGATAGAGGCACGATGCCTTGGCCTCTGTCGGGGCCATGTCGCGGGCCGGGCGGCGGAAGCTGGACAGACAGGCGGAAAATCCCTTCGGCTGGGGGAGTGTC
>JADFXL010000093.1:7855-9976 GCA_015233585.1 Alphaproteobacteria bacterium | reverse complement strand
CGTCAGGATTCACACGGCTGGCGCCGAGGGCCTCAATTGGCTTGGCGCCGCAGGAACGCAGGGATATCAAGGTCGTCTTCCGTGTGCGAGGTGCCGCTGATACGGTCTTCGGAATCAGGGCGAAGATTGGTCGGGGCCTCGTTCTGGGAAGGCGGCCGGGCAGGGGAAACATCGCGGGGTTCGACGCGCTGCTGGTCCTGGGGTTCCGGCCGGCTGGCGGCACCCCCACGCATCCGGCTGATCCGGTCGAGCAGGCTGGGTGCGCGACGAACTTCGGCGGCGGGTGCGGGAATGACCGGGGCCTGGACGGGTTGCGGGTTGCGAGCCGGGGGCGGCGGCGGAGCGGCACGGGTAGGCTGCGGCGATGGTGTCCGGGGGCGGTTGTTGGCGTCTCTCGCTTCCATCGGCATCGGCGGGATAAACGATTCCTGCTGCGCCCGGAGAGCGGGTCTGACGACGGGCGGGGCCGGCGGCTGTTCCGACTCGGCCTTCATCCCTTCAGAACGCGTCCCGTCAAGCCGGGTTCCGGCAGTACCCGCCCCCGACGAAGTCACCTTGCTGGTATCGGCTTCCGCCACCAGGGCGCGCTCAGGATACAGCGGCTGGGGCTGGGGCTGGGCGCGCGGGGCTTCCACCGTCTCCTTGAGAGCGATGGGCGGATCGCGGCGCGGATCGCGGCCGGCCAGTCCATCCTGGGCGGGGCGGGTCTTTGCGGCGGCGACCTCGTTGTCGATGCCGGTGGCCACGACCGAGACGCGGATCTTGCCTTCCAGACGTTCGTCGAAAGTGGAGCCGAAGATGATGTTGGCGTCGGGGTCGACTTCGTCGCGAATACGATTCGCAGCCTCGTCAACCTCGTACAAAGTCATGTCGGGGCCGCCAGTGATGTTGATCAGGACGCCACGGGCGCCCTTCATCGATGTGTCGTCCAGCAGCGGGTTGGAGATGGCCGCTTCGGCTGCATCCAGGGCGCGTTTCTCGCCCTCGGCCTCGCCGGTTCCCATCATGGCCTTGCCCATCTCGCCCATGACGGTGCGAATGTCGGCGAAGTCCAGATTGATAAGGCCCGGCATCAGCATGAGGTCGGTTACCCCGCGCACGCCGGCATACAGCACGTCATCGGCCATATTGAACGCCTGGGCGAAGGTGGTGCGCTCGTTGGCGATGCGGAACAGATTCTGGTTGGGGATGATGATGAGCGTATCGACATAGCGAGCCAGTTCCTCCATGCCGGCCTCGGCCAGCCGCATCCGGTGGATGCCCTCGAAGTGGAACGGCTTGGTCACCACGCCAACGGTCAGAATACCCATCTCGCGGGCGGCGCGGGCGATGACCGGTGCCGCACCGGTTCCGGTGCCGCCACCCATGCCGGCGGTGATGAACGCCATGTGGCTGCCGGCCATCTCGGACTGCAACATCTCCAGCGCTTCCTCGGCGGCGATGCGTCCGACATCCGGCCGTGCCCCGGCGCCCAATCCCTCGGTCGTATGCACGCCAAGCTGAATCCGCCGGTTGGTGGCGGCCTGGCACAGGGCCTGGGCATCGGTATTGGCGACAACGAAGTCCACGCCTTCCAGATGCTTCTCGATCATGTTATTAACCGCGTTACCACCGGCCCCACCGACGCCGATTACGGTGATGCGCGGCTTAAGCTGAGGGTCCATCACCCCCCGCGGCACACTCAAGTTAATTCCCATGCGTCCATCTCCAGTACTGTCTGCGGTTGGCCAATAGCCACGGCTCGTAGTCCCTAAACTGTCATTTGGCATAGCGTTACCCCCCCCCTCTGGCGGTCTTTGAAATTCAAAAATTGTGTCTAAGCCATTCGCCAAAGCGGCCAAGGCGCCCGACCGGTTTTTCGGTCGGCGCGGTGGGCGGTTCGGCTGCGTGCAAGTTGGCTGCATAGCGTAGCAGTCCGGCGCAGGTGGAAAAGGCCGGTCCACCACTGGCCTCGGTCAGGCCCGAGATTCCTTGCGGCCGTCCTAGCCGCACCTGTTTGTCAAGAATAAGCGATGCGGCTTCCCGAACGCTTTGAAGTTGTGACCCTCCCCCGGTCAACACAACCAGACGACCAGAGGTCTTGTCGAAACCATTCGCCTCCAGATGGCTGCGAACCAGTTC
>JADFXL010000093.1:0-7694 GCA_015233585.1 Alphaproteobacteria bacterium | reverse complement strand
CGCTCGGCATTGGCGACCGGCGTCGACAAGCCCTTGGCGATGTCCCCGGTGACGTGCTGGCCGCCGATGGGCATACTGGCGACGTGGACAATCTGGCCCTGCTCGAACACGGCAAGGCTGGTAGTGCCGCCGCCCATGTCGATACAGGTCACCCCAAGATCCTTTTCGTCGTCCACCAGACAGGCAAGGCCGGAGGCGTACGGCGAAACGACGGCGGCTTCGACTTCCAGATGGCAGCGTTCCACCACCAGGCGCTGATTGCGGACGGCGCCGGCATGGGCGTTGACGACATGGATCTTCACGCCAAGCCGCTCGCCAAACATGCCGCGCGGGTCGCGGATGCCGTTGGAGCCGTCGATGGTGTAACCGATGGGAATACAATGTAACAGGTCGCGTTCGCCGCTGCTCTGATAGCGCCGCGCGTGTTCCAGCACGCGGCGCACATCGGCGCTGTCGATCTGGTGACCGTCAACGGCAACCTCGACTTCGATGGTGGAGGATTTGGGGCGGCCACCGGAAACGTTGATGACGACTTGTTCGATCCGTTCGCCGGCCATCTGTTCGGCGCTCTCGACGGCGGCGCGGATGGAGGCCTCCGCCTCGTCCATGTCCACCAGCGCCCCATGACGCATCCCCATCGAACGCTGATGACCGATGCCGACGACGCGCAGGGTGTGGCTTTCCTCGGCCCTGGCAATGAAGCAGCAGACCTTGGTGGTTCCGATGTCCACCGCAGCAATCAGGCCGGTTCGCAACTTCTTAGCCTTTGACATGGACGCCACGCTTTTTCCCCCAACCTTTCCTATGCATCCCGACCGGGTGCGGATACCAGAGAGGGCAAGATTTTCGTCTTTCCGTTCGGTTCGTTATCCCCCTGCACCTGAACCACCAGACGGTCGGGCAGGCGCAGGTCGATCATGACCAGCTTCCGCTTCAACAGACCGTGCTCATGGTCCAGAGCGACCAGACGTTTCAGGGCTGCGGCCGGGTTTTCCTCGGGCAGCCGGATCTCGACGCCAACGCTCACATGGTCGAGCTGCAAGTTCCACCGCCGCCCCGATACCAGCACCGCCGCCTTGACCCGGGCGCCGATTTCCGGCTCGTACTTGAGCAAGGCCCAGAATTCGGAAACATGCCGGGGCGCGTCTTCTCCCACCAGAATGGGGAGGTCGCGATAAGGCCCGACATCGTCGTTGATCTCGGTCCCCTGGGCGTCCAGCAGCACGAAGTGGCCCTCGCGTTGCCACAACGCCACAGCCTGCCGCTCGTCGAGGCTCAGACGCAACATGTCGGGCAGACGCCGCTCGACGGAGGCCGAACGGACCCACGGCAAGGTCTCCAGCATCTTTTTCGTCTGGGCGACATCCAGCGCCAGCAACGGATCCCCGCGCTGGATGGGCAGCTTCGACAGAATCTGTTCGGGACGGGTATGAGCCCGCCCCAGCACCCGGACATCGGCCAGACGGAACCCGGCTTCGGCGGTGGTACGGATGTACCACGCATGGATCTGGTCCCCGGCCCGTTGCACAGTGCCGCCATGCCACAGCAAAGACGCGCCCCCGACCACTAGGCCCAGGGCAAGGAGCGAATAACTGGCGCGCATCACCCGCCGTTGCCACGCCGTAACAACGCGGGTGCGGGGGGGGGGCGTGCGTGCTGCGTCCTTGTTCCGGCTCTCACCTCTGGCGCCCAGTCCTTTGGCGCCACCGCCCTTGGCAGACGTTGACGGCCGCACATTGACGGCGTCTTCGATCACGCGTCGCATACGGCATTCTCCACCATCCAGACCGCCAGATCCGAAAACGAGAGTCCGACATAGGCCGCCTGCTCCGGCACCAGCGAGGTCGGCGTCAGGCCCGGCTGGGTGTTGAGTTCCAGAACGTACAGGTTCCGGCCATCGTATCTCAGGTCGGTGCGGGACACGCCGCGACAGCCCAGGCAGCGGTGCGCCAGAACCGCCAGACGCATGGCCTCGTCATAAAGCGCCGGGTCCACGGCGGCCGGAAGGACATGGCGTGACCCTCCCGCCGCGTACTTGGCATCGTAGTCATAGAACCCATGGTCGGTGGTGATTTCGGTTACGGCCAGGGGACGATCGCCCATGACGGCAACCGTGAACTCGCGCCCCGGTATGTAACGCTCGATCATCACCTGCGGCCCATAAGGCCATTCCCCGGCCGCGAACGGTGACGCGGCATCGGCGGCGCGCACGATGCGCACCCCAACGCTGGACCCTTCGTTGATGGGTTTGACGACATAGGGGCGCGGCATGGGATCGCCGGCCAGGGCTTCTTCCCGCCCCACCACCCGGGCTTCGGCCACCGAAATGCCGGCGGCGGCAAACAGCCGCTTGGCCATGGGCTTGTCCATGGCCAGCGCCGATGCCAGCAAGCCCGAATGGGTATAGGCAACCCCCAGCAGATTGAGCATTCCCTGAATACAGCCGTCCTCGCCAAAACGGCCATGCAGAGCGTTGAACACCACATCGGGGCGCGGGGTCAGGCGGGCCAGCACGGCGGCAACATCGTGCTGAACATCCAGCGCCGTCACCTCGTACCCGGCCGTGGCCAGAGCATGAGTGACCGCCGCACCGCTGACCAGGGAGACCTCGCGCTCCGCCGACCAGCCGCCCATCAGCACAGTGACGCGGCGGGTCATGGCGTTCCTCCATTACCCTGGCATCCACGCACGCCGATGCGGCGGATTTCCCATTCCAGCGCCACCCCGGAGTTATCCAGCACCCGCGCCCGCACCTCTTCGCCCAGGTCTTCCAGGTCGGCGGCAGTGGCGGTGCCGGTGTTGATCAGGAAATTGCAGTGCTTGTCGGAAATCATGGCCCCGCCCCGGGTCAGGCCCCGGCAGCCGGCGCGGTCGATCAGCTCCCATGCGCGGTGTCCGGGGGGATTGGCGAAGGTGGACCCTCCGGTCCGGCTCCGCACTGGCTGGCTGGCCTCGCGGGCGGCGCGAATTTCGAACATGCGGGCGTCAATGGCGGGGGTCTCGCCGTGCGAGGCGGCCAGGGTCGCGCCGATGAAAGACCAGTCGGACGGAATGCCGCACCGGCGATAGCCGAATCCCATGTCGGCCGGGGTCAGGATATGCCGCCCCCCCTCCGGGTCCAGAGCTTCAGCCGCAACCAGAACATCCTTGATCTCCCGGCCATAGGCGCCGGCGTTCATACGCAGAGCGCCGCCCAGGGTGCCGGGAATGCCGGACAGGAACTCCAGCCCCGTCAGTCCGGCGTTGCGGGCGGTCAGGGCGATGTTCCCGCCCAGCGCCGCCGCGCCGCAGACCAGCAGGCGCTCGCCCTTCTCCGCGATGCCTGCGAACGCGCCTTTCAACGCGATATCCGCGAAACCGCGCCCAAGGCGGATCACCACACCGGGCACGCCGCCATCCCGGATCAGGAGATTGGACCCAACCCCGATCACCGTCACCGGCACCCCGGGAGGTCTGGCGACCAGGAACGCGGCCAGATCGTCCGCATCGGCGGGGCGGAACATCACCTCGGCGGGACCACCGACACCGAACCACGTCGTCCCCGCCAGCGGCGCATGGGCCGACAGGCTTCCCCGCACCGGCGGCAGACGACCGAACCACTCCGGCGGCTTCCGGTCGGGGAGGTTCCCAGGTCGGGTCGGAAGCACCGCCATGGTCATGACCTGCCAACTTCCAGCTTTTGCAATTCGCCAGGCAGAGCGTTGGCCCAGGCGGTTATATTGCCCGCGCCCAGGCACACCACGAAATCGCCGGGTCTGGTCATCTCCCGGACCAGGGCGGGCAAGGCGTCGTCGCCGTTCAGGCCGACGGCATGACGATGGCCGTGGGCCAGCAGGCCACTTACCAGGGCATCGCGGTTGACGCCGTCCAGGGGCGTCTCACCGGCGGCGTAGACATCGGCGACGATGACCGCGTCGGCGTCATTGAAACAGGTGCAGAATTCCTCGAACAGATCATGGAGGCGGCTATAGCGATGGGGTTGCACCACCGCGACCACGTTGCCGGAGCAGGCGCTGCGGGCGGCCTTGAGCACCGCCGCGATCTCTACCGGATGGTGGCCATAGTCGTCGATGATGGTCACGCCATCCACCACGCCGGTGCGGGTGAAGCGCCGTTTGACCCCCTGGAACGCGGCCAGCCCCCCGGCGATGACCGCATCGGACAAGCCCATTTCCACCCCGACGGCAATGGTCGCCAGCGCATTTTGCACATTGTGCAGACCAAACATGGGCAGGTGCAGCCCCGGAATGGTGCGGCTCTCGCCGCTGACGCGGTCGGTGAGAACGACATCAAACGAAGCCCCGCCGGCATCCAGAACGATATTCAGGCCCCGCACATCGGCCTGAGGGTTGAGGCCATAGGTAACGATGCGACGATCCGACAGGCGCGCGATAAGCGCCTGCACTTCGGGATGGTCGATACACAGCACCGCAAAGCCATAAAACGGTATGTTCTGAACGAAGGTATGGAACGCCTCGCGCACCTTGTCGAAAGTGCCGTAGAAATCCAGGTGCTCAGGGTCGATGTTGGTGACTACGGCGATGGTGGCTGGCAATTTGGTGAAAGTGCCATCGGATTCGTCGGCCTCCACCACCATCCAGTCGCCAGTCCCCAGGCGCGCGTTGGTACCATAGGCATTGATGATGCCACCGTTAATCACGGTGGCATCCAGCCCGGCGCTATCCATGAGCGCCGATACCATCGACGTGGTGGTGGTCTTGCCGTGGGTACCTGCGACGGCAATGGACCATTTCAGACGCATCAGTTCGCCCAGCATCGCGGCCCGGCGCACCCCCGGCAGCAGGCGCGCGCGCGCAGCGGCGAGTTCGGGAGTCTCGGCCCTGATGGCAGAGGACATCACCACCACCTTGGCGGCGCCCAGGTGTTCGGCCTTGTGGCCAATGGTGATGGGAATGCCAAGCCCGCGCAGCCGCTTGACGTTGGCGTTGTCGCCGGCATCGGTGCCCTGGACCGAATAGCCCAGATTGTGCAGGATCTCGGCAATACCGCTCATGCCGATACCGCCAATACCAATGAAATGCAGGGTGCCGATATCCAGGGGCAGCGTACGCATCAGGCAACCTCCCGCGCAGCCTGGCACAGCGACAGCACCATGTCGGCAAGGCAGAGTGTGGCGTCGGGACGCCCGGCCTTGAGGGCGCAGTCGGCCGCCTTGTTCAGCATGGTCGGCATCTCCAGCAGGGATTGCAGGCGGGCGCTCAACGTCTCGGGCGTGAAACCTTCCTGAGGCATCGTCCAGGCGGCGCCAGTTTCGGCGATAGCATGGGCGTTGGCGGTTTGATGGTCATCCGTGGCGTGAGGATATGGCACCAGGATGGCCGGCCGGCCCACGGCGGTCAATTCGGCGACGGTGGAGGCGCCCGCGCGGGCGATCACCAGATGCGACTTCGCCAGACGCTCGGGCACGTCGTGGAAAAAGCTTTGCAGATCGGTGGTAATGCCGGTGTTCCGATAGCCCTGGGTCACGGCATCCAGATCCTCGGGGCGGCATTGCTGGCTGACGTGGAGCCGTCCGCGCAGAGTCTCCGGCAACCGGCACAACGCCGCCGGGACGACCTCGCTCAACACGCGGGCGCCCTGGCTGCCGCCCAGCACCAGCAGATGAATCGGGCCGCCCTCGCGAATCTTCTCGTAGGGCGCCGCGCTCATGGCCAGCCCGCCGGGACGGATTGGCATTCCGGTGCAGGAAATGGTGGCTTTGGCCGGGGCGGCTTTGACGGGGAGATGCTCGACCCTGGGAAACGAGGTGGCGATCCGGCTGACGCGGCTCGCCAGAATGCGGTTGGTGCGCCCGAGGACGGCGTTCTGTTCGTGAATTACCGTGGGGGTGCGGGTGACAACGGCGGCAACCATGGTGGGAACCGAGGCATAGCCGCCGAATCCGACTACGACGGCAGGCCGCAACCGGCGCAGGAGCCGAAAGGCTTCCACCGTGCCCCAGGCCAGCTTCATCCCGCTGCGCACCACACCGGCCATGCCCCGCCCGGCCAGACCGCCCGCCCGGATCGGATAGACGGTGACGCGGCCCAGTGCGCCGCCATAGCCCATGCCGCGCCGGTCCGTGACCAGAGCCAGCGAATAGCCGCGCCGCATCAGCTCCTCCGCCAAGGCTTCGGCTGGGAAGATGTGGCCGCCGGTACCCCCGGCAGCAAGCAGAACCAAGGGTTGTTCCGAACCTGTGGTTCCCGGGCTTATGGCCCCCGAGCTTATGGTTTCTGAACGCATCGTCCCCAAGTTTATCGTCCCTGCATCTATCGTCATCACGTCATCCCAGCTCCCCGGTTCCGGTTCGCCTTCGGGTCAGCGCCAGCAACATGCCCATCCCCACCGCCCTCGCCAGCATCGACGACCCCCCATAGGAAATAAACGGCAGAGTCATACCCTTAGTGGGCATGAGACGCAAGGACGACGCCATATTGATTAGTGCCTGGAGGCCAAATTGCACGCTAAGGCCCCCGACAGCCAGAAGGATGAACAGGTTTTCATCACCCATTACGCGAACAAATCCGCGCAATACTATGAATGCAAACAATCCGACAATAAACAGACATAGAATCAGGCCAAATTCCTCGCCCGCCACGGCAAAAATGAAATCGGTGTGGGCATCGGGCAGCACTTCTTTCACCCGCCCCTCGCCAGGGCCGGTCCCCAGAAGGCCGCCATGGCTGAAAGCCTGCATCGCTTTGGCGATTTGATAGGTATCGCCGGTGCTGGGATCGAGGAAACGGTCGACGCGGCTCGCCACATGAGGAAAGATAAAATAGGCACCGACCAGAGAACCAAGGCCGATGACCACCAGCAGCAACACCCAGAACAACGACAGACCCGCCAGGAAAAACTGCGTACACCACACCGCCGAAACCACCAGCGACATTCCGACATCGGGTTGCAGCAGCAACAGGCCGATGACCATTCCAAACAGACCTACGGCGATCAAATCACCGGGAAAGTGATCCTTGGCGCGAGCCTCCGAGAACATCCACGCCGTCACCACGGCAAAGGTCGGCTTGATGAATTCCGATGGTTGCAGCGATAAGCCGGGGACATTGATCCAGCGGGTAGCACCCTTGACTTCCACGCCCACCACCAGGGTTGCCATCATCAGCACCACGCCGATCAGAAACCCGACCGCGCCGATACGGCGAACCGTCTTGGGACTTTGCAACGAAATACCGACAATAATCAGCACGGCCAGCGGCACGAACACGAACTGGCGATAGACGAAATGAAAACTCTGCGCGCCGATGCGCTGCGCCACGGCGGGACTGGCGGAAAGGGTCAGCAGCACACCAATGGCAATCAGGAACGCCAGCGCCCCCAGCGTCCAGTGATCCACCGTCCACCACCACCGGCCAACGGCGCTGGTATCGGTACGCGCGAAGGAATAATTCTTCATATTCATGGGGCAGTAGCCTTTGCAAGGGCAGCGGCAGCCTGACGGAAGGCTTCCCCCCGGGCCTCAAAATTGGCGAACTGGTCCCAGGAGGCACAGGCGGGCGACAGCAGAACCACCGCGCCGTTGATGTGCTCGCGTCCGGCCATGGCGGCGGCCTGGGCGACGGCGGCGGCAAGATGGCCCGCCTGGGTATAGGCGACTTTGCCGTCGAGGGTGCGGGCAAACTCCGGCGCGGCCTCGCCGATCAGGAAAGCGTGGCGAACGCGGGGGAACAGAG
>JADFXL010000092.1 GCA_015233585.1 Alphaproteobacteria bacterium | reverse complement strand
TCAGTCAACCACGTCTGAAATGCCATTCGCTTCATCGTGAAATCCTCCAGCGTTTCCGCCATTATACATCACATCAATACGATTTGCGAATAGAGCCTTTCCCGAAGGTATGTTGGAGATGAGAGCCATGTTAGCAACAAAAATCCCAGAATGGCAGCAGCAGTGGAAGGCCGAGGGCGAAGCCAAGGGTAAGTCCGATATAGTGCTCCGCCAACTTCGGCGACGTTTTGGTGCGTTGCCCACTGAAGTTGAGGAACGAGTTCGGACAGCCAGTAGTGATCAATTGGACGACTGGAGTGAGCGCTTTGTAGATGCCAGCACTCTTGCCGACGTGTTCGGTACCGACACTAAACACTGACTCGGGTGTCACGAGATGGAAAATTCAGCATCAAATCCACCTACATTTGATAAGATGGAACTCTTACCGATGTGCATCCTGAACGGATGCCATTCTCTGTTTTTCAGCCTCACGAAGACGAATATTAAAATGCACGTAATAAATGTCAACGATGAGTTTGAATCCCGTCCGCCTACCACTGCCGCGCAGGAAAGGAACTTCTCCACAGTTTGAATTGGAAAAAGGTCAACTTATTGATAACGTTAACAAAATACCGCGAGCACCCTCCGGTACTCCGGAAGGAAATAACCGGAAATATTCTCCAAATGCCCAAAATCGTAATAGCTGTAGAGTGGAGAATTTGTCTTTGAGTGGTCCCCTCCCCTCCGCCAGTAATTTCTGACCAGACTGTCTCCCCATCATAATCAGGCCAAAAAATGGCGCAGTTCCGCGCCATTTTCGTCTAAATAACTGAACCGACACCTACCCAAAGATGGCCACTTTTTCTCTCTCTGCCCGTTTTTCTCCAAATGAACTGAACTGCCGCCAAGTCAGTTCAGTTAATTTAACCACCTGATATCAAAGGGTTAGCGGTCGTCATTTTCCTCGAAGTTCGGACCGGATACTGGGTGCCGGAGGAATCTACTGCCAAAATCGGCAGGCGGTTCAGCTACACCTCTCTGAGGCTCTCCGACAGGCCGTCCAACGCCGCAAATTTGCACCGGGTAGATGCCTTCCTGACCACGTTAACTATATACTTTCAATGGGTTGCCGGAAGGTTTGGGTGCCGGAAAGATCTGGAACGCTACTGGTAGGCGAGGTGTACCACTGCCAAAATTGGCGTCAAAATCGGCCCATATTGCCCACTTCCGGGGCGAATTCGTTACCTGCGGTGCGGCCAAACCGGATCCCCCCTCCCTTTGCCCCAGGACGACAGGATCTGGAAAGTTCTGGAACGCTACTTGGTAGGCCGGGGTGTCCCACTCCCAAACTCCATGTCAAAACTCGCCCCGTGTCGCCCTCATCCAGGATACTGCCGTCGTCATCGTCGATGTCGAATCGGCTTCCCCCTACCCCCGGACGACAAGGTGGGCATTGCCGGTTCCTTTCGATGTGCCGGCCAGGGTTCCCACGAAGGACTCGAAATCCTTCGCCTCCCGAAAATTTCTGTAACCCGACGCAAACCGAACGTAGGCAACCGAATCGACGCCCTGCAGAGCTTCCATGACCATCTCGCCGATGACCTGTGAGGAAACTTCGTTCTCCCCCGAACTTTCAAGGCGGCGCTGGATACCGTTGACGATCCGTTCGATGCGATCCTCCTCGACCGGACGCTTGCGGACGGCGAGAATAATTGAACGCCGTACCTTCTCGCGATCGAAGGGCGTGCGCTGGCCGTTCTTCTTGACGACGGTCATTTCACGAAGCTGTACCCGCTCGAAGGAGGTAAAGCGCGACCCGCACGACTGACAATACCGGCGTCGACGAACTGCCGAATTGTCCTCGGTCGGGCGCGAGTCCTTCACCTGGGAACCTTCATGGCCGCAGAAGGGACAACGCATGGATCACCTTCGTTTCATCATGCCACACTCGCCAGTAGCATACCAAACCTTGCGGATGTTCCTATCACAAGAATTGGCGGCCGGGAAGCCGGACTTCATCCTTGGCTTGCGTCAGGCCCTTTGCCCAACACGCAGCATGGTGTAATACCGCCTGGGAACAAAGTACGGATCGAAGATGCCCTATATCACGGACAAGCAGTATGTCGAAAGACTCCTGATCCCGGCAATGATGCAAGTCATCGTCACCATCTTGCGGGAAAATCTCCGCAATGAAACAGATATGTTTGATCCCGTGGCCGCCTTGTTGCTGAAGGCAATGAAGGAGACCATTAATATAATTCCCCAAAGCCGCGCCAACAAGATTATCAACAGAACGATGCGGATTGCCAAAGAGGCGATGACACTAATTTCAAACCGTGTAATTGGCGCTCAATACCTGGCTATCGCCTATTTGATGATCGATCTGACGGAACGCAACTACTTCATTGTCGGGCAGGAATCGGCTTTCGCCCGTGCGTGGGATACGATGGCCAAGGTCATGCACCTGGTGGTGGAGGATTTGGCCAATGACGAGAACACCATCAAAGCCGCCAAGGAACTGGAGCAGTGCCTCCAATCCAATGGCTTATTTCGTGCGACTTGAACCATCATCAACAGAATGTGCCCGGACGGGGATAGCGGAAATTGGCCGCAGCTATAACGTGAGCGGGTGGACGATTTCGAGACTCACGGCATGACCCTGAAACAGGCGGCTGTCCGTTTGTGCATACGTCTCCCGAATGTCGGAAGAACCATAGGACGCCTCAAGCAAACTGCCAATCTTCCTGTTCGATCATATCGGCAAGACGTTTGCAGGGAATGCCTTCATTGTTGCACACATCGGGAATTCGTTGTTTGCCTGGACTTTCCTCTGTAACCACCGTCATGAAAGGCTGCGTCGTCGCGGCCAGGGCGATCACAAAAGGATCACCGCCGGAACGTCCTTTCACGGTATCCACCAAACGGGGATAGGCCGCCATGATGCGGATCACCTCGGACTGACAGGCATCGTCAATCTCGACGAAAAGAAATTCGCGTCGTTCCTTGCACCACTTGAACAGCTCGTCATCCTTTTTTTTGAGTTCATTCAGAATCTCAATGGACGCTTTCAAGCGGCCTTCTTGAATTAATAGGTTTAAATGGTCCCATACGAATCCGAAATTTTTGGGGCGGTAAGCGCGACGCCAGCCATGAATCAAGGCACTGCTGTCAATGCTGTACAGGGGCAATGGAGCCGGCAAAATCATCGAAATCCAACCGCCTGTTCAACTTTTGGAATATGCTTCGTCTTGATCCCGAGATAGCCCGCAACGTCACTTAGGGTAAGACGATCCTGGTAATAATTGCCGAGAATCATTCGTATCAGTGGACGACCGAGATTACTAATCGTCTCCCGTGACATATTGCGCGGGATTCCATCCTCTGGCGCGTTCTCATTTTTCTTTTGACGTTGCGCGATGAATTCAGCCTGATATTGCTCGCGTTTTTGACGGTAGAAGGCTTCGGTCGTCCGTTCAAAGATGAGCAAACGACGCAAAACGGCCTCCCGGCTGACGCCGAAACCACGCGCCAAGTCAGCAATGTCACTATCTGTCCACACCGCACGGGAGCCGTGCTTGGCAACGCGTTCATCCGATAAAAGCCAATCCATTGGCATCAACGTTGCCGCCGCCACATGATTGCAGAAAACTTCAACGGCTTGATCTTCGGGTGGCCGAGAATCATCCGCATCAAGAAGGTTGGATACCCCGCTGACGCGCAGCATCAAATGCGCAAATTCGTGCAGCAGACTGAAACTGCGTCTAGTGTACGAGTCTTTCTGGTTTACAACAATCAACGGCAACAGTTCGTGAGCTATAGCAAATCCCGATGCTTCTTCGGCAGCGAAGCCCGTTGCCTGGAACACCAGCACGCCGACATCCTCTATCTTCCCCCGCCAAGCGTTGAAGGAAACCCGTCCCTCCCCATCTCGCCAGCGGCTTTGTTCCTGATCGGTAACGCCGAGGGCAGCACGAATGCGCGAACCAACGACTTCCGGATTTTCATCCTGACTCGCCATGAGACTGAAAGACGACGGCTTGTCGCCAAGATCGTCCAGCAACTCCAAGGCCAGTTCCCGCCGCTGATTCGCCCGCCGCAGTTCCAATAGAAGCGTCGGCGGCAAACGCCGAAATCCGCTTCCAGGCAACCGACGAAGATCACGAATGACCTGAAAATTCGTTGGAACCTCCTGAAGGTAGAAGACCGCCAACGGTCTCTTATAGAGAGAAGCCATGTTCCGAAGTTGTGGGATCGACGGCGCATCACTGCCGTTTTCCCAGCTTGCCAGCTTCTCTTCATCAATTTTCAGCTTTGTCGCAGCTTCAGACACGGCAAATCGGGCGCTGTCTCGCGCCCATACCAACAGTTCTGGCTTGATGCGTGCCTTAATGCGAGGGGCCATTATCCAACCTGGACGCTTCTCTGGCGAGATATTATACCCTTACGGCACCCTCACAAAAACGACCCCTTGTTGGGTATCGAGAGATTAACATCTCGCCCCATCGAAACCATGGGTCATGATTCTATCAAAATAGTTTTTTGAAACAAACCCCTTATTTGGACAGGGGTATGATGATCCGTCATTGCGTTCTGACTGTCTCTCGGTGATTGTTCGTTGCTGGTATCAAGGGTAGAATGCAAAGAAACGTGGTGAGTGGTCCTGTGCCGACAAATGAATCGTTCTCACGCGTCAAGATCGACGCACAATTACACGATGTCGGATGGAATCTGATCGACGGCAAAAGCGTCCGATACGAGTATGTGCTTCCAGACAAAACCAAAGCTGATTATGTGCTGGCAAACCGGCATGGCCACTCCCTCGCCGTGATTGAGGCCAAACGCGCCTCCATCAATCCTGTTGAGGCCGAGGGGCAGGCCCTCGCCTATGCCCGTCAGCTTGGCGTGCCGTTCATCTTCCTCGCCAACGGTGAGGAAATCTGGTTTTGGGAATACGAGAAGGAAGCCCACCCCCGCCCGGTGAAGACCTTCTTTTCGCAAGACGACCTGGAACGGGCAGCGGCCTTGCGCGATTTACGCACTGACCCGCTCTTGGTGCCGATTGATACCAAAATCGCGGGCCGGGATTACCAGCGGGCGTGTATCGACACCCTCAGCCGGGAAATGAACCAGGGGCGGCGCAAGATGCTGGTCAGCATGGCGACCGGTTGCGGCAAGACCCGCTTGGCGGTGGCCTTCATCAAGCGATTGTTCCAGGCCAACGCCATAAGCCGGGTTCTGTTTTTGGTGGATAGAATCACCCTGGCAAAGCAGGCCGAGGACGCTTTCGCGGAACATCTGCCCGATTACCCCGCCTATGTGTTGCGCGGCGGACGGCGCTTTCAGGACGAGAAGCGCATCACGATTTCCACCCTGCAAACCTATATCGGCGAATACGCCAATCTCCCGGCCTCCTATTTCCAGCTCATCGTCGTGGATGAATGTCACCGGAGCATTTACGGACAATGGTCGGGAACCCTGAAGCATTTTGACGGGGTTCAGGTCGGCCTTACCGCCACCCCCTGCGTGTTGCGTGAGGCCGACACTCTTTCCGACCCCGAGGATGGCCGGTTTGTCCGCGATACCCTGCGGTTCTTCGAGGTGGCGGAGCCGACGTTCAGCTATTCCCTGAAGCAGGCCATCGCCGAGGGTCATCTTGTTCCCTATCACATCTACAAGGCGCTTACGGTCAAGACGGCGGCGGAAGGCGGGTTTCCGGTTCGCCGTGACGAACTGGACTGGTCGGCTATGGACGACCAGACCCGCGCCGAGTTTGAGGCTCTGTTCGGTGATCAGGACACCATCACCGTCGATGCGTCGGCCTTGGAACGGCGCTTTACTATTCCCGAGCGCAACCGCGCCATCGTCCGCGAGTTCCGGCAGGTGTTGGAGGACGGCTTTACCGGCAGGGACGGGGTGAAACGGGCACCCCTGTGGGGCAAGACCATCGTCTTCGCCGTCACCAGGCGCCACGCCGAAACCCTGGCCCAGATGTTTGACCAGGAATTTGCCGACAAGAAGCCGTCGCCCGAGATTCGCTATGCCGACTTTGTGGTATCGGGCCTGGGGGCCGACGATACCGTGGATAGCTTCACCAAAATCAAACGGTTCAAGGACGAGGCATTCCCGAAAATCCTGGTTAGCGTCAACATGCTGGACACCGGCTTTGATGCGCCGGAAACCGTCAATCTGGTCATGGCGAGATTTACCAGATCGGCGGTGCTGTACCAGCAGATGCGCGGGCGCGGCACCCGGCAGGCTTCGCATATCAAGAAGCCCAGCTTCACCATGTTCGATTTTGTCGGCGTCACTGATTTTCACGGCGACGACGAGACCGCCCCGGAAGGCGGCTTCGTCATCCAGGCCAAGCCCCGTGACCCGGATGCCCAGCCGCGCCGGTTGCTGGTGCTGGACGTTCATGACCACATTGACCCGACGACCCGCGAATGGGTAACTCTGGACGAGGACGGCAACTTCGTCCGCACCGACCAGCAAGAGGCAAACGCGACCATGCTGGCGCTTCAGTTTGAGGGCTGGCTGGCCGGGCAGTCGTTCAATGCCGACCAGCTTCGTTGGGTGCGGATGATGGAAAGCCAGATCAAGGCCAATGCCGGAGCGATGGAAAGCTGGGATGCGTCTCTGTTCGTGCAACCCCCATTCTCCCTGAATGGGGGCATTGGACGCGCCCGCGCCCTGTTCGGCGGCGACGAGGGATTGAAGCCCCTACTTGCCAGCCTCAACGCCGCCGTGTTTAGTGAGCCTTCCGCGAGCGACCATGCTGGCGACCGGCCCACGGCGCATCACGCCGCAGGCGTGCCTTTGGCACGATGACGACCCAAGGAATTGACCCTCTATGTCTCTGACCCCCGAACTCCGGCGCGGTATCGACCAGATTCGAGACTACCTTTACGGCGGCGGCTTTCCCGATCCGCTGACCAATGCCGAGCAACTGTCTTTCCTGTTCTTTTTCTACCTCGTGGAAGGGCTGGATTCGGATAACCAACTCGCCCGGCAGGCCAAGCGCGACTACGCCGGCATGTTCGCGGGCGAATGGGCGTTGAAGAATCCCCTCAATGCGCCGACCGACGGGGCGAAGTCCGTTCCTGCCGAACGGCTGCGTTGGTCGAAGTGGCGCGTCATGGCGGGCGAGCCGCTGGTGCGCTGGATACGCGACGAGGTGTTTCCATTCTACGCCGCGGTGGCCGAGCAGTCGGCCACGAACTTTATGACCGGCGCTCGTCTCGGCATCGACGAGCCGACCGTGCTGACCCAGGTTGTCGGCCTGATTGACAAATTGCGTCTGGACGAGGCCGACGCCGACACCAAGGGCGACCTGTTCGAGCATGTGCTGAAACAGATACGGCAGGCGGGCGAGTTGGGCCAGTTTCGCACGCCGCGCCATGTCATCCGGGCCATCGTGGAAATGGTTGACCCCAAGGTGGGGGAAACCATCTCAGACCCGGCGGCGGGAACGGCGGGCTTCCTGGTTGCGGCCTACAATCATATTCGGCTGGCGAATTCGTCGCACAGCGGCATTCACGAGGACGAGCTTGACGGAAAGACGGTGCGGAGCGGCTGGGGCGACAAACTTTCGTCGGCGATGTCCAACAAGCTGGCCAACGCCACTTTTTACGGCAACGACGTTGACCCGAAGATGGTGCGTCTTGCCACCATGAATCTGACTCTGCGCGGCCTTGCCAATGTCCCCATCCTGAAACGCAACGCGCTGACCACTACCATGGAGCGGGGCGAGCGGGCGGCGTTGAATCTGCCCCTGGACGGCTATGATGTTGTTCTCGCCAATCCCCCGTTCTCGGGCAGGCTGGACAAGGACCGCATCGTGGATGATGTCCGTGTCGGCACCAGCACGGCCACGGAAATCCTGTTCCTGAAATACATGCTGAACAGCTTGAAGGACGGCGGGCGGTGCGGCGTCGTCGTGCCCGAGGGCGTGCTGTTCGACTCAACCGGGGCGCACAAGGAGCTTCGCCGCCAGTTGGTGGAGAACAACACCGTGAAAGCGGTTATGAGCCTGCCCGGCGGCGTGTTTCAGCCCTATTCGGGCGTGAAAACCTCCGTCCTGCTGTTCCGTAAGGGCGGCAGCACGGACAAGGTGCTGTTCCTCCACGCCGACGCCGACGGCTACAAGCTGGACGCCAACCACGATACCCCCGTGGAAGCCGACGACCTGCCCCTGTTGGCCAATGCCTACCGGCGCCGGGCCGAGCTTTGGGGCCAGTGGCAGGCGCGTGACGCGGGAGCCGAATGGCCGGAAAAATGGTGGTTCGCGGGAGCCGACGCCATCCGGGCCAATGACCTCAATCTCTCGGCGGGCCGGTACCGTCCGCAATCCCAAACCCAGGTGGAGCATCGCAATCCGCTGGAACTTCTTGACGAGCTTCGCGCCATCGAGAGCGAAATCATGACCGAGGTGGACGTCCTGGCCGATAAGTTGCGGGAGCGGGCAACGTGAGCCGCAAGAAGAAAGGCGAACCCCTCCCGGCGCAACGGCACTACTTCGTGGACGAAGCCGGTGACTCCGTGCTGTTCGGCAAGCGCGGCAAGGTAATGATCGGACAAGAGGGCTGTTCGCGCTTCTTTATGATGGGCTGCCTGGAAGTCGCCGATCCGGTGGCCTTGACGGCGGAAATGGAAACCCTGCGGGCCGAAATGCTGGCCGATCCGACCATCAACCGTGTGCCGTCCATGACGCCCGAGCGCAAGAAAACTGCCCTGGTCTTCCACGCCAAGGACGACATTCCCGAGGTCCGGCGCGACGTGTTCAAGCTGTTGATGCGCCACGAGGTGAAGTTTTACGCCGTCATCCGGGACAAGACGGCGCTCGCCACCGCCGTGCGCCTTCGCAACGAGACAGACCCCACCTATCGGTACAACGAGAACGAGGTCTATGATGCCCTGGTATCGCGGCTGTTCCGCGACCGCCTTCACAAGGCCGACCATCACGAGGTGGTTTTCGCCAGCCGGGGCAACAAAGACCGCACGCACGCCCTTTCTGCCGCCTTGGACAAGGCGCGGGTCAATTTCTTCCGCAAATGGGCCGTAATGGGGACCGGCACCATTGCCGTTCAGGCCGCGCAGCCCCAGCAGCACGGCGGCTTGCAAGCTGTGGATTATTTTCTGTGGGCGCTGCAACGCTTCTACGAGCGGTGCGAAGACCGCTTCCTGTCGCTCATCTGGCCGAAGACCCGCCTCGTCATGGACATCGATGATGTGCGCGCCAAGGGGTACGGCGAAGGGTACACCCAGGCCAAACCGCTGACGGCTGAGGCTTTGAGGGAGAAGCCGGGGGATATAGGTATCAGCGGACGAACCACCGAACACACGGCATGGAGCCGAGTTTCATCCCCCGGTACTGATAAAGATGGCAGCCATGACTCGTGAAATCAACCCCTCTTTCATGCGGGGTGAAATGGGGGTGGCCGGCCCGATTGTGCCCGCCGTGCGATGGGCAGCCCTTGGCGACGAGTGCCAAATTGTTGGAGGAGGAACCCCCTCTCGTATCGAACCAGCCTATTTTGGCGGGGACATTCCTTGGGCAACGCCCACGGATGTGACTGGAATGAAAAATGGAATGTTCCTTCACCAGACAAAAGAAACCATAACCAATGAGGGACTTGAGAAGAGCAGCGCGAAGTTATTGCCAAAGGGAACCGTTCTGCTGACCAGCCGAGCGACTATTGGTTTTACGGCGATTGCGGATGTGCCGATGGCAACCAATCAAGGTTTCGCCAATTTCATTTGTGGGCCAAACGTATTGCCAGAATATCTCGCGCATTGGCTCCCGATTCAGCGAAATAACATGCTCCAACTTGCGGGTGGCACAACCTTCAAGGAAATCTCAAAAGGCACATTGAAGCAAATGTGTTTTCCTGTCCCCCCCCTGCCCGAGCAACGCCGCATCGTGGACATCCTCAACCACGCGGCCAGCATCCGGCGGCTACGGGACGAGGCGCGGGCCAAGGCACGCGAAATCATCCCCGCCCTGTTCGTGGAAGGCTCTATTCGCAAATCGTATTGATGTGATGTATAATGGCGGAAACGCTGGAGGATTTCACGATGAAGCGAATGGCATTTCAGACGTGGTTGACTGAGGTCGACAGCCTGACGGAGAGACAGAAAGTGGAGGCCGGGCAGATCCTGGCGGGTCGGCCAG
>JADFXL010000091.1 GCA_015233585.1 Alphaproteobacteria bacterium | reverse complement strand
AGCTTCCAGGTACCCTGGTTGCCGACATTCAGGTCGACCGTGGCGCTTGGCAACAGGTTGTAACCGGCGGGCTTGCCCGTTTCGCCAGATGACCCGGTATTGACGCCACTTGATCCCATGCCAAAGTTCAGGTCTCTGGCATTGAAATCATAGAAAGAGTTAGTGCCGCTCTGCCAATCGTCACGACCCCGCAGGCGGACGTCGCCACCATAGGTGGCTCCCTCGCTGTACCTTCCGTTGTAGCGACCGAAGACGGCGGAAGTCGAACTCTGGCCTGTGACGCCAACGTTGACTTCGTTGCTGGGGGTTGCCGCTGGCTGAGCCGCCGCCTCGGCGGGGGCTCCCTGAGCACTCGGCTTGGCATCGGATAGTTCGAATCCACCTTCATCCTGTGCGACGGCGGCGAACGGGGCCAGGCACATACTCGCGAGGGCGGTAGCTTTAAGTGTTTTGCGAATTGACATCGTACCCTCCCTCACCGGAAAAAGCTTGAGCCGCTGGGGCTATTGGACCCATGGATATTCGAATGGCAGTTGGTGCAAGCGCGCGCCATGCCCACATCCGCGCCCGATCCAAAGGAACCATGCGGAGATGTAATCGTGCTGTTGATCCCATAACCGCCCATGTCATTGCTTCCGGAATGGCAGTCCTTGCACAGGAACGGCAGCTTCTCTTTCAGCAGACGCGTATTCGGCGAACCATGCGGATTGTGGCAGATGGTGCAATCTTCACGAACCGGCTGGTGCTCCCACAGATACGGGCCCCGCTTGTCGGGATGGCAGTTATAGCAGGTGTCGTTGACGCGAACTTCCTTGAGCAGCTTGGTACCCGGCGAGCCATGCGGATTGTGGCAATCCGAGCAAATGACTTTGCCTTCGCGAATCGGATGATGCGAATACAGGTAGCTTTCCGCGCGCCGGTCGGCGTGGCAGGTGAAGCACTTCTGCGGCTGCATGTCCCGGTTCTTCATCGGGTCTTTCAGCGTGTGGATGACATGGCAGTCATTGCAAGCGATATCGTTGCTTTGATGCTGGCTGCCTTTCCAGTTCATGCGCAGGCCACTCTCATGGCAGGACAGGCACATCTTGGTGCGAACTTCCGGCGGGGAAATGGCTGCCCCCTTGTAAACCACGGCCGGCGACGTGCGTTTCTGGCCTTCGGCCGGGTGGCTGTCGAGGTGTTCCGGGCTGGCGCCATGGCATGACTCGCAACCATGTTGACCGAACGGTGTGCGGCTATCGCCCTTTACCGCGTGGGCCGTCTTCAGGATATCCGTCACCGGCGGCGAATCGTGGCATCTCATACACGTCAACGCACCGCGTGTCGCATAAACTGGTGCCTCTCCTGATTTTGCCGCATCCTCAGCCCGCGCGGCGCTGGTGAAGCCAACGGCTCCCACCATCGCCAGGCAGCAAAGTGCAAGCCATGTCTTCCTCAGCCTCATAATTACCCCCCCTATTCAATTGGTCACGGGAGCTTAGCCCCGTGACCCTTCTATTGCAATAGTCTCTAATGCGACGCTTTTCCATCTTCCCATGGCGGCAGGATACGCAACACCACGAGCAGTAACAGCATCGGCATTATCAGCACGCTGGCCGCAGCAAAAACGCCTTCCTTGCCGTGGTATTCCATCGCGTAGGTCAAAAGCCCCTTACCCGTCTTCGAGATTTCCTGGCCGCCAATGACGACGTTCCAGCGCATCATGAAAACTTCCATCATCACCAGCGCCGAGCTGATAAGGATCGCCGTCACCAGGGCGTTGCCGGTGATCCCCCGCCAAAAGACGAAGCTCAGGATGAGGATGGGCACCCCCGCGCCTATGGCAAGCTGGAGGATGAGGAACGGATAGTAAGCGGGCCCTGTAATGTACTGCATAATCATGTCGATGCCCTCGCGGCCCCGATACATGAGGCAGACAATCTCCACGCCTTCCAGCAGCAGCGCGAACATCAGGAAGCCCCAAAGACTGTACGCCATGGTCTTCAGGCAAAGAATGTCCACCTTGACCCTGCGGAACCAGCAGGACAGGACGTAGAGGACGTTCAACAGCGCCGTGCCGGAGATGATCGCCGAAAACAGAAAAATCGGCGGCATGAGGTCGGACGACCACCATTCGCGTGCCTTCACGGAACCGAACAGGAAGCCAACATAGCCGTGCAGGCCGTGGGCGCCCGGAATGCCGAGGATGGCCAGGGCGAAGATCCATTTCCGGTCGGCCCTCATCGCCCGCTCGGACACATCATAGGAACCCAGGGTCATGACGCGGTAGGCCAGCCCCATGATTCCGGTCCGGATCTGCGCCTGCTCCACGATGTACTTCCGAAACACGAACCAGGTCTCGATCGCAAGCAGAAAGACGTAGAACATGGCTGCGAAACTGAACATGGCCATGGCGGAAGTCGTGTGCGGCGTTAAAATCGCATTGAATGCACGCTCGGGATGGCCAAGGTGCAGCAACAACGGCGATGGCACGAAAAGCATCATGCACAACGAAGCGAGCAGGGCGAAATGCGCCACAGGCTTGAGCCGCTCGATGCCGAACACCTGGTAAAGGCTTGATACCGTGAAGGCGCCCGCCACGAGGCCGGTGAGATAGGGGTAAACGACGATCAGCACACCCCAGGGAAACACCGTCTCGTTGGGATAGACCCAGCCGATATATTGTTGCACGTCAAAAAGCTGTTCCATCACAGCACCTCCTTGTCGATCCCGATATAGAAGACGTTCGGGCCGTTGCCGGTATCGGGACGAAGAACCTGAATCCGGTTGTCGCGGATGAAGTCCTTTATGGCGCTCTGCGGCGCTTTAAGATCCCCAAAAATACGCGCGCTTGCCGGGCAAACCTCAACACAGGCTGGGTTCAGCCCTTTGGTGATGCGGTGGTAGCACCAGGTGCACTTGTCCGTGACCTGCTTTTCCTCGTTGAAGAACCGCGCCCCATAGGGACACGCCTGGATGCAGTACCGGCAGCCGATGCAATATTCGTGGTCAATCAGCACCGCGCCGTCTTCGGTCTTGTACGTCGCACCGGTTGGGCAGACCTGAACGCAGGCCGGGCGGGTACAATGGTTGCACAGCTTTGGCACAAAGAAGGCCTTCGTGACATTGGCGTCCGCATACCGGTCATCGAAGCGGTAGTTGTCGGGCCGGCCGGCGGCTTTGATGTTGCCCTCGTCGTTCTGGCTGTCGATCAAGGTTTCACCGCCATCGACGGTGCCATAGCGCTCGACCCAGGTTCGAAAGTGATGGGGGTCGAACGCAACGTTGTTCTCCAGCTTGCCCGCGACCGCGCATCGCAGGCAGCCGATGCAGCGTGTCGCATCCACACCAAAGGCGTATTTATGCTTGGTCCAGTCATAGCCCGGCACCGGGCCGGGATCGGCCGTGACAGCGCCTGCCGGGGTTTCGCTGGCCTGCGCCTGCGCGACCACGGCCTGCGCCACCTCCCCGCCACCCAGGAGAGCGGCTATGGCAGCCCCGGTTTTCCCCAGCATACCGAGGATCTCGCGGCGCCCGACCAGTTTGTCCTTGTCGATCTCATCTTCCATCGTCGTTTCACCCCTATCGAGTTTCCCTTGCCACGACAGCGCTATCTTTTGTTGGTAGCCGAAGTAGCGAAATAGGCTGCAAGATCGTTGATTTCGTCCGAGCTCAGGCCATTGGCGACTGGCCCCATCACCACGCTGGGACGCTTGCCCGACTGGAATTTGCGAAGTTCGAGAGCGATATGTTCCGCCGTCTGCGCACCCAGGTTGGGACCCGCATTGTTGCCTCTGATGACATTGCCGAGGCCATGGCAGGTCAGGCACAGCAAGGATTTCTTTTGCCCGGCAACCACGTTGCCAACGGGCGCCTTTTTCTTCGCCGGAGCCGCTGCGACTGCCGACGCGTCAGCCATATTGAAATCGTCGCTTCCGGGAGCGGCTTCGCTTTCGTCTTCAACGATGCTCTTGCCTTCGCTCGTCAGCAGGGGCGAATGAGGATTGTGGCAGTTGAGACAGACCTGTCTTCCTGCGTGCTTGAGGACGACAACCTGGGGCTGTGACTTCGGCCGGCCAGGGAACGCGGCATGGCAGGTTGTGCAGAGTTCGGTGATATTCTGGGGCTTGTCGAGCTTCGGAGTCGCCCCGACCTTGAGCGGCCCATGGCAGACCACGCATTGAACAGCCTTGTGAACGCCGCCGGTCCACGTCGCAAAAATATCCGGATAGAAGGACTGGTAGTAAGAGGATGGCGCGACCTGCACGGGCAGCGCGGAGATCTCCGTCACCGAGTCGGCCCGATACGATCCATATTTATAGTACGAATGAGCAACGAAAAGATACCTCAGGCCGACGGCCCCCACGATGACCAATATGAGCAGGCCGAGGAAACGCGCGATGTGCTTAGGCATAGACTAACCCCCGTAGCGAAGCGTGCGCCCAGCCAAGGCCAGCGGCGAGCGTTTCCCCAGCGGCATTTACCCGCATGGAAAATCGCTCAACCGCTTGCCTTGCTTCATGACGCCTCCCTCTCGCGCCGCATGAGCGCAGCGGATTGTTTACTTACCAGCCGCAGTGAAATCGGCGGGCACCTTGTCGGCAACGAGGTTCTGTTGATCGACAACAAACGTCCGTGCCATCGAGACGTAATGGAAGCGGCGAGCCGTATGCCCGGCATGGATGGCAAATCCAACCGTATAGGTGTGGCCTGCCTCAAGATCTTTATAAGGCGCACCAGCCTTGAGCTTGCGGCTGAGCGTCACCGACCACTTTCCGCCAGCAAGCGTCGCTTCGGCAGTAACGGCCGGAGTCGGATTTTCGACCCGTTTGTCGAAGATCGTACCGTCCACGGCGACCGCCGGGGCACCCGCGTTGAGGCGGGCCTGCCAGTATTCGAACGTCTTGCCTTCGGCACGCAGCTTGGTCAGATCGGCTTCCGGCTTGAGCGCGTCGCCGCCGCCCTGGGCCGACATCTTCGCCCGCGTCCCGGCGGTATACATCGTCCGCTCGGCCCCGTCGGCGGCGGGCATGGTCGCCAGATCTTCATGGCAACCGCCCCAGCAGCCCGCACGAACGGCTTCGGGCAGGGTACCCTGATTGAGCATCATCGTGACCTTGGTTTCGTATTTCGGGTCCATCTTGGCGTCGGGCTGGCCCCCGTCTGCAAATTCCAGGTGGACGTAAAGAGTGGTGGCATCGTGAGCGAATTTTATATTGGCAGGAAGGAAGCCTGGCTTGTCAGGAATGGGGGTAGGCTCGTTGATCTTGCCGGTCACCAGCTTTTTGCCCAGGAGATCCTCTTCCCCGGTGTGACACTCGACGCAATTCTTGCCGCCCTTGAACCTGGGCGCGCCCTCGTGTTTGGTCGGCGTCAGGATATATTCCCAGGAAGTCTGGCCGGGATAGAACAGCGTCACATCTTTTCCCGGAACCGCTGCCCAGTCGATATCCGCCGCGTAGGCGTTCGGAGCATAAATGGCTGCGGCACCAAGCAGAGCCGCGACAGCTAACGTCTTCATCCGATTCTCCCCCCTTTTCGATCGGCCTGATGAAACTACCCGGTCAGGTGGCTACATCCTTGAGCCGAGATAAAACACCCTTAAAAACCACGAATGCCCCCGGCCCTTCCCACACTCGGCAACTACGGTCGGCAACAACTAGGCAAAACCTATTCATCTCTGGAGTGACCCTACTGAAACTGGGGCCAATGTGTCAACAACAAGAGTCCAAAGATATGTGCCTAAGTGCATATATTAGAAAAAACGAATGTGGGTAGGCAGGTAGTCACCCGCAACCGTTATGGCTAGCTTCATAACCTACTCCATAGGGTAGTTCCAGTGGACGTCGCCGCACCCCAGGTGCGCTTTTTTGAAAATACCTGCCTGGAAGACTAGTACAGCCCGATCCCTGACGTTTAGAATATGCTCACGCCGCTACGCCTGAATTCGCAACACCTGAATTCGGATAACGCATTCGGAAGAGGCGGCATTGCAGTGAACCATTGTTTGCAGATTGGAAGGACCGTTTCTCATGTTGCAGGGCAAAGTGCTTGTCGCCCAAGGTGGGGGGCCCACGGCGGTAATCAACGAATCGTTGGCTGGCGTGGTTATCGAGGCGCGTAAATTTTCAACGGTGACACAGGTCTATGGCGCTTACCATGGCGTCCGCGGGATCATGAACGAAGATTTCATCGATCTGACCCAGGAGACGACGCATAACCTGGAACTGGTGGCCAAAACACCTGGGTCCGCCCTGGGCAGCACGCGGGACAAGCCGGATCTCAAGTACTGCCAGGAATTGTTCAAGGTGATGAAGGCCCACGAGATCACGACCTTCTTCTATATTGGCGGCAATGATTCCTCTGACACGTCCCGCATCGTAAGTGAGGAAGCGCGCAAATCCAGTTATCGTTTGCGCTGTATCCATATTCCCAAAACGATCGACAATGATCTGGTGATCAACGATCACACGCCGGGATTCGGTTCCGCCGCCCGGTTTGTGGCCAATGCCTTTACCGGGGCCAATCTCGACAATCTGGCCCTGCCCGGCATCTATATCGGAGTCGTCATGGGCCGCCACGCCGGTTTCCTGACCGCCGCCTCCGCCCTGGGCCGCAAATTCAACAATGACGGCCCGCATCTGATCTACGTGCCGGAACGGGTCTTCACCGTCGATAAATTCCTGAAGGATGTCCGGGAAGTCTACGAACGACTCGGCCGCTGCATCGTTGCCGTGTCGGAGGGGGTCCACGATGAACACGGCAAGCCCATCATCGCCAGCCTGATGAAGTCCGTCGAGAGCGACGCTCATGGCAACATCCAGTTATCGGGAACCGGTGCCCTGGCCGATCTACTGGTCGATGTTGTCAAGGACAAGCTGGGCTACAAGCGCGTCCGCGCCGACACGTTTGGTTACCTGCAACGTTCCTTCCTCGGCTGTGTCTCCGACGTTGATCAGCGGGAAGCCCGAGAGGTCGGGGAAAAGGCGGTCCAGTACGCCCGGTGGCGCGAGGCCGACGGCTCCGTGGTGATCCATCGCTCGGGCTTTTACTCCGTCGAATATCATCTGCACGAACTGGAGGAGATCGCGGGCAAGACAAAGGTCATGTCCGACGACTTCATTAGCCCGGACGGCAACAACGTAACCGACAAGTTCTTGTTATATCTACGTCCGCTGCTGGGGTCCGGGATGCCGGGCGCCTATCAGCTCCGGCACTATCGGGTGCCGAAGATTCTTAGCCCGTGAGGCGTTGTAAGGCATGATGCGAGGGGCCTGAGGCCCCTCGCGCTCCCCCTTAATAAGATAATAAAGGGGGAGCACGAGGGCCTCAGGCCCTTGTTCTTTACCTCTTCCAGTTAATTATCCTGAGCAAATGTTCAGGGAAATGGCCCCGGTGTCTCAGATTTTCCGTTTGGTCCGGCTGGTTGGCACGGCCTGCAAGGGATCGTCCGGCCAATAGTGTTTGGGGTATCGGCCCTTGAGGGTGCCTTTGGCCTCGTGATAACCATTAGCCCAGAAAGCTGCGAGATCCTGGGTCACCTGGATGGGGCGTCCGGCGGGAGAGAGAAGGTGCAGCCGCACCGGCACTCGTCCGTTGGCAACGGTGGGGGTTGCGGTGGTTCCGAACATTTCCTGCAACCGCACCGCCAGTACCGGCGGGGCGTCGTCGGCGTAATCCAGCGGCAGGCGCGAGCCGGTCGGGACCGTGAGGTGGGTTGGTGCCTGTGCATCGAGCCGTTGGCGTTGTTCCCAGTTCAACAACCCACCCAGAATTCCGCTCAGATCAAGGCCGGCGAGATGGGCGCGGCGGGTCATTCCCGTCACATGAGGCGCCAGCCAGATTGCCGTTTCCGCCAATAGCGCGGCGTCGGAAACATCGGGCCAGCCCGCCGCTTCGCCCTCCACCCGGCGCAGAAAGGCAACCCGCGCTTGCCATTTCCGGGTCTCGGCGGTCCACGGCAGGACCTCCAGCCCGAGGGCACGGATGCCGGCCAGAAGTGCGCTCGCCACGGCGGCGGGATCGGGATCCCGCAAGGGTTCGTCCTTCAACACCAACTCGCCCAGACGGCGTTGCCGGCGCGCCAGCACCGCCTCTTCCCGCGCATCCCAGCGCACGAATGCGGTATCTTCGATGTGGGACGCGAACGCCTGCTCGATTTCGGCCAGACTTAATGGTGCGCACAGAAACACGCGAGCCTCCCGGCGTTCCCCGTCCAGATCGGCCACCGCCAGCCAGTCTTGCGCCGCCAGAGGATCGGCCCCGGCCAGCACGGCGCCACCGCCAGCCGCCAGCCGGAACCCGCCGCCGGTTCCGGCCCGGCGCTGGGCGATGCGATCAGGATAAGCCAGCGCTACCAGCAACCCGACCGCCTGGGTGCCTTGATCCGGCGCGGCGGGAATGCGCAACTGACGGCGCCACAGATCGGCGGCGCGCCGGGCTTGGCGGGCCGCGCCCTGGTCCAGGGTCAATCCGTGTAACGAATGAGAGCCACCCCCGCGCGTTGAATAGGCCCCAGTGCCGCGCAACAGCTCGACCCGAAGCCGGATGTCGGCATCCCGCATCCCCGGCGCGGCACGCACCACGTCTCGCTCGGCCAGCAGCGCGGCGACATCGCACGCCAGCGCACCCAACCCCCATTTCCGCGCCGTCACCACCATATGGGCAAGGCGGGGATGCAGTGACAAAGCCGCCAGTTCCCGCCCATGGGGCGTGATGCGGCCATTGCGATCGACAGCCCCCAGGCGTTCCAGCAGATCGCGCGCCTGAGCCACCGCTGCGGCTGGCGGCGGATCGAGCCAGGCCAGTGCCGCGGGATCCCGGGCACCCCACAACGCCAGATCGAGGGCCAGCGGCGCCAGATCCGCCTCCAGGATTTCCGGGGTACCATGGGGGGCAAGGCTGGCATGAGCAGCCTCGGTCCACAGCCGATGACAAACGCCGGGGCCAAGACGGCCTGCCCGCCCGCGCCGCTGATCGGCGGAGGCGCGGCTGACGCGGAGGGTGACGAGTCGGGTCATGCCGCTGCGCGGATCGAACCGGGGCACCCGCATCTGTCCGGCGTCGATCACCACCCGCACGCCCTCGATGGTGAGGCTGGTTTCAGCGATGGCGGTGGCCAGCACCACTTTTCGCCAGCCGGGCGGGGCCGGGCGGATAGCCTGATCCTGAACCTCCTGGGTCAACTCGCCATACAACGGCGCAACGATGACGGCATCGCCCTGCGCCCTCTCGTCCGGTATTTCTTCGTCCAGCAATCTGGCAACGCGGCGAATTTCGCCTGCTCCGGGCAGAAAAACCAGAATATCACCAGGATCGTCTTCAAGCGCCCGCAATACCGCACTGACGACCGTATCCTCGATACGGCCAGCGGGCGGCTTGTCGAGATAGCTGATTGCAACCGGAAACATTCTCCCGCCCCCAGTCACCACCGGAGCTGCCCCCGGCACCCGCTCTCCCAACAAACGAGCAATGGGGGCACCATCGAGCGTCGCCGACATAATCACGACCCGCAAGTCGTCCCGCAAAGCGGCCTTGGCCTCCAGGCACAGCGCCAGAGCCAGGTCGGCATGAAGGCTGCGTTCATGGAACTCGTCGAACAGCACCGCGCCCACGCCCTCCAGTGCGGGGTCGCCCTGGAGCTGGCGGGTCAGAATTCCCTCCGTCACAACCTCGATCCGGGTTTGCGGTCCCACCACGCTATCAAAGCGGATGCGATACCCGACGGTGGCGCCGACCGGCTCGCCCAACATCAGGGCCATGCGGCTGGCGGCGGCACGGGCTCCAGCAGGATGATGCGCCGTCCCGCCAGCCACGGCTCCTCCAGCAGGGCCAGCGGCACCCTGGTGGTTTTGCCCGCTCCCGGCGGCGCCTCCAGCACGGCGGCGGTGCCCTCGCGCAGAACCCGTTTCAGATCGGGGAGAACAGATTCGATGGGTAAGTCGGTCATCACGGTCGCCCAGCAAGGCCCATATCGGAACATGTGGGCGGCACCCCCACGGGACCTGTTTTGCCGACATTAAACCAATTTCCGCAAGCACTTCTGGACGACTGGCAATCTCATGGTCTACAATTTTAGCCAAAGTTTATGTTAAATAAGAGGTCAGGCATGAGCCAGGATGCGGGACTTACCTTTCACTCTGCCGCCCGAACTCATACCGGTCGCGTCCGCAAACGTAACGAGGATGCCATGCTTGACCGGGGCGACGTC
>JADFXL010000090.1:1175-10234 GCA_015233585.1 Alphaproteobacteria bacterium | reverse complement strand
CCGCCCTCTCCCGGTCGGGTGCGGGCGGTATCCCGCATTTTGTCTCTCAGCCTGCCCTGGACTTACGCACGGCTGCCGCGCGCGGACGCCCACCGGAGGGTCCCACAGCTCTGGGCTTGCCAACTACGGGGTGGGTGTGGAGACGGGCCACCGCGTCGGCGTGATATCGGTGATCGGCGTCGACGGGAACCCGTTGCCGGATGATCTTCTCGATCGCCCGCAGATAAACCACCTCGTCGGCATCGCACAGCGACAGGGCCGAGCCGGAGGCACCGGCCCGCGCGGTGCGGCCGATGCGGTGGACATAACTTTCCGGCTCGTTGGGAAGGTCAAAGTTGATGACATGGGTGATGCCGTCAACGTCGATCCCTCGCGCGGCGATGTCGGTGGCGACCAGGGTTTGTACCCGGCCAGAGCGGAACTCTGCCAGCGCCCGCTCCCGCGCGCCCTGAGACTTGTTGCCATGGATGGCGCCAGCCTTAAGGTCGCCTTTCTGGAGCTGTTCCACAAGGCGGTCGGCGCCATGTTTGGTACGGGTGAAAACGATGGCGCGGGTTACGGCGCTGTCCTTCAGCAAGTCCACCAGCAGGCGGCGCTTGTCGTCCCTGGTGACGAACATTACCCGCTGTTCGACCCGCTCTACCGTTGAGGCTACCGGGGTCACCTCGACACGCTCGAATTCGCCTTCGGTGAGGATGGTGGCGGCCAGGGAAGCCACCGCAGGAGGCATGGTGGCGGAAAAAAGCAAAGTCTGCCGATGCTTGGCGATCCGGGTTACGATCTTCTGCACATCACGGATGAAGCCCATGTCCAGCATCCGGTCGGCTTCGTCAAGCACAAAGATCCGCACGGCGTCCAGCTTCACCTGATTGCGCACCACCAGATCGAGCAGGCGTCCCGGTGTCGCCACCAGAATATCGACCCCGCCGGCCAGTGCCGCAGCCTGGGGAACCAGGCTGACGCCGCCATGGACCACCAGCCGCCGCAGCTTGAGATGCCGGCCATAGGTGGCGAAACTATCGCCGATCTGGGCGGCCAATTCCCGCGTCGGGGTCAGGATAAGGGCGCTGGCAGTGCGCGGCGCCGGACGGCGGTGCCCCTCGGCAAGCCGTTGCAGGATCGGCAGGGCAAATGCCGCCGTCTTGCCGGTGCCTGTCTGGGCAATGCCCAGGATGTCACGGCCCGCGAGCAGGGCGGGAATAGCCTTGGCCTGGATGGGTGTCGGTACGGTATAACCTTCGGCTTCCACGGCATGGCACAGGGGCGCCACGAGGCCAAGGTCGGAAAAAGTCGTCATTCGATGATGTTCTTTCAAAAAAGGGCATCCCCCGCTCGCTCGGCCACGCCGGTCGCGACGGTGGATTCATTACAGGTGCCCTTGGGGCATGCGGCCAGGGGAAAAGAAAGCGCGAGCGTTGCTCAGGGATGAGTGCCGCTAGAGCATGCGACGGCACAAACGCGTGATCGCGATTATCCCAGTGGCCTAGTGGCCAGACCTAGACCTAGCGCAATTCATGGCTGGCGTCAATCGCCCAGAAATGGGTGAATTAGAATGAGATGAACTCCGCCCACACCCGCCAGAGACTGGGAATCCTTTTAAAAGGAGGTTTGGGGCCAATGGCCCCAAGCGGGTTTGGGCGGCAGCCCATCTCTGACATCTGGCCCATCTCTGACATCTGGATTGTTCAATTGCGATTACCCTGCCAAGAAGCAAGCGGACAACCGTTCCCCGGCCATGTATGCTGTCCAATCAAGGCTGGGGCCGATCAAGGCTGGGGCCGGCCGCCGGGCATCGTGGTTCTTGTAACCCAGGCCAAATGGGTTCATCGATGCGGATCTTGTTAGTCGAACATAATATTCGTCTGGCCGAAATGGTCGTCATCAATTTGCAAAAGGCCGGATTCGTGGTCGACTCGTTCGCTACCGGGGCCGAGGGCCTCGCTGCCGTCGATACCACGCGGTACGATGCGGTCGCACTCGACCTGGGATTGCCTGACATGGATGGATTTGACGTGTTGCGTCTGTTGCGCGGGCAGGGCAATATCGCGCCGGTTCTGATCCTCACAACCCGCGACAGTGTTCACGATCGAGTCAAGGGACTGAATGGCGGCGCCGACGATACCCTGTTGAAGCCGTTTGCGATGGAGGAACTGGTGGCGCGGTTGCGGGCGCTGTTGCGTCGGCCGGGTGGCGTGCTTGGGGTGACGTTGTCGGTGGGCAATCTGACGCTGGATACGGTTGCGCGGGAAGTTAGGGTTGATGGTACTCTCGTCCGTCTGTCACGCCGCGAAACCGAGGTGCTGGAGCATCTTATGCGGCGCGCCGGGCGGGTGGTGCCCAAATCCGTAATCGAGGAGAGCCTCTATGGTTTTGCCGAGGAGGTTACCGCCAATTCGGTGGAGGCTCAGGTGTCGCGCCTGCGCAAGCGTCTGTTGGCCATCAATGCCAATCTTAGCATCCATACCCGGCGCGGCATCGGTTATCTGTTGATGGAAGGCCGGAAGGATGAGGGTAGCGGCCGACGATGACGCTCTGGTTAACCCGTCTCTTCCGGTATGTGGGTCTGGCGTTTGGGCTGGCGGTGTCGGCTGTCGGAGTACCGGCCGGAGCTGAGAGCGGCCGGCAGATCCTGGTTCTGGAGACCGGGATGCATCGGGGGCCGGTCCTGCGTACGAGCACGGATTCCGCCGGCACGCGGCTGGCCACCGTGGCTGAAGATGGCACCGCCCGTCTGTGGTCCCTGCCCGACGGCAATCTCCTGCGTACATTCCGCACGCCGATTGGCGCAAGCGGCATCGAACGCCTTGACGCCGTGGCGTTGTCCCCGGACGGCACGCTGCTGGCGACGGCGGGAACGCGGGCTGGGGATGAAGTTTTGCCCGCGCTTTATGTCTTTGACACCGGCAAGGGTACGCTGGTTCGGCGTTTGCGCGACCTGCCCAACCGGATCAACCACCTGACCTTTTCCCGCGATGGCCAGTTTCTGGCCGCATCCATGGCGTCCCACAGCGGAGTGCGGGTGTTCAAGACCCAGGATTGGACACCGGCCGGCAGCGACGGCGGCTATGGCAGTGATAGCTACTGGGCCGAATTCAACGGCGACGGCCGGTTGGCGACGACTTCCCTGGACGGGATGGTGCGGCTGTACGGCCCGGATTTTCATCCGCTGGCAAAGATGGCCATGGGCAAGGGCAAGCATCCCTACGGCCTTGCGTTTTCTCCCGATGGGCAGATGCTCGCCATCGGCTATGTGGACAGCACCAAGGTCGATGTGCTGTCGGCTCGCGACCTGTCGCTGTTGTTCTCGCCCGACAGTGCCTCCGCCACCAACGGCACCCTGAACAGCGTAGCGTGGTCGGCAGATGGACGCACCTTGATGGCGGGTGGGCGCTATGGGAACCCTGCTGGCACCAGGCTGTTGCGGCTGTGGCGCGATAGCGGCCACGGCGCCGCCACCGATGTGCCCGCGACGCGCGGCACCATCATGGATATTTGCGCCTTCAAGGGTGGTGGAGTGGCCATCGGTGCTGCCGACCCTGCCATCCGCATCATTCCCACCCCGGGGGCCAAGGCGGTCGAGCTGCGCAGTGGGATTCCCGATTATCGCACCCTGGGGGCGCACTTTACCGTTTCTGCCGACGGACACCGTCTTGGGTTCGCACTTAGAACGCACGGCGCCTTGTTTACCCCGGCAGAACCCCGGCTTCTCCTGGACCCGCCCCCCGATTCCACCCTTGTCGCCCCACAGGCCACGGGGCCGGGAATCAAGATAAGCGACTGGCAGGACCACCGCCGCCATCCCAGTATCAATGGTCACGTCCTCCCCTTCGACACCGACGAAAGACAGGTCAGTCTGGCGGTGGGGAAGAGCCATCATGTGCTGATTGGAACCACGCGTCATCTGCGGCTATTCGACGACAAGGGCGCGTCGATCTGGCAACAGCCGGTACCCGGTACCCCATGGGCCGTGAACGCCGCCGAAAATGGGCGCGTGGCCGTGGCCGCCTATGGCGATGGCACCATACGCTGGCACCGTCTGAGTGACGGCCATGAACTGTTGGCCTTGTTTGCCTTTGAGGACGGCAAACGCTGGGTGGCGTGGACGCCTTCGGGCTATTACGCCGCCTCCCCGGATGGCGATGACCTGTTAGGGTGGCAGATCGACAACGGCCGCGACGCGGCGCCCGACTTCATGCCGGTCTCGCGACTGCGCGACCGCTTCCGCCGCCCCGATATCCTCGCCAAAGTGTTCGACACTCTGGACGAAACCCAAGCCGTCGGAACGGCGGACAAGGCTTCGGGACGGCCGGACTCCTCCAAGGACGGTCTGCGCAGCACTCTCCCGCCTGTGGTCACCATCCGCTCCCCAAAGGACGGCGCCACAATGGCCGTGCGCAATGTCACCTTCGAATATACCCTGGCCTCCCGCTCCGAGCAGCCGGTGACCAAAGTGTGGGCGCTGATCGACGGACGCCCAGTGCCCGGATCCCAAGGCGAGGAAGACGAACCCGAGATTGGCAAGGTCCAGCGCCTGACGTTTCCCGTGCCGCCGCGTCCGGTGACGGTGACCCTTATGGCCAAGACGGCGAATGCGCCCGCCGATCCTGCCACGGTCCAGCTTCGTGGACAGGGTACCGGCCCGCCCGGCACGCCTACGCCCGCTGCCGCAAGGCTCCTCATCCTTGCTGTCGGCACCGAAGGCAGGGAGGGCGCTCATGGCCCGGAGACTGTCGCGGCCAGGGACGCCGGCCGGTTTGTCGATGCCCTGCGCGCCCACCAGGGCGCACCCTACCACACCATCACAGCCCGGCTTTTAGCCGATGACAAGGCCGGGCGCGATGCCGTGACAAGCGGGCTTGACTGGCTTCACCATGAGGCGACGGTGGACGATGTGGTTCTCGTGCTGTGGCGTGGCCCAATAATCGGGGGTACGGATGGGCAAGCCTATTTCCTGGCCGAGGACACCGATCCGACCCACCCGGCCGACAGCGGCTTTTCCGTCGGGCAGGTACGCGATGCCTTGAAAGCGCTGTCATCAAAAGTTGCTTTGATACTGGACCCGTCCCTTCGCGTTGGGACGCATCCCGCTGATCTGGCTCAGGTTGCCAAAGATATAGCCACTACGGCAAGCGGCATTCTTGTGCTGACGGCGGCCTCCAGCGGCGAGAACCCGATCATGACAGGTCATGACGGCGCCTTTGTTACGGCCCTGGTGGAAGGACTACCCGATACGATCGGCCCCGACCACATCCAGCCCCTGACCATGGACGCTCTCGGCCAATGGATGGCAGAACGAGTCCCCCAGCTTACCGGGGATACCCAACATCCCCATCTGTGGCACCCGCCGACCGTGCCGGACTTTCCGCTCGTGACACCGGGAACCAGCGATGAGTGATGGGGCTGCCGCTCCAAACCCCGCCTGGAGCGATGCTCCAGACCTCCTTTTGTTTTATCAAGGGGAGCACGAGGGCCTCAGGCCCGCGTTCTTTATCCCTTCAACGCCATGAGTCCCCATGAACATTATCGTGACCCCTGACGGATTTCTAAGCTGGCCGGAAGAACGGCTATGTTGCGCCATCGGTCGCGGCGGGATCAACCTTGACAAACGCGAAGGAGATGGCGTGACGCCGGTAGGCTGTTTTCCGCTTCGTCAGGTTCTATTCCGTCTGGATCGAATCCCGGCACCCCTGACCTGCCTGCCCATGCGGGCTCTGGAGCCACCCGACGGCTGGTGTGACGACGTGAGGGATCCTGCCTACAATCGGGCCGTCACCCTCCCTTACCCGGCCCGCTGCGAGAGCCTGTGGCGCGACGACGGCCTTTATGATGTCATCGTCGTCCTGGGCCATAATGACGACCCGGTAGTTCCGGGAGCGGGGAGCGCCATTTTTCTTCACGTGGCGCGCCCTGATTATGGCCCAACCGAAGGGTGCGTCGCCCTGGCCATGCCCGATTTGCTGCGGTTAATCGCTATCTGCGACGCAACCGCACGCCTATGCATCTCTGACCACCCTTAGGCAATTCAGGCATGTCGGGTTGCCTGAGTGTCGCCTAACGATCGCCGAATATGGCGGTACCGATTCTCACATGGGTAGCGCCCAGAGATATTGCGGTCAGGTAATCACCACTCATCCCCATACTGAGCGTGGCCAGACCGTGACGGCGCGCGATTTCGCGCAGGAAGGCGAAATGCGGCGCTGGAGCCTCGCCCGTCGGTGGAATGCACATCAGGCCGACCACCGGCAAGCCATGATCCTTCAGACAAGCCTGGATAAAGGCGTCGGCCTCTGCTGGCATGACCCCTGCCTTTTGTGGTTCCTCGCCGGTATTAACCTGAATATAGCAATCAGGCCGTCGTCCCGCTTGAGCCATCTGCCGGGCCAACGCCAGCGCCAGCTTGGGCCGGTCGACGGTCTCGATCACATCGAACAAGGCTACCGCTTCCGCAACCTTGTTGGTTTGCAGCGGTCCCAGAAGGTGAAGCCGCACATCGGGGTATTCCCGGCGCAGGTCCGGCCATTTGGCTTGGGCTTCCTGAACCCGATTCTCGCCGAATTCGCGCTGTCCGGCGGCAAGCACCACACGTACACGTTCGGCAGGGTGCGTTTTGCTGACCGCCACCAGGGTGATAGCGTCGGGCATACGTCCTGATTCCCGCGCCGCATCGCTGATCGTGGCCTGCACCGTGGCAAGATTGGCGAGGATTTCTTCGACGGACATGGACATCTCGCGTTAATATGCTGGGATCATGACCCTAGCAGAGCGAACCCGGCCTCCGCCACCGTTGCTGTTGCTGACCGACGAGCGCGGTCCGGACCCGTTGGCAATGGCGGCCCGACTGCCTGCGGGCAGCGGTATCGTGCTGCGCTCCTACACCCTGTCGACTCCAGAGCGGCGCGAGCTGGCGATACGGCTTGGCATTCTCTGCAAAGCGCGCCGGTTATGGCTGGTGGTGGCGGCGGACCCGCATCTGGCCGCGTTGGCGCGGGCCGATGGCCTGCATCTGCCGGAAGGTATCGCCCGGCATGGGATTTTGGCACCGGCCTTGCTGTGGCTGCGGCGCAAGGGTGGGTTTCTGACGGTGGCGGCCCATTCGCAGATAGCGATTCGCCGGGCGGCAATCCTGGGGGCGCGAGCCGCTCTGCTATCGCCGGTATTCACCACCGCCAGCCACCCTGGCGCCCGCACGATCGGGCCGCACCGGTTCGCTGCCTGGTGCCGGGCGGCACCGATTCCCGTGTACGCGCTGGGAGGCTTGTCGGCAAAGACCGTGCGTCGTCTGCGCGGAGCTGGTGCGGTAGGTGTAGCTACCGTGGGCGGCGTCGTCACCGCCCACGGATCGGTACGCTTGCGTCCGTAATCAGAACACCAGATCGAGACCGGTCACCAGGCCATAGCCGTCGGATTTGTTGGCAAGGGTACCGTCAATACCGGCAAACTTGCCATAAAACAACGTCGAGCGGCTGGTAATGCCGGTCGTCAACTCATAACTGCCGGAAACGAGACCTGTCTGGAACGTTTCCGGTTTTCCAAGAACGCCGACAACCGGCTGTTTGGCCGTTAGCTGATAACCACCCCGGTGCTGCTCGGTATAGTAACTGACGCTGGCTCCATAGGGGCCGTTGACATAGCTGAGGCCGGCGTCCCACGAATACCCGGTCATGAGTGGAATACCGCTATTGGTGCCAGCACCGACCGGGCATGTTCCTATATCGGAACAAGGTGCCCGGTGTTCTCTCATGCCCAGATACGCACCGCCAAGGGTCCAGGCCCCATAGGCGAACTTGGCGCCGCCTTCGTAGGCGGTAAAGGATTGCGAAAAATAGGACCCTGGCGACAACGCCGTCGACACCGTCGAGGGTCCGTTCTTCGGCCCCTTGCCTTGGGAAATTCCACCATCAAGGCCAACGGTCACCCCCTTGATTTCCTTGGTATAGGCAAGGGTGGATTCCCAGACATTGTGACTCGTGGTCAGCGTGTTCACCGGCCCGACAGCACCCGATCCCGGCACATAACTGGCCCCAAGTGAAAATCCGTCCAGGAAGGTCGGACTAATGTAGGATACGGCGGGCTGTTTGTCCGTAAAGGCAGCAAACGAGGTGAAATTATACGGGACGGGGTTCGGAATACCGTTGACCGGTTGAGCAAACGTTGTGAAGTTTTTCGGAGGCGTAACCCAGTCTCCAACCGATGAATAGGTGATGCCGACATCGGGTGCTTCGTTGTGCATCGTGTTGTTGGCGGTTTCCTTGATGCCACCACGAATTGTTCCCAGGTCCCCGGCGATGGCGACCGAGCTTTCATGCACCTGGGTGGACCCGACGTTGGGGCCGTAGTTGGTCAGAACATCCAACTGGAGTCGCGCTGTGACAGTCAGTCCGTTATCCAGCTTCGTGTCCCCGCCAAAGGCGACGAACGTCTGGGTGTCCATCCCGGTGTGGTTGAATTTTTCTTTCCCCTGACTGGCCGAAGCCGGATCCAGGGCTCCGTCCTGACGGGTAACACCAAACCACTCCTTCATTTCGCCACTTACCGTCATCTTGATCGGATCCGCAGCAAAGACCGGCCCAGCGAGGACAAGGAGCGCCCCTGCCAGTGATGTCTTCAAAAATATCCGGTTCATATTCGCTCCTATCCACAATCGATGGGCTACCTTGACACGACATGCCGACCCGGGAACTTCGTCCCTGTCATCAAATCTTAACCCGGAAGATATCATGAGCGCCGAGCGCGTGCATATAAAATGTGCTGTTTCAATTTATGCCTAAAATATATTCTCATCCGGTGTGGCGTCTCTGCCACAGCCCGGTTCCAGCGGCCCGTCCTCAACCGCCCGGCCCATCGTTTGCCGGTCCAGTTTAAGGCCGGGGAACATGAACATTGACAAATCCGATCCCGGTAACCCTACTCTTCGTGACGGATCCGTTGAAGCCCATGCGGGTTATAGAGTAAGCCTACGGGTGCGAGTCGGCTTGATGATGCTTGACCATCCAGGCCGGCTTTTTAGAATCATGGCGATATTGGGAATGGGGTTGAGGGATCAGCCATGAAGGGAACCG
>JADFXL010000090.1:505-1082 GCA_015233585.1 Alphaproteobacteria bacterium | reverse complement strand
GCGATCTATCCGACGAAAGACGATCCTCGTCAGTCCTCGCCTGTCTACCGTGCCCCCGATGAAGATGTAAAACGAGACTCCATCTTTGGCACAGGCGGCATAACTTTCGGCGGCAAGAGTCACGATAAGCCGGACGAAGGCGGCGGCATCGGCGTCAACAGCTTCCTGTGGCGCGCCGCGCTGGACACCATTGCCTTCATGCCGCTCAGTTCCGCCGATCCGTTTGGCGGAGTGATTATCACCGATTGGTATTCGCCGCCGGAGTCTCCCAAAGAACGCTTCAAAATCAACATCTACATCCTCTCCAAGACGTTGCGCTCCGATGGCTTGCGCGTCTCCGTGTTCCACCAGGTACGAGCTGCCGGGGGGGAGTGGACCGAGGCGCCAGTGCAGGTCGCAAGTGAAATTGAAAATACCGTGCTGACCAAAGCCCGGCAGTTGCGTATGGCGACGGCGGAACCGTGACATGTCCCGCATCGACGAACGCTATAATTTCAAGGAAACCGAGGCCAAGTGGCAAACCGCATGGGATGAGCGCGGCTGTTTCCAGGCGACGGAAGATTTAAGCCGGCCCAAA
>JADFXL010000090.1:0-495 GCA_015233585.1 Alphaproteobacteria bacterium | reverse complement strand
CCCGTACCCATCGGGACGCATTCATATGGGCCATGTTCGCAACTACACCCTTGGCGATGTCGTAGCCCGGTTCAAACGCGCTTGCGGCTTCAACGTTCTTCATCCCATGGGCTGGGATGCCTTTGGCCTGCCGGCGGAGAATGCCGCCATCGAGCGAAGGGTCCATCCGGCGACCTGGACCCAGTCCAACATCGCCGCCATGCGTGAGCAATTCAAGCCTATGGGGTTATCCCTCGACTGGTCGCGGGAAGTTGCCACATGCGATGCCGATTATTATCGTCACGAACAAAAGATGTTTCTCGACTTCCTGGCCAAAGGTCTGGCCTATCGCAAGGAGTCGTGGGTCAATTGGGATCCGATCGAACATACTGTCCTCGCCAATGAACAGGTCATCGACGGCAAAGGCTGGCGTTCCGGCGCTCCGGTCGAACGGCGCCGGCTGGCGCAGTGGTTCTTGCGCATTACTGCTTATGCAGATGAACTGCTGGCCGGGTT
>JADFXL010000008.1 GCA_015233585.1 Alphaproteobacteria bacterium | reverse complement strand
CAATGATCATCTGAAATACCGTTGTCCGTCGGCAGTGAAATGCCAGCCGCCGCCAGCTCGGTACTTGCGGCGGAATTTGAATTTAACGTAGAGGGTGAATACGGAAGTTTTTCGCTTCCAATCTGGTGATTGGCTTGATCTATTGCGGCCCATTGCTGGCTAAGATCATCCCCGGAGGCAACAACCTCGGATGGGTACGGGTTAGTAGGTGCACCGAGCCAACCATCTTTCTGCTCTTTACTATAATTTGATATCGGCCCAACTGTCGTCGTCAAAATTCCATAAATTGAAGAATCTCCTGATGTATTAGCAGTCAGTGGCTGTGATACATTATGAGCACCAAAACTTGCAATCGGCACATCTCGTGCACTCGGATAAGATGATGCGAGGGATTGCTGCCCATTCGCATCTGTATAGAGAAGCGTCTCATGGTAGTAACCCTTGCCTGCAATCGAATCAAGTTTTTCATAGACTACGGATATAGTTTCTTTCGACATTTTTCATCCCTCCCTATGGCATCTGAATTGTCAAGCTAGCTTCTATTTTTGAGACGGTGCTGTAGTCCCCCGGACTTTTTGATAACAAGAACACATAAATACTTGTTTTTGACATAAATATATGCACGTATTGATCAATTTTAGCGTACACTCCATATACACTCTCACCAAAACTAATTGATTTTGTGCCTGATCTGGGTTCAACCATAAACCCTGCGTTGCGCAATATATTTTCCGCATCGTCGAACGTTGACCCAACAGGTATATATCGTGTGACAATTTCCGTGAGATCATTGCTCTCAAGGCCCCCCTTCAATGAATGCGTCTCGACCAATCTTTTATATTCATTATCAATATCAGCACGAAGCTGTTTCCCTATCGGGGCGAGACCATTAGACTCTATTGTATTGGTATCATTTTTGAACTCATAATAAGGAGCATCAAAACAACTGAATAGCATCAATATCCAAAGATTTGCATAAAGCACTCGCCAGGCTCTATAATTACAACCCACGATTCCCCTCCCGTGAAGTCTTCGACGCCATCTTTCATCCCGCCCTTGACAAAAATCACGCCTTGCGGCCAATTTAAAAAAATCAAACGCTGCCGCTGAAAAAAATCAAATCACAATCGATCTGACAAAGCAATAAAAAGAAATTCGCGTTATGATGGCATCATTCCTTGTGCTGGCAGGTCCGGCCATGGCTGGCGAGGTTGGTTCCTGATTTCGGCAACAAGCAACGGGCCTGGAGAGGACGCTCCCACACGAACACGTTTTCATCATAGCGGTTGTGGGCGGAAGCGTTGAACGTCGTCTCGGTCGGCGCGACCCAGGCGAAACAGGTTTATCCTTCGAGTGCGGTTATCGCACGGCCTTCGTTCGGCTGGGGAAGACAGGGAGGTAAGGACGAAGGGCCTTGGGCCCCTCGTGCTCCCCGATTCATGTTCATTTCAGGGGAAGCTTAAATACTCCGCAACCCCGGTGACAAAGCGGATAACTGAGGCGCCGTCATATACCCGATTTCGGTCGTATTCGCGTTCAACGCCCCCACCATCAGCGCATAGTTCGCCGAAAGATTGGTGGTGGTCAGCGCGACGACCTGACTTGAGGTCAGGCTCTGGATATCAACGGTGCTGAAGCCCGACAACTGGGTCGTCGAAAGGTTCCCGATCACCGTCGTCGCCAGCGAGGCCACCTGGTCGGAGGTCAAGGCGCCGATCTGGGTCGTGGTGAGGATGCTGAACTGGGGCGCGGTCAAAAGCCCGACCCCCGTCGTGCTCAGCCCCCCCAGCGCGGTGGCGGTCAGACCCAGAAGCTGGGTGGTGGTCAGCAACCCGACGCTGGTCGTGTCCAATGCCGCCGACTGGGTCGAGGTCAGACCCGCAAGTTCGGTGGTGGTCAGCGTGTTGAAGCTGGTCGTGCTCAAGGCAACGCTGTCCAGCATCCCGATGTTGGTGCTGGCCAGGCCGCCAAACTGGGGCGCGCTCAACGTCATCCACTGGGTGCTGGTCAGACCAGCAAACTGCCTGGTGGTCAGCCCCCCGATCTCGGTGGCGTTCAACAGCCCAAACTGAGTGGTGTTCAACAACCCGACGCTGGTGGTATCCAGCGCCGCCACCTGAGCCGAAGTCAGGCCCGAAAGTTCGGTCGTGGTCAACAGATTGAAGTTGGTCGTCCCCAGCGTGGTAAGATCCAGCACCCCGATGTTGGTGGTGCTCAGGCTGGCAAACTGCGACGAAGTCAGCCCCGTCAACTGAGTGCTGTTCAGGCCGTCAAACTGGGTCCTGGTCAGCACCCCGATATTGGTCGTGGTCATGACAAGGGCAAAGCGGCCCGCGGTCAGCCCCCCCAGGGCATCGGCCGTCAGCGCGCTCACCTGAGTCGTTGACAGCGTCGTAATACAGGAGATGTTCATCCCGGCAATCTGGTCGCTGGTCAGGGCGGAAATTGCCGTTGTGGTCAGCCCCCCGAACACGGTGGTGTTCATGACAAAAAGCTGGGTGGTGGTCAGCACCCCGACGGTGGTGGTGGACAGGGCCGCCGCCTGAGTCGAGGTCAGGCCCGAGACTTCGGTGGTGGTCAGCGTGTTGAAGTCGGTGGTCGCCAGCGCGGCGGCGCTCAGAATCCCGATGTTGGTGGTGGACAGGTTGGCGAACTGGACCGAGGTCAGCGCGGTCAACTGGGTGCTGGTCAGGCCGGTAAACGGGGTCGTGCTCAGCACCAGGATATCGGCAGGGAGCAGACGCGCCAGGTTGGTGGTGGTCAACCCTTCCAAAGCCGTGGTCGTCAGCGTGCTCACCTGAGCCGGGGCCATCGCCGAGGCCTGGGCCGTGGTCAGGGCGGCAACCTGGGTGCTGGTTATGCCGGCAAACTGGGTCGAGGTCAGCCCCCCGAACACGGTGGAGTTCAGGAGGGCAAGGTTGGTGGTGGTCAGCGCCGCGAAGGCGGTGGTCGACAACGCGCCCACCTGGGACGAGGTCAGCGCCCTGACATCGGGTGCGCTCAGGCTGGCCGCCTGCGTGCTGGTCAGCCCGGCAAACTGCGTCGTGGTCAGCCCCCCGATCGCGGTGGTGGTCAGATAGGCAAGGCCGGTGGTCGTCAGCCCCGCAATGGCGGTGGTCGAGAACGCACTCACCTGGGTCTTGCTCAAGGCCGCGATACCAAGAGGGGCCAGACTGGCGGCCTGGGTGGAGGACAGGCCGCCAACCTGCGTCGTGGTCAGCGCGCCGACAAGCGTGGAGGACAAAAGCCCGATACTGGTGGTGGTCAGCCCGTTGAGGGCGTCGTTGGACAACACGCTCACCTGGGTCTTGGTCAGCGCCGCGACATCGAGCGTGGTAAAGCCGCCCATCTGGGTGGTGGACAGAACGGCAATCAGCGTCGTGGTCAGACCCCGGACGGCGTTGACGCTCAAGCTGGCAAACTGGGTGGTGGTCAGCAGCCCGACGCTGGTCGTGTCCAGAGCCGCCGCCTGAGCCGGGGTCATGCCGGAAAGCTCGGTGGTGGTCAGCAGGTTGAAGTTGGTGGTGGAGAGCGCACCAGCGTCCAGCATTCCGACGTTGGTGGTGGTCAGACCGCCGAACTGGGCCGAGCTCAACGCAATCAACCCGCCGCCGCTCAGGCTGGCAAACTGCGTCGTGTTCAGCCCACTGACCTGGGTGGAGGTCAGAAGGTAAAAGTTGGCGTTGGTCATTCCGCTCAGGGCGGTGGTCGTGAACGCGCCGATCTGGGTCTTCGTCAACGCCGCAAAGCCGGTGGTGGTCAGTCCGCCCATCTGGGTGGAGGACATGACGCCGATCTGGATCGAGGTCAGCCCAACGATCGCGGCAGAGGTCAGACCGGCAATCTGGGTGGTGGTCAGCAATCCGACGCTGGTCGTGTCCAGCACCTTCGCCTGCGACGAGGTCAGGCCCGAGAGTTCCGTGGTGGTCAGGGCATTGAAACTGGTCGTGGTGATCGCGATGTCCAAAATGGCGATGTTGGTGGTGGCCAGACCGCCGAACTGGGCCGAAGTCAACCCCGTCAACTGGGTGGTGGCCAGGGTGGTGAACTGGGTCGAGGTCAGCCCCCCGATAACGATGGTGCTCAGAACGGCAAAGCCGGTGGCGGACATCCCCGCAATGGCGGTGGTGGATAACGCGCCCAACTGGGCCTTCGACAGCGCCGTGACGTCAGAGGTGGTCAGACCGGCCACCTGCGTGCTGGTCAGGGCGGCAAACTGGGTCAGGGCCAGCCCGCCGATCATGGTGGTGGTCAGAACGTCGAGGCCGGTGGTGGTCAGCCCCGCAATGGCCGTGGTGGTGAACGCACTCACCTGGGCCTTTGACAACGCGGCAATGGCAGACGTGGTCAGAACGCCGGCCTGGGAGGTGGTCAGGCTGGCGATCTGCGCCGTGCTCAACGCCTTGATCGCGGGGACGGACAGACCGGCAATCTGGGTGGTGGTCAGGCTGGCGAACTGCGTCGTGCTCAGCCCGCCGATGACGGTTGTGCTCATAACGGCAAGGTTGGTGGTGCTCAGTCCGCCAAGGGCCGAGGTCGAAAGCGCCCCCATCTGGGGCCTCGTCAGCGCCAGGGTGCCGGAGGTGTTCAGGATACCGGTCTGGGGCTGGCTCAGGATGGCGACCTGGGTTGTGGTCAGGTACGCGATCTCGGGAGGGAGCAGACTGGCGAACTGGGTGGTGGTCAGCAACCCGATGCTGGTGGTGCTTAAGGAAGGCGTCTGGGTGGACCGCAGGCCCGAGAGTTCCGTGGTGGTCAACGTGTTGAAGCCGGTGGTCGTGATCACGGCGTCCAGAAGGGATATGTTCGCGTTGCTCAGGGCGCCGAACTGGGACGAACTCAACGCCGTCACCAGGGTGGTGGTCATGGCGGAGAACTGGGTCGTATTCAGCCCATTGATGTCGCTGGTGGTGAAAAGGCCAAGGGTGGTGGTGGTCAGCCCCCCGATAACGGTGGTCGACAGCGCGCTGATCTGGGTCTTGAGCAGGGCCGTGATATCGGCCGTGGTCAGGCCGCCGAACTGGGTGGTGGACAGGACGGCAACCTGTGCCGTGCTCAGGCCCTTGATCGTGGTGGTGGTCAGGGCGGCAATCTGGGTGCTGGTCAGGCCGGCAAACTGCGTCGTGGTCAGCCCGCCGATGCCGGCGGAAGTCAAACTGGCAAGCACGGTGGTGGTCAGCCCGCCGATGGCATCGGCCGACAACGCGGCGATCTGGGTCTTCGTCAGCGCGGTGATTTCAGAAGTGGTCAGGCCGCCGATCTGGGTTGAGTTCAGGAGGCCGACCTGCGTCGAGGTCATCCCCCCAAGGGCGGAGGTCGTCAGACCGGCAAACGGGGTGGTGGTCAGCAACCCGATGCTGGTCGTACTGAGAACCTTCACCTGGCTGGACTTCAGGCCCGAGAGTTCGGTCGTCGTCAGCATGTTGAAGGCGGTGGTCGTGATCGCGAGGTCCAGCACCCCGATGTCGGTGGTGCTCAGATTGGAAATCTGGATCGGACTCAACGCCGTCAACTGGGTGCTGGTCAGGCCCTCGAACAGGGTCGTGGTCAGCCCTCCGAAAAGGGTGGTGGTCAGCAGCGCAAGGTTGGTCGTGGTCAGCCCGGCAATGGCGGTGGTTGACAGCGTGTTGAACTGGGTCTTGGTCAGGGTCTTGAGGTGGGTGGCGGTCAGGCCGGCCACCTGGGTGCTGGTCAGACCGCTGAACTGCCCCGTGCTCAACCCGCCGATCAGGGTGGTGTTCAGCAGCGCAAGGTTGGTCGTGGTCAGCCCCGACAGAGCGTCGGCCGCAAGCGCGCTCAACTGGGTCTTTCCCAGAACCCTGACATCGGAAGCGCTCAGGACGCTGATCTGGGCCGAGTTCAGGCTGGCAATCTGCGTCGAGGCCAACCCCCCGATGACGGCGGTGGACAGCCCGGCAATCTGGTCGGTGGTCAGCAATCCGATGGCGGTGGTGGTCAGGGATTTCACCTGGGCCGCTTTCAGGCCGGATAATTCGGTGGTGGTCAGGGTGTTGAAAGCCGTCGTCGTGATCGCGGTTTCAAGCACGGCAATGTCGGCGTTGGACAGATTGCCGAACTGGGCCGAACTCAACGCCGTCAACTGGGTGCTGGCCAGACCCATGAACTGGGTCGAGGTCAACCCGCCGATCACGGCAGTGCTCAACAGAGCCAGGGCACCGGTGGTCAGCCCCGAAAGCGCCGCGCCCGAAAGCGCGCCCATCTGGGTTTTCGTCAGTGCCTTGATATCAGCCGTGGTCAAGGCGCTGACCTGGTCCTGGTTCAGGCTGGCAATCTGCGTCACGGTCAGCCCGCCGACCGCAGAGGTGGTCAGCCCGGCAATCTGGTCGGTGGTCAGCAATCCGATGGCGGTGGTGGTCAGCGCTTTCGCCTGGGTCGACTTCAGGGCCGATAATTCGGTGGTGGTCAGCGTGTTGAAGGCGCCTGCCGTGATCGCCGTGTCCAACAGGGCGATGTCGGAAGTGGACAGGCTGGCGAACTGGGACGAACTCAGCGCCGTCAGCAGATTGCCGGTAAGGCCCGCGAACTGGGTGGTGGTCAGCGCGCCGATGAGGGAGGTGCTCAGCAGGGCAAGGTTGTCGGTGGTCAGCCCGCCAAGAGCGGTGGTCGTCAACGCGCCCACCAGGTTCTTTGTCAGAACGGCGGCATCGGCGGGGGTCAGAACGGCGATCTGCGCCGCGGTCAGGCTGGCGGCCTGGGTCTTCGACAGGGACGCGATCCCGGTGGTGGTCAGATTGACAAACTGATCTGCGTTCAGGCCGGCAATTTGCGCCGTGGTCAGCCCCCCGATCGCGGCGCTGGTCAGCCCGGCAATCTGGGTGGGAGCCAGCCCGTTAAGGACATCAAGCGACAACACGCTCATCTGGGCTTTTGTCAGCCCAGCGATTCCGGTCTGGGTAATAACGCCGAATTGAGTCGCCCCAAAAGCCGCGATATCGGTGGTCGATATCGCCGCGATTGATGCCGCCTTATCCGCTGCCAGCGCCGTCGTGGTATAGGTCGCCATCTACACAGCCTCCCTTCTAGAGACCGAAGCCTCAGCCCAGTCTACCGTACCATATTCCCACGGGCGTCTCAACCATCAAAGATACCCCTCTGTTTATAAGCAATAGCCATGCCACTAACGGAGGGACCTGTTTTCAACGGGCAGGCTCCCTGGCATGGGATCTAAAATTGCCGGGTAGTGCGTTTGCCCGGCAGAAAATTCCGCGCCGTGGAGAGCCGCCATCACGGGGCTGCCGCCCCGGCCCCGGCTCGGGGCGATGCCCCGAACCCCATTTTCAATTATAAAGGAGGTCTGGAGCCTCGCTCCAGGCGGGTTCGGGCGGCAGCCCGACAGACAGGACAGGACAGGACAGGCGGCAGCCCTCACGCCCCCAGATCAACCCCCATCGGCGCCGCCCAAGGCTTGGCCACCGGCACGGTGACATAGGTTGTCGCATCCGAATCGGGAATCAGGGACACCAGGTTCAGGGCAATTCGGGTCGGGATCTGGTCCAGTATCCGGGTCGGATCCAACGTGACCGGATATTGAATCGCCTGCATGGCGGTCTGTTGAGCGTTGGGGCCATTGGTGATGGTGATGCCTTGCACCGGGTTCAGCGAGGCCCGGGCCAGCGCCAGGGGCGTGTAGACGTTCACCACCGGCAGGGTCCAGTTCACGTCCGCCGAAGTGGCCACCTCCGCGCCGCTGCTGACCTGATAGCCGCCGGCGACATACGCCGCGCTCACATACTCCGGCGTGCCGCCGGCGGGGGTCAGGGTGTTGCCGTTGCCCACCGGACACGCCAGACTCACCCGGCAGAGGGACCGCCCCGGACGGCGGACCAGCACCGCCGCCACCACCTTGCCGCTGACGGTGCCGCCGGGCAGGCGCGGATCGGCAATCGTCACCACTTTGGTCAGATCCACGCTCAGCCCGGTGAACAGATCGGTCTCCACCTCAACCCGCACCGCCCGGCAGGAAGCCGCCAGACGCGCCCTGGCCACCTGGGACAAATACCCCATGGAGGCCGTCCCCGCCGCCGTGGCGAAATAGCTGTCATAGGAAGCCGGAATCAACCCGTCCTTCACCACATCCTGAGCGTGCAAATGGATACTGACCGCCCCGCCGCCAAAGCCCTGCGCCTCCGTCACCGTAAACGTCCAGTCAACGGTCAGAGCCATGGGCGTGGTGTTATAGACCCGCACAGCCTGGAAGCTCAGGATATTTCCCACATAGGACAGAATCGGCCCCTGCATGAACAGCCCCGGCTTGCTCAGGCTGGTAGCCGTAACAATCTGGCCCTGAAGCCAGCCCTGGCCGGACTGGGTCGTCAGAATCTTGGGGCCGTAATAAGGCTGGGCCGGCGTGGAACTGGTGCCGCTGGTCACGGCCGCCACCGCCGCCGCCGCCACGGACAGGGAAATGACCCACACCCCCGAGGGGTTGACCCCCACCGCCGTGGTGACATTGACGCCAAGCGTGGTCCCCGCATAAGACGACACCGTCCCGTACAGGAAATTCCACGGATTTCCGGCATCGACGATCATGACATACTGCCCGGCGCTCCACCCCTTGCCCGCCGCCACGGTCAGGCTCACCGCCCCCGTCGCGAGGACCACCGTCGTCACACTGGAGCCGGTGTAGTTCTGATCAAAGGCCACCGGCTGAATGTCGGATTCCATGACCATGGTCAGAACCTCGCGCCGCTGCTGGAGGAATCTCCACGCCAGAGACAACGTCGTGGCATAGGTGTAGATCGGCGGGTTGACGGTAATGCCGCCATCGGCCAGCTCCGGCGCCAGAACGACCTCGCCCGCCGTCGCCGCGTCCACCGTCGCCGCGTCCACCGGCGGCCCGGCCTGCACGCCCGCCGACGGGGTCACGCCGATGACCTCGCACGAAGACGCCAGCACCGAATACCCGGAAGAGCCACCAAAGCCCGAGAGTTTCGGCCACTGCCGGGCCAGATTGGGCGCAAACGAGGCGACGGTGTTCGACCCGTCCTGAGCCTGAAAGGCATCGCGCACCTGGGTATTGACCCATTCGGCATCGGCGCCGGTCGCCACCTGTTTCCACGTCACCGTAGCGGTCAGGATCACCAGAGCCGCCGGCGCCGCACCCGAAGTGATCTTCAGGGAATCCCGAAAGCACTTGCCCGTAAGATCCAGAGCCGTGCCGCCCAGAAGGTCCGAAGCCGTCACCGCACCGCTGACCGGATCCCAACACCACCGGGCCGAGCGCGCCTCCAGCACCGCATCGGCCGTGAACCGCCGCGACGGCGCCACAAAAGCGACATCCCAATACGGCGCGACTTTCAGGGTCTCCGCCACCTGCTGCCGCGCGGTTTCCCACCCCGGCCGCTGCGCCAGGAACCGGACCTGGATACGGTTGTCGTTCAGCGCCTTCGGCACCCCGACAATGCGCCCAAAGAACACCGGCACCAGCGTGGTTCCATCGGCCGCATACACCGACAACCAGCAGAATTGCTTGCGCGTGGCGTTCAGGAGGCCATGCGACGAGGCCTTGATTTCGGCCACCAGCACCGGGATCCGGCCCTCGCGAAGATGACGCTCCCACGCGAACACGTTCTCGTCATAGCGGTTGTGGACGGAGGGGTTGAACGTCGTCTCGGTCGGCGCGACCCAGGCGAAACAGGTTTGTCCTTTGAAAGTGGTCATCGCGCGGCCCTCGTTCGTTGGGGGGGGGACAAGGGATTAAGGACGAGGGGCCTCAGGCCCCTCGGGCTCCCCATTTCATATTCATTATGGACGCTTGATGGGGGAGCGCGAGGGGGCTGGCTCCCTCGCTCTGGCTTACGCGCACGCCTGATCGGCCACATGGCCGATAAAGGGCGCGCCAATGAAGGGCGCCGAGAACACATAGACATCCACGCCGCTGGCCGAGGGCGTCGGCACCGCCCCGGACGCCCACTGGATGCCGGAAAACGACACCGTATTGTCGTTGCAATACAGATACAGCCGAAGAATACAGGACCGGGACCGGCTGCGCCAGAGATCCCCGCTCTGTTGGATCGGCAATGCGGCAAGCTGGGTGCACGAAAGGACGAGGTTCCCCGTGGGGGTGACACACCAGACATTGGCGATATTCGGGTCCAGCGCCAACGCGCCCCCCGCCGATGACACCACCGAGACCTCGGAAGTATTCCGGAATTCGGCATTATGCTGGAGCCACATCTGAAAATTGTTGCTCCGGTCGTTCCGGGCGACGCCTTTATCCTCCGGCGGATAGGGGGCGGTGATCACCATCGACGGCGGATCCGGCGGCCCGGCCTCCGGGGCCGCATGGTAGCCGTCATCCGGCCAGGGTGAGTTGTGCACCCAGCCGGGGATGCCCGGTTCCAGTTCGGGATTTTGCTCCGAATCATCTATATCAAAGAATGAGAAGTCTTGAATGCCATTCAGTGGGTCTGATCCTGTTTTGTACGCTTCTGAATCCGAGTTGTTGCCGGAGCTATTAAACAGATTCGATAATTCTTTCGGGTGATTAAGCGCCATGCCAGCGGCCGATGATGCGATACCGACAACATTGAGTCCCTCCGCAACAGGCACATCACCAAACATACCGGCAAAACCGCCGCCAACGATAGCCACATCACCAATAAGAGAAGCGGCGGCACTGTTCGCCGGGTTCGTCAAGTCGCTTATGCCGGCGAGTGTGGCTGCCACTTGAGCCGTTGTATTTACGTCATTCGCTGGACCGCCACGGTTGCTGGCGATATTATCGGCAGCAGAGACTAATGGTATAGTAATCTCCGGTATATTTGGCATCGGATTATCTCCATGGGAGGGACGTAAGATAAAAAACAACATAAAAAATACAGAAATATACTGTTACGATTGGCACTTTATATAACCTACCTCCGGTCATTAGTATTGGGAATCTCCTGAACATAATTTTTGAACATCTAATAAATCCCCAAATAAAAGCAATACTAAATGGGGCTATGTTAATAAAAAATATATGTGATGCAATTGGCCTCATAGGGTGAATATAGCGTAAACAATTCAATGCACTGTCTCCGATTAAGATAGAAATTGCTGATACAACATCAATAGTTACGTTAATTTTGCTAATTTTTTTTGATTCTTCCATTTTTTTATATCCTTTCAGGTATGATATGCGCTTGCCATTGATGGCCTGCCCCTGTAGCGGTTCGCTATGCTACGAAATAGATGTTCCTCCGACGCCATCCCACCCCCCTTGACAAAAATCCCGCCACGCGGCCAATATCCAAAAATCAAACGCCGCCGCTGAAGGGAATCAAATCATAATCGATCTGGCAAAGCAATGGCGTGAAATTCTCGTTTTGATAGCAGTGTTCCTTGGGCTGACCGGCCAGATCACCCCGGCCAGAGCGGACGAGGTTTTGTTCCTGGTGACCAGCAATGGCTGGCACTCGGGCGTGGACGTGGCGCGGGGGGATCTTTCGGAGCGGGATATTCCCGAACTGGCCGACTTTCCTGATGCCCAGTGGATCGAGTTCGGCTGGGGGGATGCCGATTACTACCCGGCCCCCAAGCCCACCTTTGCCATGGCGGTGGGCGCGGCGCTCGTGCCCGGTCCTGCCGTCCTTCATGTTGCGGGCTTGCCGGCGGCGCCGGATATCGTCTTTCCGACCCAGGAACGGCTGGCGTTTCGTGTTTCCCCGGAGCAATTCCGCAATCTGATCGCCTACATTACGGCGACGTTCCGCCGGGAGAATGCCTCCCGCGCCCCTGCGGCGCCGGGTTTATATTCCTTCAGTCACTTTTACCCGGCAAACGGGACGTTTGACATGTTCCATACGTGCAACACCTGGACCGCAAACGCCGTCGCCGCCGCCGGCGTCCCCCTCAACGACCCATCCCAGCCCCTGTCCACAAAAGGGGGGAGCGCGAGGGGGCTTCAGCTCCCTCGCCCTTAAACTTCCTCCAGCACCATCGACCAGGGCCGTTGCGCCCGCATCTCCCCGCTGCCATAGCGAATGGCGCTGACCATCATCGACAGCGACGGCCGATATGCAATAAACGCATTGCCCGAGGAGGAGTCTCCAAACCCGATACGGATCGCCGCCCCGCTCACGCTGACGGAAGCGGCCTGCTGATAGGATGAGCCACTATTACGATATCCTCGTGCCGACCCGGCCACGATGGTGCGAGCCGCCGTTCCGGTAGCGGAACCACTGGCAAGGCTCACCGGTATCACCAGTTCGGTCACGCACCCGACCGTCAGCGTCGTCCCCCGGTACACTCCGTCCAGAGGCGGCGCCTCCCGATCCCGGCAGTACAACGTACAGCGGTATTTACGTTCCAGGCTCAGGGTCAGATCGACCAGATTGCCATTGACATCGCGCCGGATCTCGCCCAGCGGCATCATCTCCAGCGTCTCGTCCAGCCAGCGCGCCGACCAGGCGGGGATATCGCGCCCGGAGAGGGTAAGAACCGTGCTAACCATTGGCGGTGCTCCTGTTGAAGGTTCTGGTTATTGAAACGGGGACGGGATTTGACTTCGCCATTGGGCCGTCGCCCACACCCGCTCGGGGCTATGCCCCGAACCCCCTTTTCAATTGATAAAAAGGAGGTCTGGAGCCTCGCTCCAGGCGGGTTCGGGCGGCAGCCCGACAGGGAGGGATCGCTCACCGCCCCGCCGCGATCCGGTCGATACGGGCCATGACGCCGGTGGCGCTATCCACCAGCGCGTGCGCGGCGCCCCTGAGCCGGACCTCCCGGCCCAGGTCCGTGGCCACCACCCGGCACGCCGTCAACCGCACCGCCGGCAGGGACACGACATACGCATTTCCCGCGCTGTCCCGCATCAAGGCCGCCAGCGAAGTCTGGGTTCCGGCCAGATACTTGTCATAAAGCGCCGTACCCGCCGTGGTCGCAAACACGGCATCAAACTGAAACAAGCCCTGACCCTCACCGTCGGCAAAGCCCGCATTACCCAGGCTCACTGCCGATTTCTCCGCCTTGAGGTTGCTCTTCAGCGTAAACGCGGCCGACTGAATCATTCCCGTGACCACGCCCGCCTCATACAGAACAACCCCGCCCGAAGCCCCCGCATCCATGACCTCGCCGCCCAACGGCCCCAGCACCGCGCCGGTGGACAGGCTTGCCGTATTGCGGGTGGCGCTCAGACCCTTGAAGACGGTGGCGCCCTGCACCCGCCGTCCGGCCCGCATGGCGATGACGGTGTGATCCGGCCTCATGCCGGAGAAGTCAAACACGCCGCCGCCGACCTCCGCATGGACCCGCTCCAGGGTGAAACTGGTAGCCGTGGTGCCGTTGGTGAGGTAGTCCGCGCCAACGAAGTGAACCGTCCCGCTGGCCCCGGCGCTCCACCCCAGGGGGAGGCAGTCCAGCGTCAGCGCATGAGCACGGATGGCCTGAATCCGCGCCGTCCCATACGTCCCCACCCTCCCGTACTGGCCGACGGCAAGCCCGAGCGTGGTGAAATCGGTCGTGACGGACGAGAGTCCGCTGGAGGTGAGGGTGATATCGGAAGCGGTAAACGTCGTCCCCGTCACCCAGGCGGCGGCCCGCAGTTGCGCCAGCCACAGATCATCCGGCGCCCCGAAGGCGACCTCATAGGCGATCCCGCCGCCCGGTTCCTGATCGACGAGCACCTGTTCGGCCACCTGCAACGCCCACCCGGAGGCCGGGCGATACCCCAGTCCCTGATCAAGGCTCTGTCCCGTGACCCGCAACGACCGGAAGGCGACGGCCGGGGGCGTGCCCGGCGTAGTTTCGATCCCATAGGCGATGGATTGATGGCTGACGCGCGCGAGTGGGTTCATGGTGTTCCCCCAATAAAAAAGGGCGCCGAAGCGCCCTTGTGGGTTGTGGTGAGGATTGTCGGCGGAAGAGGTGGGCTTGCAGCCCACACCCGCTCGGGGCCTTGGGCCCCGAACCCCATTTTGCTGGGCCTTGGGCCCCGAACCCCATTTTGCTGGGCCTTGGGCCCCGAACCCCATTTTGCTGGGCCTTGGGCCCCGAACCCCATTTTGCTGGGGCATGGCTCCAGACTAAACTCAGATCGCCTCTGAAACCGTGAGGGAGGCGAGGGTCTCCCAATCCCTGCCGGGGAGTTGCCACTGGAAGGCCAGATCACCAGGATATTCAACGGGAACCCGTATGGGGCTGATGACGATGTTCCCTAATTCGCCCTCCCGATGGGCAGCGATGGAGAACGGGAACGGCGGAAACGATATCGTGCCCGATGGCCCGACAACCTGTAAGTTTATGACAATTGAGTCAACCTTGCCAAAATATCTTACTCGATTCCAAAGGCAGAATTGCAAATTCGCCGGGAACGTTTCCAACAGGATCAAATCACCATAAGTGCCGATGATGATATCCTTGCCGGTGATCTCTCTGCGCACATCATCACAGAGCAGCGTTTGCACGAGCAATATATTCTCTTGTCCAGTCATGTCTCGTTCACAGGATACGCGGTTGACATCGTGCACTTTGAGGACTCATGGCGGTCAGCCCCACGCCTCCGTCCCAGTTCATTGCACCCTGCCGTAAAAGTCAACACCCGAATTGGTCCGGGTCGCCCGTCTCACCGCACCCCGTCTCACCGCACCTCGTCATAGTAAAACCGGCAGATGACCCCGCCTTCATACCACCCGCCGGCCCGCCGGGCGGGGGTCGGCGTGGGGCCCAGGAACAACAGCCAGGCACCACCTGGAGTTGCGGTAGAATATCCGCGAAAGATATCTCCCACCGCATCCTGCAACGTGGAAAGCCCCTTGATCCCGATCCCCTGGGGCGAATGGAGCAGAACCTCGACCCGGCCCTCGGTGCGCCATGTCTGCCCCCCCGCCGGTCCCATGGTGATCTGGACGGCCCCAAGGAAGGTAATGGCGAAATCCACCCAGGGCGCCTCGACGGGCGGCACGAAAGCCGTGTCCTGCCAGGCTATGGGGGTCTCGGTAAAAGCGCCCGAAAACAGAGTCTCGATGGCCGCACGCGCGTCGGTGAAAGACATGATGGACCTCGCAAAAAAGTGGGGCCACCCGGCCCCGTATGGTGTAATGTGAACTGGTATTCAAAGGAGGGGCGGCCATGAGCGGGAAAACCGGCAAGTTCCTGGCGGGTGTTGGGGATCCGCATTCCACAAGAGGAAAGTCGATGAGCAAGGAAAATGACGAACTGCGGCATTTGATCGAACAAGGCTTTGCGCTGGTGCATAACCGGCTCGACAAGATAGACACCCGGCTCGACAAGATGGATGCCCGGTTCGATCAGATGGACGCCCGGCTCGACAAGATGGACGCCCGGCTCGACAAGATGGACACTAGGTTCGATCAGATGGACGCCCGGTTCGACTATGTGGACGCCCGGCTGAAAAGCCTCGAATTGGCACAGGCGGAAATGCGGGGCGAATTGCGGGGGCTGTCGACCTGGCTCGCCAGCATGGACAGCCGCTTCATGGCCATCATGCGCCCTTATGAGCCTCCGCGCTCCCGCGCCGAAGCCTGAGCGACTCCAACGGAGCAGAACCTTTCCATGTTTGTCGTTCCTGAAAAATTCGTCCGCAACGCGCCGCACATCGCCAAGCATGGCCCTCCGGTCGAAACGGGGGCGTGGCTGTTGAATTACCTGGCCAGACGCCTTGGCCGGGCCGACCTGGCGGGTCTGGACATCCTGGACTTCGGCTGCGGCACCCGCTTCACCGACACGATCCTGAACGGGAACCTGCCGCTGAATTCCTACACCGGGCTTGATGCCTGGCTGGAAATGATCAACTTCCTCAATGCTGAGGCCGTGCCGCTGGACCCCCGCCTGTCCTACTACAAACTGAACATGCGGAATAATTACTACGACAAGGCCGGAACACCGCCCCGAAAAGTGACCGAACTGCCGTTTCCCCAGGACCGGACCTTTGACCTTGCGTGCCTGTTCTCGGTCATCACCCATCAGAACCCGACCGAGGCCACCTCCATCTTCCGCCTGATCCGCAAATACATCCGTCCCGGCGGTCACATGTTTTTCTCTGCGGACATCCTGGACGACGTTCCCCTGTACCGCGAGGCCGATGAAAACGTTCCCGGCTGCTACAGCCAGTATTCCTACGGCGCGCTGGTTCAGCTTCTGGCCATGACGGGCTGGCAGGTCGTCAGCTTCGAAAAGCGCGAGAACGACAGCGCCCTTATCCTTGAATCCCTGCTGTGTGCTCCGGCCCCCATCGGGGATACGTCCGCGAGCCTGGGGCCTCCCGGCTGCATCTCCGCTTTGGCCGATGTCATGGCCGCCATCACCAGGCTGGGTCAGCGCGTGTGAACCGTCCACCAGGAAGATAAAGATGCGAGGAGCCTGAGGCCCCTCGCGCTCCCCCCTCATAAGGTAAAGCACGAGGGGCGTCATGCCGCCTCATCTTCACCGCAACTGCCCCATCTCACCGCAACTGAACGTCATACGCCAACGCCGCCCCGGCCACCCTGGTCGTCCCAACGGTAAGGACCGCACGGGAAATCCCCCCCACGATCACCCGGTCCTCGGTCGAAGGCACCGGAATGGCGCGGCCGAAGAGATCCATAACGGGCATGACGACATTGATATCGCTGGCCGTAACGAGGGTGCCATTGATCATTTCGTCGCGATACCGGGAGACCACCGCCGCAACCGAATAGTCGCCCGCAAAGATAAAGCTCACCAGCGCCCCCGCCGCTGCCGCAGAAGCCAGTACTGGCGTGACCGCGACCCCGGAAAACACTCCCGAAGCCGCAATACTCTGCGCCGTCACGGTATAAACGGTCGTCGTCCCGGCGATGGAAAACTGATCTCCCGCCGCCAGAAACCAGTTGCCCGGGGGCGCGTTCAAGGTAACCGAAGCCGCCCCGACCAAAGCCGCCGCTGCCACCGTCACCGTCCCGGTCACGGGATTGATCGCCGGATCTGGCCCACCCAGCGAAGTTCGCTTGCGCAAGGTGACCACAGACCCGATATCCGCCGCATTCTGGCCGATATCGGACATCATCCACGCAGCGGCAAAGCTCATGGCCGTTCCCCGCCATCCGGAGCCTGCCCGCCGGCAACGGGATAGTCGGTCATGCCCCGGGTGAACGAAGGCCGCACGCGATCGGGGTCAATCTCCCGGCTCCGCTTGTCGCTGCGGGAAATCCCCCCGGCATAAGGCATGGCGCCGCCGATACTTTCGTCCAGCGCCTCCAGATCCACCGCCAGCCGGCGATATTGCGCCGCCTTCTGGGAGTGGGACAGCCTGGCGTTTCCGGTCTCGGTGTCCGAAAGGCGCGAGAACCTGGCGGCGATGGCATGAGCCACCACCGCCGCCGCACCGATCAGCGAGCCACGTTGCGCCATGGCCAGGTTGATCTCCTCGTCCTGAACCAGAGGCTCGGTCGAAAGCGTATCGCCAATGCGAAACCGCACCTGCATCATGGGCGAGGTGGCGAGTTGGGTAATGTCATAGGTCCAGGTCATGAGGTATCCTTTCCGGAAGCGGGAGGGTGGGTTAAAAAGTGGGCGGAACAGGGGAATTGCCTTCCACTATCCCGCCCTCAACCTCAAGCCGACACGACCCCCAACTGGGCCGAAACCCACACGCCCTGTGCAATACAATAGAACTCGGCCCGCTTGGCGTTGGTAAGCGTAACCGCCGCGCCCGCCGACCCGCCGTCGATGGTGTCCGACGCGCCCGCCGGAAACACGCTGGCAGGGTGAGCCCCGCTGTTAAAGATCACGACGGACTTGCCGGCGATAGCGGCCGGCAGGGCCACCGCATCGCCGCTGTTGGCGACGGTAGCGATATTGTTGACCTTGACGGTAAGCGCCGTAGCGCCGACCCGCGTCTGAGTGGTGGCGGCGGTGATGCCGGTGGCGGCGGCCGTAACGGGAGCAAAAGCGGTCCACGCTGGCACCGCATTGGTTCCGGTATTCTGGTAGAGAACGCCATTCACGGTATCGACCAGCAACGCCCCGACATCGGCGTTGCCTGCCAGCGTACCGCTGGAACCGCTGGTGGGGGTACCGGCGTTTTGCACCAGCGCCGCCTTGCCGCCCACATAGAGTTTGCCGACATTCGCCGCGCCCTTGGCGATGGTTTGAATAGCCTGCGGTGTGGTCATGGTGATATTCCTTTTCTGCAAGTGGTAAACGTGTTAAGCCCCGTCTGCTATCGGTTTTCGGCGTGCCAGGGGGAAGTGGGAAGCAATGCCAGTCGAGATCCGAAGAATTGTCTTCTCTATTCCAGAATTTCAGCAAGTACTTGCCAATCACGCGAGCCAGGACACTGCGGTGAAGTGCACGGCACTTTCCTACAGACTGGTGTCACAAACCCCAATCAAGATCGAGATGGTCTTCCAGGGCCAGGACGGCCACATTTACAAGTACAGTATCGACGACGATTTCGCGACTGCCGCCATGGTCGAGTACTGTCTGCTGGCCCAGATCCCCATGAGCAAGGACGCCAGAAAGGCCGCCCATTTCCTCTCGGATAGTAAAGCGGCCTTCGACATGGTGCTGCGGGAAACGACGATGGTTGCCGCGATCCATCCAGGCCGTGACTGAAACGGAGGATCCCGCTTCAGGTTGTTGAATCTCTATTGGTTAAACATATTCTTGGTTTCGTCAAGTATTGGTTGTCACCTGGTGATCGTACGAAAAGGTCCATCTGGTCGCGTTGGAGCTTCTTCCGTAGTGATATCTCCGTTCATCTGGTATGAAATTGAACTTCTATCCTTCATAAAAATCCCCCATTGATCATCATCTTCAGTGACATAGTCAACATCCATCGATGGCCAGATATGCAACCATCCTTCCAGATCGAATTTGAGAATACACGAATTTAATTCCGGACCCGCACTGACAGACAGAAGGATTTGTCCGCTGAGTTCGCTCAGCGCCTCATCTACCAATGCCGTGTCTTCATAATGATCATTTATCATTGGGTTATTCGCAGTACGAATCTCCCAATGAGCGTGTTGGATCCAAAAATGCCAACTCCCTTGTACCAAACTCGACGCTTTGCACGATTCCTTCTCACCTTCTCTGACAATCCTGGAGAGATCGTCCTTGGCTCTCTCACTATAAGGTGGGGCAAACCGAATTCCATGGTCAGAAACGAGCCGTGTCCCCTGCTAACTGACCATGCCATCTGACCTAACAAAGGACGAAAGACATCATCCAGATCCTGAGGTGTTTTCATGGTTGTTGTATCCTTATTTGCCGAACCGGTCCTTAGCTTCATCAAGTATTTGTTTGTAGTTCATGTTTTTACCTGAGATTTCATGATGTAATTCTTCCCTTTGATCTTTGTTAAGCCCCAATTTTCTCGCAATTGCTCTCACCTGTTTATTCGCCCTATCATGATCTCCGGGCATTCCATCATCTGCCGCCACCCTAAGATCTTGTCCACCATCTCCCCCGCCTTCCGCCGTCCACCGCCCATGGTCATCCCGCGGCTGGTCATGGCTGTATTTGCGCACCAGCCGTTGGATGGCCGGGTCTTCCGGATCCAGCCCCGCCCCGCGCAAAATATCGTTCAGCGCCACCTTATAGGCCACTTCCTGGGAGGAGAACGCCGGAATGCGGGTATGGGTCAGATGCACCACGGCCCCCGCCAGGCTCTCCTGGTTCAGCCAATGGGCAACCCCTTCCAGACGTTTCCAGATCCGCACCGTATCAAGGCCCGAACCCGGCCCAAAGCCATCGGCAAAGATCCGGTCCAGAACGCCCCAAGGTCGCGCGACCCAGTATCCCTCTCCATCCGCCGTAGCCTTTTTCACCACCAGCGGTGTTTTCAGCCCGATGAACACGCCATTATCATTGGCATAAATCCCCCGCCCGTCACCATCGGGGCCGGTCAGGCCACGATAGGCGTACAGGGCCTGCTTCATGGTGTCATTCATGTATCGGTTCGTTGCATTCATCGTCGGCTGGCTCCCCAAAGAAATTTCTCGCCATGAGGGTCATCGGGCAGGAACATATGTGAAACATAAACACCCGTCAAGGGGAAACCGCCGCCAGCCTGTCAACCTAAGGCCAGCGGCAGCCCACCTCCTCACACCGCCGCGTGCAGGAAATACCCAAGGGGCTTGCCGGTAACCTTCATGGCATAGGCATACGTCCCCTCGACCCGCTCGGTAGCGCCATTGGCGGCAATCCCCAGTTGGGGCATGGGATAGCGATAGGCGGCGATGCCCAGGTTGTTCACCCCCGTCAGCGCCGACCACACGAAGTTGAACCCGGCGCTGGGGGTCATGATGCCGGGCGAGCGGGCGGAGTGGGTGAGCAGCACATCGTTGCCGACCACAAAGCCGGTGGTAATGGGCTGGCCCTCGGCCGAAGTCACCTGGACCGATTTGGCGACGATATACCGCTCGACCTCGAACACCGCCGCCAGCATCTGGGGCGTGACCAGGGCCGGATTGGCGGGGCCGCCGCCGTACTTGATCCGCTCCAGGATCAGCGGGTGACGGCGCAACGCCTGATGGACGTTATAGGCCACCGTCATGGTGTTGACTTCCATGCCGGTGTTCTGGAGCACGGTGGTCTTGCCGGTATCCACGTCATAGATGGGATCGGAGCCGGCCTGATTGCTCCACACGGTAAAGTTGGTGCCGCCGATCATGTCGGTGCCCCAGACGCCGGTGGACATGTAGTTGGTGACGAAATCGACCTCGCGGCCGATCAGGAGCGCCCGCATGACCTGAGCGGCAACCTGCTGGTCGATGTCCGACAGCGCGGCGTCGGCGTTGGCGCGGATGTCGGGGGTGATGTCCTGCGCCCAGCGTTTGGGCATTCCCACATCGTAACTGTCGGTGGACAGCACCAGCCCGCCGCGCGGCGCCTCAGTGCCATAGGGAACCTGAGCGCCCGCCGCCCGCAGATAGGCGTCAAGCTGATAGGTAAAGAACTTGTCGGACTTGTGTTCCACCGGCATGACGGGGAACACCTGCCCGGCGACGAAGGCGTCCTCGGACTGCACATAAGCGACGGAAAAATTGGTCAGAGCCGCGTCAACATGGACGCTGTTCAGCGAAGGCTGATAAGGCATGGGAGTATTTCCTTATTGGAAAACAGGGGAGACTGGCGTCTGGAAGGCCACCTCACAGCTTATGGCAGGGCGCTCCAGGCGGTGTGGACATGAACGGTGAAGGTATCGCCGCTGGAGGCCGCCGCCATGCTCCACCCCACCGGGTATTGCGTGGACACCGCCGCCTGGGCGGCACCACTGGCCGTGGGGGCGACGACGGAACCCATGGTCAGCCCGCTGGCGCCGCTGACGCACCTGGAGGCCCCCAGCACCCGCACCAGTGCGCCCTGTCCGGCGGTCGGCGTATTCTGGAGAATGCCGAACGGTCGGTCGGTGGTGGCCGAGCAAACGGCAACGCCGGTGGAGGTCAGCTTGACGATATTGAACTGGCTGGACGAAAGATCGGCGGCGGCGGGGGCGAATACGTCCACGCCCTGGCCGGTATAAGCTACCGCAGGTTGGGTCATGAGGATGTCCTTGTTGGTGGAAATGGTGTTGCCCTGGTTCACGCCGTGGGAACGGGCGAAGGATCGGGCTGCCGCCCGAACCCGCCTGGAGCCTGGAGGCCCCAGACCCCCTTTTTTTCTTTCAAATCAAATAGAAAGGAGGTCCGGAGCTTTGCTCCGGGCGGGGTTCGGGGCGGCAGCCCCGAGAGCAACTGCCGGATTTAGATCAAACGGTGCCGCTGGCCGTTTCCGCGCGGTGGAGACGATAGAGTCCCGGATGCTCGGCGCACGCCTTGGCGAACCCCTGGGCCTCGGAGACTTTATCCCGTTTGGCGATATCAATACCCTTGGCCATCAACTGGCCATAAGCGGTGGAGACATCGGGGCCGTCGGCCCGGCCGAGTTCCCGGAACAGGGGCGAGGCTTTCTCGATGGCCTGAGCGCGTCTGGCCAGTTCCTCAACGGCCAGAGCGGCCTTGGGATCGGCCTTGTGGATGGTCTGGAGATAACCGGCGAAGGTCTTCGGCAAACCGGCCTCGGCGGCGCGTTTGGCAAAGGTCTCTGCGTCGCGTTCGTTTTCCATCAGGGCGATCCGTTTCTTCAGATCCTGGGTCTCGTCACGGCGCTTTTGCGTCCGGCTGGCCGCGTCCTCGTCCTCGTCCTCGTCCTCGATATCGAGATCCTTGGTGTCGTCCTCGTTGGGATCGACCGGCTTGCCTTTGGCGCGGTCGAGCCTGAGGGCGTGATTGAGGGTCTCGATGGTTCTCTCGACAAAAGTTTTGTTCACGTTCCAATCCTCCGGGAGTTGTGCGATCAGGCCGAGCATCCTCGCCCGACGAATGATATGGCGGCGAATGGCCGCTTTGGGTTCATCACGGCCCAGGGCCAGGGCCTGAACCGCGTGATGCAGATCGGTAGCATCCCCAATCGGATAGCTGCCATCGGGGAGCGCCATGCCTTTGGCCGCCATGTCGCGGCGTTGCCGGGCGCTGTAATCGCGTTTGACCAGAATGGCCAGAGCGCCGGGATTGGCGCCCTTGTCGACCCCGGAAATCTCGGTGATTTCCAGATTTTTCAGTTTTGCCGCCATGGATTCCTCCAAAGAAAAAGGGCGACCCGACTGGGCCGCCCTTTGTATTCTTTCCCCGAAGGGAACTATTTCAAAATACGGATCTTGTCCCCTCCCGTGGGAGGGATATTCACGTCACGCCCCGTTCATCCTGAGCGAGCCGTCACGCTGCGGCCAGCGGGTCTGGACCGAACCGGTTGTCCCCGCTTGTCCCGCGCAGAAACCCGACATCAATGAGATACCAGATCGGGCCGACCAGTGGGACGAGCTGTATCAGTATCCACCAGCCGGACTTGTTACGATCGTGGTACCGCTTGATCGTCACACAGAGTCCCATCCAGAAATTGAGGAAAAAGCCGCCGAGGCCCACGATCACATACGGGATGGCCGTCACCCCGTGAACCGTAAATTTGCCTTCTTCGGAAACCTCACCAGGGATGACTTGCCAGAGACCGATCAGGAGGCCGCTCACAATCATCATAAAGACCAGGGAAATCAACATGGCCAACCAAAATTTGGCCCGGTTTATTCGCCCACGAGGCGAGAACAAATATTGTATCATGTTTCCTCCCAAGAGCCAGTATATACCTACAAAGATATACACAAGATATATCCATAAACCTATATAGCCGCCAGATAATTAATAGATCTCCCTTTATGAAGGGCGTCTTATCTCAATTCCTTGCGTTACGTCAAGAGATATCGGCTTTACCCTGCCCATTCCGATTTCTCCGGCGTTGACATGCTTCTGGATATTGGAGCGATGGCCAAAAAGAAAGGACGACCCGATTGGACCGTCCTTTGTACTTTTCCCCTGGAAGGAACGATTTCAAGAGGTGGATCTTATCATTTCAAGCAGCAACCCGTTGGTGGTAGTTATCGGGATCGATCCCATCAATCTCAATGGGCGGCACATTTGCGGTCTGCACGCTGTAGCCGGAGAGTTCCTCCACGCTAACGTTCAGGCTCAACTCCAATTTCTCCTGAGCCATCAGCCGCACCAGGGTTTCGGCGTTGGGATCAATCGGCGTCTCGTTACGTTCCCACCGGCCCACGCTGATCGCTTCCTTGTGGACACACCTTGCCAGTTCGGCCTGGGTCATCCCCATTTCCGTACGGAGAAACCGCAGTTCCTTCCCGGACATGAGCGCTTCGCGGGCGATGATGGTCAGGGCAATGGCCTTGTGCAGACCATTGATGTTGGGGATCGTTATTACTTCGTCTCCGTCGTCGTCTATGCACGGCGCGATACCGTACACCAGCACGTTATCGAGTCCGCACTCAGTGTAATGGTAGGGCGTATTCATGGCATCATTCCTTCAAATCAACCCACATCACCGAGACAACTTTCATATTAGGGGCGCTAGGCGATGGGATTACGATAAACCGAACCGATCGACCACCAGTGTTTGGGGTCTTCCCTTCAATGGCGTAGCGGAACAAACCTTCTCGTTGAGATGGTTCAGCGTCCGCATACACAAATCCTGATTTTAACACATAAAGTACATCCGACGTCGTTAACGCCCGCTCCGCCAATCGCTCTTTCGCGTGAAGCTTATAGGACAACTTTAACCGCGAATCTTTGGCGTAAGCACGAATTTTCTCGGTCGCCACCCGTGGTGACCATGGTTCCATCTTATGTTCGGCCATATCCATTCCTCCATCAATCAATTTGTACGTATATCCTCGCCCCCTCAATTGCCATCATCATATATCACCATGATACATTTCGTCAAGCGGAGATCCTCAAATCTCCACCCTCTGCCCCCGCCCTCCAATACTGAGCGCGCGGATTTCGCCGGAGGCGACGCGCCGTTGCATACCGGGATCGGTAATCGCCAGTTTGACCAGCCACCCCACTTTGCCCAGATGGATGCCGAGCGCCTCCTGAAGTTCGCGCGTGAACACCAGGCTTTGCACGACGCGGCCCATGCCGGTGGTTTCGTGCATGAGGCCCACGTCGCGGCTTTGGGTCATGAAGGTATCGGCGGCTTTCTCCAGTTCGGCCACGTCGATGACATCGTCCTGGCTGTCGACCACGGGCAGACCGTCGGCTTCGACGACGCTGGCCCAGGCCCACAGTTCCTTGCCCGAGGGGCTGGCCTTGGCGACGCGGGCGGGGAGGCTCCAGGCGCGCCCCGTTGATTCCCCCGATTCCCGCCGGGTCCGGTCCAGAGCCTGTCCGAAAGCGTGTGAAGAACTCATATTTCTCTCCCATTACCTGCCGGGGCATAGGCCCCTGCTGTTGCATTTCCATCCCACCAACGACAAACGGCGCTGCACCCTGCAAATTTTAATCACAACAATGTGAGCCGTTGACAATTCGCAATGTGATAGCGCACCGCAGCAATTAAGGTACCGCCCAGTTCGAAAGTAGATCAAAACAGGAGAAAGACCATGAACGCTATTACTATTGCCGTATTGGCGGTTACGTTTACGTTGGGCATACCTTTGGTGTTACTTGTACTTGCCACAGGCATTGGTGCCGTTATTCAGTCCATTGTCCCGAATATTTTTCATCGCCCGCACGTCACACCGACGCAGGGTGCAATGCTGACCCACGGCCTGTCTTGAATGCGTCCACAAAACGAGGGGCCACCCCACAAGATGGCCCCTCGCCCCAAAAGAGGGAGCGCGAGGGGCTAGTCCCTCGCCGCTTCCTTCCCTTTCCCCCCCGCCGGCCCGCCCGCCGCCCTCCCCGCCGGTGGCGGCGGCAACCCGGCGAAATCCCGAATATAAGTCTCGGTCTCCAGATCGGGAAACAGCGGCAGCCCGGCGGCGGCGGCCTTTTGCAAAAAGTCCCCCATGGCTCCGAGGTTCGGCCGCTGGGCCTTGTCGAATGAGAACTTCGGCAGGGTCCGGGGATCGAATCCGTTGAGCCGCCACAGGCGCGGCAGCAACTGCCGGTTAAGAACCGCCGCAATGAGGGTAACGAATCCCTGCACGGCGGTCAGGAACATATCGACCTTGGTCTCGGCCAGAGCCTGAGTCCCCCGCGCGGTCTGCCCCATCATGACGAAATCGGCCAGCATGGTGGAAAGAATATCCTGCTTATACCGGGTGACGATAGCCGACGTATCGAACTGGCGCGTGCCGCCGGTGGACAACAGGGAAAGCTCGTACTGCAAATGTCCTTGTTCGTCGCGGTCGGAGGGCAGCACCACGCCTTCCTGTTCATCGCGGCGGATATTGCGCACCATGGCCTTGTAGGCGTTCAGCGTCTGCACGGCGCTGGCGGCCACCACGGGATCGGAGCCATTGGCGGCCTGGATCAACGAGGACGGCACCTTGACCACGGGCAACCCGGCAAGATCGCGCTCGATGCCGATGGCCTCGATTTCCTCGATCCGTTTCAGGCAATACCAGGCGCGCCACGCCGAGCGCAGCACCGAGCGCCCCTGGGGATTGTTCTTTTCCTCGCTGGTACGGAACAGCAACAGCTTCTCGATGGGAATATCGACCATGGGCGCATTCCATGGCTGCTGGGTCATGCCGAACAGATTGCCGTTGCTGTCCATCAACCACTTGACGAGCGTATCCTGCGCCCGCAGCCCAAGCTTGGCAACGCCGATCAGGCCGTCGGTATGGCGGGAGGCGGTCAGCGGGTCGGAGGCGTGACCCCGGCGGCGTTTATACACCACCTCGATGGGCGCGAACCCGTACTCCATCATGGTGAGAACCTCGGTGAGGAACCCGTCCCACGAGTTCATCATGTCGTCCTTGAGCGAGGCGACGAATACCGCCGCGGCTTCCCCCCCAGGCACGCCGTCGGCAGGTTCGACCCGGCATTCCAGGGAACGAATGATCTGCTTGATGGCGAAGAGAGCGGCGCCGACGGAAGCATTATTGTCGGCCATCTCGCGATAGACCAGGATGGCGTTGCGTCCATAGAGTTGCGGCACGAAATCGTCCCGCACATAACCGCCAAAAGACCGCAACCCCGGCGCCCCGGTTTCGACGAAATAGTTGGGCGGTGGCGGTGGCTCCGTCTGCATTGGATCTGGGTTTACCATAAGTTTTGAACCCTGATTGGAAGTTGAAACTTGGGGGGAGGTGTGGGATCATGGTTGATTGAGGGAGGGCGATCATAACGATGATCCATTTCGACACGCTGAAATTCGCCCGTCGCCTCCAGGCGGGTGGGTTCACGGCGGATCAGGCGACAGCAACGGCCGAAGCCTTCGCCGACTTTACCGACCTGGAACTGGCGACAAAAGCCAACCTTGAGGCTGAATCCGCCGCCCTGCGGGCGGACCTGAAGGCTGAATCCGCTGCCCTGCGGGCGGACCTGAAGGCTGAATCCGCCACCCTACGGGCAGATATGAAGGCTGAATCCGCCGCCCTACGGGCAGATATGAAGGTTGAATCCGCCGCCCTACGGGCGGACTTGGCGAGGACAGAGACGTCGATTCGGGACGAGTTGGCCGCCCTGCGGACAGACCTGGCGAGAACGGAGGCGTCGATTCGGGACGAGATGAAAACCAACGAGACGACCCTACGGAGCGATCTTCGGGGTGATATCGTGTCCACCGAACACCGGCTTGATCTGAAGATCGCCGAAGTAAATACCAGGATCGCCGAAGCCAAGACTGACATGTTGAAGACACTCATGCCCCTGGTAGTGACAATGTCGATCATAAACATTGTGGCGGTATACGGAGCCATGTTTGGCTTGGCCAAACTACTTGGGCATTGATGCGGAAATACCGTTAATAAGATAACAAATGGGGAGCACGAGGGCCTCAGGCCCTCGTTCTTTTCTCTTCCGTTCAAGGATCCTGAGCCTGTGGATACCGGGTCTGCCCTATGGATCGGGGCGGCATCCTTCACCGCCAATACGACTCCCCCACCACATTGACCGCCGCCACCATCGGCGCCCCCCGCGCCGCAAAACCCTGCGTCAGCAGATCGAACGCCCGCCCCAGGGCATCCACCTGATCATCATGCAACCCGGCGGGAAAGGTGGCCATCTCGTCCAGCAGCGCCCGGTTCCACTCGGCGCGGAGCATCCGTACATTGCCGGCCTCGACCTGAGCCGCAAGTGGCAGGGCGCGGGTGGTCTTGGCCCCACTTTCCGGCGTGGCCGAGGCGCGAAACCCGGCCAGACGCCGGACCAGATACCCGGCCTGCATCTTCCCGGCCTGCCCCGGATCCTGGGGGAGCGACACCGGCACATCGCGTCCGTCCACCGCCGCCGCCGTCAGGATCGCCTCCTCCACCGCCAGCGGTCCGCCGCGCAGCCGCGTGATCCCCGCGATATAGAACACCCCTTGAGCGTCGGCGCCCATCAGCGCCCCCACCGTCCAGTCGGGATCGTTGCTCCCCATCGCCTCGGTCGCGGCCATGTCCCAGCCGCGAGCCAGCCGCAACCCCGCAGGCAGAGCCTCCACAATCCCGATCCGCTCCGGCTGGAACAACAGCCCCGCCGCCGGGGCCGGCCGCTGCTGATACAAGGCCGACCATTCCCGGCTCCCCAGGGTCCGCTCAATCTCGCGCAGCCGCTGAACGGGATAGGCTTCCGGCCACAACGCCGCGCCATCCTCATCAATGGCCGGCATCTCCAGCACCCGCCAGTTCTCGTGGGCATGGTCCCGCAACAGCCAGCCGGTGAGATCGTCCTCGTGCCAGCGGGTGGCGATGACCACCACGGCCCCGCCCGGCATCAGCCGGGTATAAGCGACGGAAGCGTACCAGTCCTTGAGCGTCCGGCGCAGGGTGACACTGTCGGCGTCCTCGCGGTTCTTGATGGGATCGTCGATCAGGAGCAGATGCGCCCCGCGCCCGGTGGCTGGCCCGCCGATCCCGACGGCGAAGTACTCCCCGCCCGCGCGCATGGCAAACCGCCGGATCGAGGTACTATCGTCCGCCAGCGCCGCCCTGGGAAACAGCGCCAGAGTATCCTCACGCCGCATCAGATTGCGCACCTTGCGGGCAACCCGGTCGGCCAATTCCTGCCCATAGGCCGCCGCAATCACATAACGCTCGGGGTTGCGTCCCAGATACCAGGCCGGGAACGTCTCCGAAGCGGTCATCGATTTGCCATGACGCGGGGGCATGGCCACAATCAGTCGGCCGCAGGTACCCCGTTCCACGGCCTCCAGCCCTTCGGCCAGCCGCCGGATATGGCGCGGCGCCGCAAAATGTCCATGATAGATATATGCACAGAATGGCAACAGTCGCGCGCGCGCCAGTTCTACCCCCAAATGATCAGGATTACTGGCGAGGAGGGAGGCGGGCGTTCCGGTGGGCTGCCGCCCACACCCGCTCGGGGGGATACCCCGAACCCCTTTTTTTGTTGGTAAGGGGGGGTGACGAGATTGGGCCATGCTTGGGAATCCCTATCCGGCATCATCTTCATGGTCGATCGTCAGGGCTTCCGCCTGCGGCTCGAACGCCACCACCATGGCCAGCGCCATATCCAGCGCGGCTTTCCTCTGTTCCGGCGTCCCGGCAAGCTGGATCGGCCCGCCCTCCGGCCCGGAATGTTCCAGGCTTACCGGCGTCTCCCGCCAGCGGGCACGAGTCCGCAGCCAGAAAATAGCGGCCTGAATATTGGCGGCAGCGGTGCCCTGAGTCGCATGGTCAAGCAGGAACTGGGCGACCCGGGCATTGGCCTCAATGGGTGCGGTATCGAGTTCATGCTGGCAATGCTTGCGCAACGTACTGGCCGCAACCCCGACCACCTTGGCAATCTCGGTGGTGGGAAAGCCATAAGAAGCCAGGGTATGAACCGTGGCCCGCTGCTTGTCGGATGGCACCCAGGTCTTAGGCATGGCGCGACCTCCTGGTCAAAGCAGGGCGTCCGCCCCCCCGAAAACGAAAAAGCGGGCCGCCCCACTCTCATCCAGGAGAGGGCACCCGCTCACACCAATTCCATCTTGCCCAAGACCTACCATACGTCTGGCGGACATGTCAAGGGGGGGGAATGCGCCGTTCCTGGTCCGTGGCCACAGGAGGGAGCATGGCAAAAGGATACGCCTGGCGACAATATTACCTTACGCCTTGCAAAAAATTTTCCTCTTGCACCCGCTGTCCCGATATCTTAGAAATACTGAAAAGCTGTGGCGTTTACCCTTGGTGATTTAGGGGTTTCATCTTAAAGTTATATTTTTTGTATTTCAGGCCAAAAAGATGTTTGCAGATCTATCCGTGGCAGCCAAACATTTGCACTTAACCTACCATGGCGTTCTGCGTATGGGTTATCTGGCGTTACGGCTCTCCGTAAGCCAAAAGAAATATTTGAACTTCCCTCGTTTTTTCAATCTCCTTGCCATAGTGCCGCTTCGCCTTCTCGCCAACCTCCGTCACCATCGCGAGATAATCCAAATTCTTCAACTTCCCGTCTACAAGGGCGTCACAGAAAAACAGCCTCACCTTTCATTGAAGTATCTGAAAAATGAATACTTGGCATACGGACTTGCAACACCCCTGCGCAGTGCGTCCATAAGATATCACTACAAATACATATCCACAGCATTGAGACCTGACCTGCTTCGCAAGATATTGTTTGAACGTGTCGTTATCTATGAATACGTAAATCAGGACAGTCGTTTTGAAGTAAATATGTCCCTATCAATGCCATATCACTCTGAAGGTGAATTTTCTATTACTTTTGATTTGGAAAATACAGCGATATTCATATTATCCTTTACAATTGTTCCTGGTTTTGTTGTGGGATTGGACGTTGAAGCCACCCTGTTGATTTCTCGATTACAGGGAGTGAGGGGGTGCTTTACGCAAATTCAGCACGCAACGAAGAGTATGCTCGAAGTATCGCCGCAAACCGTGCTTGTCGCCGCGCTTCAGGGTATCGCAATGGCACTTGGGGTCCAATATATTGCCAGCGTTTCCAGTTCCACCTGCGTCGGAAATTCCAATCCGAAACAGCCTTCGACCGAATTTTCCACGGCATACGACGATTATTTCATTTCTCGCGGCGCGATAAAAAATCAGACCGGTTTTTTCTGCCTTTCGCTTCCGTTCCGCGAAAAACCGCTCACCCTCATCAAGCGCGACCACCGGTCACGGACGAGGAAAAAACGCCGCTTCGTGTGGCAAATTTCGGAAAGCGTGCGGGACAAGCTCCGGGAATATTGCCAAATCCCGCTCTCCCGCACCGAATCCGAAGCCAGCCTCCCGCAGACCCTCAGCGCGACTGGCCATCCAACCTGGCGATCCACTCCTGTAACGTCTGAATCTGTTGCTGCAATTGTGCCAGGTGCTGTTGCTCTTCGTCGATTCTCACCCGCGTCTGCCGGGCCTGAGACGGCGCCTTCGCCGTAGCCAGCGCGCGCTGGTCGCTTTGAAGAGCGTCCGTGACCAGACGAAACTGCTTGCGGGCCTCCGCCAGCGCCAGGTCATACTGCGCGCGTTGCTTTTGCCCAGGGGTCATCTGTGCCGTCGCCGCTGCCCCCGGAACCAGAACGGCCAGGGCCAGGGCCAGGACAAAGCGAAAATGCCAGCGTTTCATGCGTTTCATCCCTGAACGTTTCCCCATCAATACTGGTAATAATCCGCCAGCGAGGCCAGACCCAGGCGCAGCACGGCCATGACGCCGTGTTCATCCCCAGGCAGGCACGCCTGCCGTGAGCCGCCCCCCTCCAGACGTTTCCGTTCCAAACGGGCACAGAATTCACGTACGGAGATTTCCTCGCACACGACCGGCAGAACATATGCCGACAGACGCAGCCCGAGGAACTCCAGCGCAAGGCGGTAATCCCGGCAGGCGTCGAGGGCGGCGACGGTGAGGCCGTCGATGCCGCCCGCGCCCCGGATCCCGGGAAGGCGCTCGCCCCCGTCGGTGTCGCGCGCCCGGCAGGGGCCGATTTGCCATGCGTTGAACAGGCGCATTCCGGCGGCATGTTGGCGAATGTCGATGGCGCCACGGGCCAGCAGGCTCTCCAGCGGATGACGGACTTTACGCGGATGTTTGCGCTCCCCGCCTTCCAGTGTCTCGACGCGAATGATATCCGCCCCGTTCCTGGCGCGAAGTTCCAGCGGATCGGCGTGCTCCCGGAGCCGCGAGCGGCGGGCGCGGGCGGTGGCGGCGCGAGCGGCAACCCGATTGGCCTGAATGATATCCGGGTGATGCGCGGTGACAGGTTGTGCGATGATCTTCGTCATGATGCCCCCTTCGGTATGGATGCGGCATTATGACCATTTCGCATCCTTTTGGCAAGAGACTCCATCCATTATGGACATGATGCCGGGAGCACGAGGGACAGGTCCCTCGTGCCTGTCCCTTACCCGACGGCCTCAATCTCCTCGACAACGGCCATAGCCGCCCGCCGCTGATCGCTGGCGCGGAGGATCTGGCGTCCCACCACCACATAATCGGCGCCGGCCTGAATGGCCTCTGCCGGGGTCGTGACGCGGCGCTGATCGTCGTGGGAGGCGCCGGGCGAGCGGACGCCGGGCGTAATGATCAACGATCCCGCGCCGAGTTGCTGGCGGAGCTGGGCCACTTCCAGACCGGAAGCGATCACCCCGTCGCACCCGGCGGCAAGGGCGTGCCGGGCGCGCAGCGCCACCCATTCGGCAACGGTCATGGGGATGTGCAGTTCGTCAAGATCGCTCTGGTCGAGGCTGGTGAGCACGGTGACGGCCAGGATCTTCAAAGCCGTATCACCGTCGCGCCCTTCGACGGCGGCGCGGATGGCGCGCTTGTCGCCATGAACGGTAAGAAAGCGCACCCCGAGTCTGGCCACATTGGCAACGGCATTTCGCACGGTCTCGCCGATATCGAGCAGCTTGGCATCGAGAAACACATTCTTTCCCTGCCCGACAAGTTCGTTCCCCAATTCCAGACCGCCGCTGAAAAGCAGTTGCAGCCCGACCTTATAGAACGTGACGGCATCCCCCAGCCGTGCGACCACCTGCCGCGCCTCCTCAACGGTTGGCACGTCCAGAGCCACAATCAGCCGGTCCCGCGCCGGTATCCGCAGCCTGTCGGCCATCTGCTCCCCCTTGCTAAAATGTGTTACACATGAATATCCAGCCGCCGCAGTATACCTGACTTGCCCAAACCGGACAAGGTTCTCTGAAAAATTCGGTAAAGACGGATTTAATTTGATAATTTCACTGAAATAGAGCAATATTCGGCCTGAAATAGGTTCCAAGGGTGGCCATGCTCATCGAATTCGCAGTCAGCAACTTCCGATCCTTCAAATCGCGCCAAGCCCTCTCGATGGTGGCGGGGAATGTTCATGAGCATCTGGAAACAAACACATTTACCGCCGGTTTGCCAGGTTTCGGACGATTCTTGCGCACGTCGGTGATCTACGGGCCGAACGCCGCTGGCAAAACAAATTTGTTGCGGGCGTTTGCCTTTGTCCAGAACCTGATCGTGAATTCGGCCTCAATGCCACCGTCTGCGCCGTTGCCGTACACGCCCTTCAAGCTTGCGAATTCCATGCGCGAAGCCCCGAGCGAGTTTGCGATCACGTTTGTTCAGAACGGTATCCGGTATGAATATAGCATTGCGATGGATGCGGCCCGAATACACCAGGAACGACTCGTGGAGTATGCAAATCCGCGCGGACGAACCCTCTTTGACCGGCGGTATGACGAGGCGGGTGAAACGTACCAATGGAAATTCAGCTCGTTTTTGAAAGGCCAGCCTTCGATTTGGCGCGATGCCACGCGTTCGAATGCACTGTTTTTATCGACGGCTGTTCTGTTGAATAGCGAGCAACTTCTCCCGGTATTTGAATGGTTTCAGAAACGGCTAGCTATAATATTTAATACCGCGACATTAAATCCAGGATTAATGGTACAATTATATGACCAGCCGGAAGGAAGAGAAAAAATATTAGGTTTCTTGCATGAGGCCGATTTAGGCATTGCCGACATTGGCATCAAACGTCAACCGATGCCAGACACGTTCGCATTAAGGATGGCTCTTGGCCCGCCTCCGCGTACGTTTTATGAACAGCGGCTAGGTGACTCCAAACTTAGTGAATTGAAGATAACGCTCTTCCACCTGGGCGAAGATGGGGAGCTTGTCGGCCTTGATATAGACGACGAATCGGCTGGCACGCAGGCGTTATGCCTGACTGCCGGGGCGTGGCTCAAGGTGTTTGAAAATGGTGAAGTTCTTTTGTTTGATGAAATTGACACCAGCCTGCATCCGATGTTAACGAAATTTTTAATCAAAAAATTTCATTCTAGCGCTATAAACCAAAACAATTCACAACTTATTTTCAGCACCCACAATACAACATTCCTGGATAATGAGTTATTTCGTCGCGATCAAATTTGGTTTGTCGAAAAAGATCAGAATGGAGCCTCCGGGATTTATCCACTTTCCGACTTCAACCCCCGCAATGATGAAAATTTTGAGCGCTGGTATCTGCGAGGGAAATACGGTGCACTTCCGATATTAAACGAAAATAATTCGTAATGAATGATCGTCGAAGAAGCGCGAAAAGTTTCGACCGGGGCGCTCCACGGCGGGAACCGTATGACCATATCCTGATCGTTTGCGAAGGTAAAAAAACAGAACCATCCTATTTTAGGGGACTTATAAGAGCGCTCCGGCTTAGCAGTGCAAACATAGAGATCACTCCCGCCAATGGAAGTGACCCCATGTCCGTCGTTTCCTTCGCGGAGAACAAAAATAGAGCGGACAAATATGATAAGGTGTACTGCGTCTTTGATCGAAATGGACACACTAATTACGATGATGCCCTTGAAAAGATCGCAAAATCCGAACTCGGACGTGCAGGGAAGATGCAAGCGATAACATCATGGCCTTGCTTTGAGGTCTGGCTTTTACTGCATTACCGCTTGTCAGAGGCGCCAATCGTTGCCACGGGGTCTCGATCTTCATGTGATATGGCGATAAACGAGTTAAAACAGTATCTTCCCGAATATACCAAGGGACACGGCACAATATATAACGGTACGGCACACAACCTAAATCTCGCGATCTTTCATGCGGATATCCTGGAAAAACGCAATAAAGAAACTAATTCCAAGAACCCGGCAACCAGCGTTCACATTCTCGTTAAACACCTCCTTTCAATAAAAGAATCCAACCCATCATAGACTGGCTATAGATCCAGACCCAACGGACATTTCACAGGCCGATACACGTCAACGTGCCTGACAACGCGATCATTCTTCAGGCCACCAAGAACGCGGGTTTGCTGCGCCCCTGCCCTTTCATGGCCTATGATCATAATGAATCACAAAACGTGAGTTGGGGCTATCGTAGTAAACGGTCCCGCCATTGGGTCCAACGACATACCGATAACCGCCCGCCCCATAGCCATACGCCCCATACCCATTCGGCCAATAGCCATATGGCCAGCAGCCACCCGGCCAGCAGCCATTCGGCGCCACCCCGTCACCCTGGTAATAAGGTGCCGGATACCCCCCCCCTGGATACCTTCCCCACGCGTAATCCGCCCCAGGAGCCTGGGCATGAAGCGAGGCAATGGGACTCGCCGCGACGGCAACCATGAACGCCACCAACCAGAAACGCATGTTCCCCTCCTGCATGACCCTCGTTGGAAAAGTGTGACATGCTCCTTGAACAAAGAAAAGAATGTCCTGAGCCTCTTCCACCACCCGGAACACAGCCGCATCGTCAATTTCAGAGTTGCGGCAGGGCGACGCCAGCGTGCATAGTGGGGGCTGGAATAGCCATTAACGTTCAATTGGTGCATATCTATGGAAAAACGTCGATTTACCGGACAGGCTCTCGGCATCCTGATGGCCGCCACCGCCGCGCTGGCAACGGTCTCGCTGGCCGGGACGCCGGCCGAGGCCGCCGCGTGCGCCAAACCCGCCGATCAGGCAGCCCTGCGCGTGCGCGTGGTGCAAAGCCACCTGATGGTGGCCGCACTGAGTTGCGACGACCGGGACCGCTACAACGCCTTCGTCGCCAGATTCAAGCCCGAGCTGGATGCCAGGTCCCGCGCACTCACGGCCTGGTTCAAACGTGCCTACGGCCGCAGCAGCCAGACCCGGCTCAACCAGTTCACCACGGTCCAGGCCAACAATGCCTCGGCGCGCTACATTGCGGACCCGCGGGCGTTTTGCACCGAGGCCACCGCTCTGTTGGACCACCTGAAGGATGTAAATCCGTCTCAATTGTCCACGGAAATCGAAAAGCTGTCGTATGTTGACAGCCACGACATCAAATCCTGCAACGCAGCCTCCATGACCATGTCGCCGCCGTGGCGATGGGTTTGGCCCGGCAGGGGCTGGACGGGGGGCGTCTGGCCGTCGCCCGGATTTGCGGGCGCGATCCGGCCAGCCTGGATGCCGCCGGCGTGGCCAGGGCGGCGATTGAAAGCTGTGCGGAAAATTTCAGCGATGGCGTGGTGGCGCCGGTGTTCTGGTACGTGGTGTTCGGCTTGCCCGGACTCCTGGTCTACAAGACCGTCAACACGCTCGACAGCATGGTTGGCCATCGCAGCGAACGCTATCTGGCGTTCGGCTGGGCCTCTGCCCGGCTGGACGATCTTATGAATCTGATCCCGGCGCGGCTGGCCGGTCTGTATCTGGTCATCGCCGCCGTCTTCGTGCCGGTGGCCGATCCCCGGCGGGGCCTTCTTACCATGTGGCGGGATGCCGCCAGACACCGCTCGCCCAATTCGGGCTGGCCGGAGGCGG
>JADFXL010000089.1 GCA_015233585.1 Alphaproteobacteria bacterium | reverse complement strand
GGTTCGAGCCGATCTTGCCGATCTGCGCCACAAGCCTCCCAAGCTCGGCTTTCTCGACCGGCGGACGGCGGGCTTGGCGCGGCGGCGGGGCGGCAAGCAACACTTGGCGGGCGTAGCTCGCCAGCGACAACCCCGCCCGCTCTGCCGCGCCATCGAGCGCGGTACGTTCGGCATCGGTGAGCCGCACCCGCAACGAATTTTGCCTCTGCCGTGTCTCGCTGCCGCTCGCCATGGGGCCTCACAAACGGGTCAAGGGCAAAGCCCTTGTCTGGGGTGTCGGGGGCCGAAGGCTCCTGACATGCCGCCCTGCGGGCGGCCTTGGGGGATGCAATGGGGGGCGGGAGCCCACCCTTGCCAAGCGCGCGGGGAACCCGCGCATGGCTTGCCCTCTGCTTTTTCTTTTAGCGGCGGGGCGGTTAAAGAACCGTTAACGGCGTCTGGGATGGGGGGTGCGGCTGGGGTGCCGTGGCAGTGGGCCGGTGCCGGGTGTGGGTGTCGTGAGCGGCGGCGCGGCATGAAGGGTGCTTCGCGCCCTGCGAGGGGCTGTCTGCCCCTCGCGCTCCCCGAGGATACTTAAACAAAGTGATGATTGAAGGTTTTTCGCGGTATGGTAGAATCGGCGCACGGTACAGGCAGGGATGCCGATGACCGTCAAAGTGATGATCGGCGGAGCCGCAAGGTTCCGCCGGTTTACGTCTCCGACCGCTCCGGCGTTGCCGTTAATGCTCCCCCTCCCCCACTTCTTTCCTGAAGGCCAAGCACCGCTTGCGGTGCTGTGACGCCAAAGGCGTCACGAGGTCGAAGGAGCGTAGCGACGCGCGACCGTTGCAGCCTTGCGCGTGGCGCGAAGCGACACAGAACGCAAGGCGCAGTTACCGCGCTATGCGCGGTTCAATATTTTTCGGCCTATCCAGCTTCGTACTTTCGTTCAGGTCTTGGCGGATAGCTTCTTGTCGGGCGCGAAGCGCCTTGAAAACTTACGGCGAAGCCGTTCCGAATAAGCAAGCGTTCCCGTTACGCTAATTCTAGCGTTAGGTCGTTTATAGATGTTTGGAGTGGGGGGGGGCTGTTTAGATGGTTGATCCCTCAGGTAAGGCTCCGAGAGCTTGTCCTAGAGAGACAAGGCGTCGATGTAAGCCGCTTTCCGGGTCTATGAGGCTTTGTTTTTTCGGAAATTGTGGCGGTCTAAGAGAAGGTAAATCTTGAATCTTTGTTCCAGTGGGATTTTCCGACTTAGAAGAACGCTCGTTATCCGCGCATGGTAGCGGGTCGCGGAACACGTAGGAATTGCTGGTGCGAATGATGCGCCAGCCTAGACGATGTTCGCCCCCAAACCGGCACCGGAGTGGCTCTGATGAGCGAATGCGCGCGATCCGATGATCCCATGTCAGGATGCCGATGGCCTCAAGCATCTTGATCGCCTCGTAAACGGTATCGCGACAACATCCCGCCGTTTCCGCGATTCTTTCATAACTGGGGAAACAAAGGCCTGTTTTGCTGTTGTGGAACTTCCACAGAAGGGTAAGAAACACCTCCATAAACGCGCGGGTGATCGGGCCTTTATGCTGCCCCTTCTGTTTAGCGCGACCGTTGAACGCCTTCACATAGGCCACGATTCGGGCCTTGGCATTGCCATCAAGCGGGATGCCTCTTGCGTCACCGAAAAACTTTTCTCGGCGCTGCCCGACTTTGAAAATTTTAGACATGATTCCTCCGTTAGGTTGCGAAGCAACCCGCCGGAAGGGGTCGGAAATCGGCACAAAACCACCCGTGGCAAGAATCCTCTTGCAATCGGGGCTATTTTCGGGGAATCTCGGAACTGCCAAGTAGCCGATATTCCCGCGAAAGCGGCCTATGCGACCCGCCCCCTGGGCGGGTTTTGCATTTCTGGGTCTAGCGTAAGCTCCAATACGTCGTTGCACATCGCGAGGGCCGAATCAGGCCCGCGCGTCCCGAAGGGTGACGCAAACTCTAGCGATTTGCAAGGAACCGGCCCCCAGCCCTAGGGAATTGGGCGTTTTTGTTACGCGCTACGCCGGTCACTGCCCTTGATTCGCAGTCGACTCGAGATAATCAGGGCTTGTCACGCGCATTAAGCGCGGCTGGGTTTTGCGTATTTCGCTAACAGATCGCGAATCGCCTCGGCCATCAAGGCTTCGGTCGTTGTCTCCCGCTCCACGGCAAGGCTCTTAAGCTGCTTATGAGTGGCGGGATCAAGGGCAGCCGTCACCTTCTTCTTTCCAGCCCGCGTCGCCGCATAGAAACCCTGAGGCCGCGCCACGACTGATTCACTGATCGGCGCGAGCCTCGGTACATCGGGAACGGACGGCGGCAGTGTCGGCGCAACGGCGGCGACCTGACGCATGGTTTCGGCTAAACTGGGACGCTTGCTCATAAAGGTTTCCTTGCCATCTTGCTGAGTTGCCAGCTTGCCGTGACTACGGCAATTCGCATTGCCAGCTTACTGAATTGCCTTTTTGCCATATTGCCAGCATGACGGCAACCCGCAATGTGACTTGCCAGCTTGCCGTGATTGCAGCAATCCGCATTGCCTTTTTGCCGTATTGCTGGCAACTAGGCCCGTCCGAGCTCACCTTGAAGCCAGTGGTAAAGTTGGGCGATGTCTTCGCCCCCCTTCCCTTCCGGCTCGTACTCCTGTGCGGTCTGCCCAACCGTCAGGGCGTGGGCGTAGGCGGCTCGCTGTTGCAGGGCAATGGGGGCTACATCAAGGCCGTGAACGGCAACGGCCGCGCGGGCGTCGGCGATAACGTGTGGCGCACGGGGCGGAACCGCATTAAGAACCACATAAGCCCTCTTCCCGCCCAACTTCACGATTCGGGCCGTGGTCGCTATCGCCTTCAAATCGAGAATACCCGCGCGGCACGGAATCAAAACCAGATCAGCGGCTTCGGCGGCAGCTAGGGCGACTTCGCCCGAATGCGGGGCGGTGTCAATCAGAACCAGATCGGCAGCACCGGCACGGGCGGCGTCGAGAGCTTGGGTCAAACGGCTGGCCGGCACAGACACGACCACGGGCGTTTCGCTCCGCCGACCGTCTTTCCATCCGGCTGAACTCGCTTGTGGGTCAAGGTCAATCACAACCGGAATGTGCCGCGCCAATTGGGCGGCCACAGCCAAATGCAGAGTTATGGTGGTTTTCCCTGCTCCCCCCTTCTGGCTCAAGATCGCAACAGTTTTCATCCCCTCTCCTTCGCCTACTTGCCAGCAACGCAGCAATTGGGCAATACGGTTTGCCGTGTTGCTGGCAACATACCTCAACCCTTTGAGAAAACAAGGAGCTTCTCATCATTGCCAGCAATACAGCAATATGCCTTGCTGGCAATGTATCGGGGGATACCTCGCGGCGGGGGCGTAACGCCCCCAAGAGCGGGAAGGACGGGGGGACAACCTCGCGGCGGCCCCCGTCTCCGCCGGTCAATACTCGCTCGGCAACAGAATTGTGTTGTTCGTGTAATACAACTCGACGCCTTCCGTGGGAAAATCCGTATAGGTGATTTTCTTGGAATAAACGCGATTTCCGTTGCCATCCTCGCAAACGAGCCGTGCCGTGCTATCGGCTTTTACCGTCAATTTCCACACTTGAAATTCTTCTACCAGAACGCGCTTTCTACGTTGTGCAAAAGCAATTTCGTCGAGAAGCCAATACGCCCCGCCTTGATCGGCGACGTATTTTGCGCCGTCGGTAAACAGGACGTGCCGCACCAACCCGTGACGGTACCAGTTTTCGCTTCCGGTGAATTGGTGAAGGGTGGCTTTCGTAAGTTTCGCGGTGTCCGTCATTGTGTCTTTCCTTTCTTGTTTTTTGTTGGCCTTGATGTGCAGCGCGCTGCACTTCTGCTTGCGGCGAGCATGGGTAAGGAGGGAGCAAGGGGGTTCGCGGGGACCCGGCTGCACGACCGGCGTGTCCGCCGGAGCCTCTTGGCGAAGGCGGAAGCGCAGCGCCACGGCGGGAGGAAGCTGGGCGGAAGCCCCTTGCTGGGAACCTCTAGGGCAAAGCCCTATGGTTCCCGCTGCGCCGCGTCGGCGGGGCGGGGTGAGGCGCGTTAGGGATGGAAGCCCGAAGGGGCGAGACGCGCCTTTCGCGGTTCGATGAACGACAGCCCGCCCCGAAGGGGAACGCCATCCCTTTACGAGTTGCGCTCTCAATGTCTTTCGTCTAAAAGTATAACCAAAGCGGCTAGGTTTGTGATACAATGCCAACAGTGGACATGATCGGCGGGCTAAGGGTGGTGATCTATCCCAACGATCACAGACCGGCCCATGTCCATGTCATCGGCAAGGATTGTGAAGCCGTGTTCAAGCTGACTGGCCCCGAAGGAACGCCGTGTCTGCGAGAGAATTACGGGTTCTCGTCTGGGGAGCTTTTGCGGATTAAGACGGCGTTGACAGCAAACGCGGCGCGGTTGAGCGCAGCATGGAGCAAAATTCATGGCGAACCATGATAACGAGATTGAAACGGCCAATGAACGGGCCTCGGCGCGACTGAGCAAGACGCCGACGGCCCTTGCCGCCCGCTATGATCGCCGCATCGGTCGGCTAGTCATCGACCTTAGCAGCGGGCTTTCCGTCGCCTTCAAGCCCCACCATGCCCAAGGCTTGGAACGGGCAAAGCCCGAACATCTGAGCAAGGTCGAGATTTCACCGTCGGGCCTTGGGCTGCACTTTCCGGCTCTCGACGCCGATCTGTATCTACCGTCCATCCTCGAAGGGTTCCTCGGCTCGCGGCGTTGGATGGCGGAGCAACTTGGCAGAGCGGGCGGGCAGGCGCGTTCCGAAGCAAAAGCCGCCGCCGTTCGTGCCAACGGCAAGCTCGGCGGTCGTCCGAAGAAAGTCCGCGTCGCCGATGTTGCTTGAGTCGTCCTTGTCGTAATACGCCCCCCTTTTGAGGCCACCCATGACAACAGAAACCGATAAAGGGACGGCACCGGCCAATGACAACGATATTTTTGAGAACTTCGACGCGCTAACTGAACTCGTCCAAAGGTCTTTTACCAGTGCGGCAAAGAAAGTCGTTGCCGAGAATGACCGTCTCGGCATCCCGACACCCTATGGTCGTGATGGGAATATCTATTTCCGTCAGCCACCAACAAACCCAACATAGGCACCCCCCAGGGAAAGGCCCAAAAGCGACCGGAGTTCGCCTAACCGGCTTAGGCCGGTGTGGGTGAAGCCCGTCCGGCTGGGATGGACCCTGCTTCGAATTGGAGCCACGGCCCCCTTCGCCGGACTCAGCCGAATCCCCATCTGTATGGCGAATGGTGCTGGCACATCGGTGTCACCATCACGGCGGCGGGCTGGCGAACGATCGCGTCCCGCGGAGTGGTGTAAGAGCGGGCGACCGCCTTGGTCACCACCGGCGCTGGCTGCCGGTTGCTACGCTGCGGCGATTGCCGGCAGGGCGTCTGGATCATCGCTCAACGTGACGATGGTTTCCAGGGTCATGTAGCGGCGCTGGATGGCCCATTCGTCGGTCTGCTCCAAGAGAATGGCGCCGACGAGGCGGAGGATGGCGGCCTCGTTTGGAAAGATACCGACGACATCTGTGCGGCGTTTGACCTCACCGTTGAGACGTTCTATCGGATTTGTTGAGTACAGTTTTGCCCAATGCGCCTTTTGAAAGGCCATAAAGGCGAGCACATCGGCCTCGGCTCCATCCATCAATTCAGCCAGCTTGCGGAACTTGGGGCGCAGACCATCGGCGACTTTGCGCCATTGCTCGCTGGCGGCTTTGGCGTTGCCTTGGGCGAACACGGTGCGGATCAGGGCTGCGACCATGGGGCGCTGGTCCTTGTCACCGACGTGGGCCAGCGCATTGCGCATGAAGTGAACGCGGCAGCGCTGCCAGGAGGCTTGCAGGGTCTTGGCCGCGGCGGCCTTGATGCCCTCGTGGCTGTCGGAGATGACCAGCTTGACGCCGCGCAGGCCGCGCTTGGTGAGGCTGCGCAAGAAGCCGGTCCAGAAGACCTCGGCTTCCGAGAGGCCGACGGCGGTGCCCAGCACTTCGCGCCGACCGTCGGTGTTGACCGCCACAGCGATTATCACCGCGACCGAGACGATGTGCCCGGCCTCCCGCATCTTGAGGTAAGTGGCGTCGAGCCAGAGATACGGCCATTCACCCTCGATCGGCCGATTGAGGAAAGCGGTGACGCGCTCGTCGATCTCGCCGCACAGGCGCGACACCTGGCTCTTCGATATCCCCGTCATGCCCATGGCCTGGACCAGATTGTCCACCGAGCGGGTCGAGATGCCCTGGACATAGGCCTCCTGGATCACCGCGGTCAGCGCCTTCTCGACGGTCCGACGCGGCGCCAGGAACGTCGGGAAGTAGCTACCCTTGCGCAGCTTCGGCACCTGGAGATCGATTCGGCCGACCCTGGTCTCCAGCGGTCGGTCGCGGTAGCCGTTCCGGCTGTTGACCCGTTCGGGCGTGCGCGCGTGAAGGCCGGCGCCGCACGCCGCCTCCGCTTCCAGGTCCATCAGCCGCTGCAAGGCAAAGGCCAGCACGTCTTTCAGAAAATCGGCGTCGCCGCCCTTTTCGAGCAGCTCGGCAACTGCCATTCTGGGATCGGTCATCGTGGTCTCTCCGTTCGGTTGCTGTGTGTCGCAACCAGAACCTAGCGGAGACCCGCGATGGCCGCCCGACTTTTCAGCCCACCCGCAACGTCAGGCTGCGTTCGCTACGCGAACTTCGCCTGACGTTGCGGGCGGGCTCTTACACCACTTCGTGGGACGCGGCCTGGCGAACCAAGATATAGCCTATGCGTCGCATAACGGCATCCCATGAGGGGCGAGATGTGGCGCGAAATCTTCGGGCTTGTTCTCCATGTATACGCGGTCTTGTTCGTTTATTTCGTCGGAGTCTTCGGCGTTATGTATGTCTGCGACAACTTGCTGAGGATGCCTAAACCTTATGGCGGCATTCTTGGCCTTGCTATTCCGACACTATGCGGGCTTGCTTTTGTTGCCTTCATGGCATGGCGTGAAGGCGTCAATGAGCGAAAGGAAGAAGCCGCAAAACAACACAAATAACTCTCACTCTAGCCTTAGGCTCTGGAGGGTGTCATGTGGCGAACAATCTTCTTTGCTATTCTCGGTGCCTATCTCGGAGGAACGGCTTATATCGCCGGAGTCTTCGGCGTGGCCTATGTCTGCAAGGACATACTAGGAATGCCAAACCCCTATGGCGGCATTATCGGCCTTATCATTCCGACGTTGTGCGGGTTTGCCTTCCTTGGCTTCATGGCATGGCGTGAAGGCGTTAAAGAAAAGAAGGAAGAGCAATCGTGATCTCTGTTCGGTGTCCGGTCGCATAACCTCGCAAAACAGGTAATTTCCGATACTTGTCTTGCCCCACAACCTGAATCGAAGTTTCTACTCGTCTCCTACTCGGACATCGAAAACGCTCACATGGTGTTTTTGAGGTGGATTAAACACTTTTTAGCGAATTTATTGCATAATAAGGTTATCGTGGAAGGTGTGTTCTGATAAATATCATGGACTTTCAAGGGAATGCTAACATGGACAACAGGGATACATTCATCATGGATCAATGGCCCGCCTTGCAAAATAAGGCCGGAAGCGCAATAATGTTCCCTGTATTCAGGGAGGTGGGGTCAATGGTAGCCGTTCGGAAGCCCTCGCATGATGCAACAGACGACGACAGCGTCTTTGATGATGCTGACGCCTTGATCGCGCTCGCGCAAAGGTCGTTCACGAAAGCGGCGAAAAGGGCTGTTGCTGAGAATGACGCGCTCGGCATCCCGACGTCTGGGTCTGTCAATGGACAGATCGTTTTCCGGGTACCACCAACGAAGGCAACACTATAGCCGCGATAGATTTTGCCCATGCCGACAAAATGGATGTGGATTGTTGCAGGCCCCAACGGGGCTGGCAAATCTAGTTTTGCCGGGGACTTCCTCGCCGATCTCGGCCACAGAAATCTGGTCAAGCTCAACGCCGATGAGAGAACGCTTGAATTGCGGAAGACCTTTCCAGACGCGCCACAGGATGAACTTAACTTAAAAGCCGCCATTGAGATTGACGCAGAGGTAGCGGCGTGTATCAAGTCCCGCGTGAGCTTCGTGGTTGAAACGGTTCTATCATCCGCGAAATATCAGGATGATTTGCTGGCAGCAAAAGAAAATGGCTTTAATTTTGGCTTTGTTTACGTCTCACTCCATCCCCCTGAATTGTCTCCTCGGCGCGTTAGCGAGCGTGTTAAAAAGGGTGGGCATGCGGTAGACCATGACACCGCCGTCAAACGACATCGCAAGTCCCACGAACAATTTAGCTGGTTTGCTCCCCACGCCGACATTTTGATGGTGTTCGACAACAGCGTCAAAGATGGCGATCCTGTCTTGGTGGCGAGCCGCGCCAACGGAAAAGCCCTTAAATATCTACGTCGCGGGCGGAATCCTTCCGTTGATGCTGCACTGGACACAGCTTTCCCGCCAAAGCCGACAATCAGCCCCCCACGTCTTGATCGTGGGTAGGCTATCATCCGCAAGCTGGTGGGCCTCCCGACACGATCCGTCAATCCGTGTAGCACAACGGATCAAAGGCTGAACGGGTGTCCGGAAACCTGTCCGGAAATCATTTTGGCCGGGTTCTCATCGCTTGCTGGGGTTTCCGGACACTACCAAAGGTGGCCGATAAACCTTGGTCTGGCGGACATTCGGTTGTAAGTTCCCTACATGTTCCGCTCTGCTACAGGAATTGATGAATCGTGTCGGCAGGCCCAGTTCGCGACGAGGCCAACGCCTCCGGCTGCCGGTCCTGCGACTTCGGGGCCTTCCCCTCCCCGCGTTCCGTTCCTGTGCCTCCCTTTTCGATCTCGGCCCGTTCCGCCCGAAGCTCGGCGGCCCGCTCCTGATAGAATTTCGCCTTCGCCTCGTCCCGCTGGGCCTGTTCGCTGTTCACGTTGCCGGTGATCGCGCGACTTATGCCGGCAAGGCGGTGTGAGGTAATCACCATGTACTCGCACCCCTCGATCTCCTTGCGGAGTTCAAGTGTTCGGCGGTCTTCCGGCGTCTTCGCCTCGGCAATTTGCTGGGTCAACGTCTCTTGTTGCCGCGCAAAGCGGCCATATTCATTCATCGCCGCGCGGGCAAGCGAGGCGTAGGGATCGCGGATGTCGTATTCATCGCCAAGAGCTTGCGCGTACCGGTTCTTGGCGTCGGTGATGTCGCCATTCCGCGCCCGCGCCGCATCCTCGCGTTCTCGTGCCTCCTGCTCGGCACGGGCCTTTTCGGCGGCGGCTGTCTGTTCTGCCACGAAGGCGCGGCGGGCCTGTTCCTGCCGCTCCATCTGCGCCAGCAAGCCCGCCTGTCGCGGGGCCTGCTGCACGGCCTCCGCCTCAAGTACCGCGCGGGCGTCCGGCGCGGTGCGATCATACCGCGCGGACTGGTCGTCGCGCGGATCGGCGGCTTCCCGTCTATCCGCGCCCTTCGCCGTGCCGTCCTTCACCGGCATCGGCATCGGTGCTGTCGGCTCGTCCTGCATGGCCTGGTCACTCCTTGCAGCCTTGGCGCGGGTCGAGTCCGTCGCGCCGTCCTCGGCTTTCGCTTTGCGCTGGTGCGCCGTCGCCTGTTCAAGCGTCGGCAAGCTCGCCCTGTCCACGTCGGCCATGCGCTCGCGCACGGCGGCGGTCTTCACACCCTCGATCCGGCGGGCAAGGCTATGCACTGCGCCCGCAGAGTCCAACACCACGAAGTCCCGCCGGTCGCCCTGTGCCAGAATGTACCCCCGCGCGGCCAAGGCGGCGGCAAAGTCCTTCCCGCTCGCGGTCTGCTGCCACAGCGCCGTAAGGTCGGCCTTCACCGCCTTGATGGCGGCCACACCCGCGCGGCCCGGCTTGCCGAGCCGCTCCTGTTGCTGGATGTCGGCATGATCCGGCGTCCGCGCGGGGCGCGGCTTGTCCTCCCGCTCGGCGTGCGCCCCCTGCACCCGCTCATGACCGAACCGGCGTTCAAGCTCGCGCGAAACTTCTTCGTGCTTCCTGTAGTTATGGCTATCGGAAATCGCGGTCATCGTCTCCGGCTTGATCCGGCTCCACCCCACATGGCAATGCTCCCGCCCCTCCTTGACGTGCATCACCCCCACGCGCGGCTGGTCGGTCAAACCCAGCTTCTTTTCCAGCGCGTCAACCGACTCCCGCCACTGCTCCCGCGTCATCGGGTACCGAGTATCCCCGTCGATGTTCGCGTGGTACATGAACTTCTGGCAGGTCGAGCCGCTGGCCACGTCCTGCATTTCCTGAAACGCCCCCAACAGGTCACGTGACAACAGGTCGCGCGTCTCGACGATCCCCACCCGCTCGTTCTTCGCGGTGTTCCCGAGATGCGTCGCCAGCGACTTCGGCCCGCCC
>JADFXL010000088.1:9603-10391 GCA_015233585.1 Alphaproteobacteria bacterium | reverse complement strand
GAACCGGGTGCCCATCATCGCACTGACCGCTGACGCCATGGCTGATCACCGTGATCGTTATTTCGCCGCCGGAGTAAACGACTTGGTGGAAAAACCCATCGATTGGGACATCCTGCTGGTGGCCCTGGACGCCTACACCAAGGCAGGTGCTTCCGATCACATCGCTGACGGTGTAGCGCCCTTGCTTACGCTCGATAGACCGGCGGGCATCGTCTGAACCGTGAACCGGCCACATTGATGCTGGAGAAGGGGGCGATATCTTTTCGGATATAACCCACCCGACGATATCTGAATTGCGCATTTCTCTTTACATTTTGTTAAATGCTCACCGCCAATAGTATTCACTGGAAGCGCAATAGGCTCGCAACTATCATTACGATGAGTGGGCAATGGCTACCGTTCTTGCAATTGACGACGATACGTTTTTTCGGGCGGCGTTTCGCGCAGTCCTTAAACGGACACACCACGTCCTAATTGAAGCAGAAACAGGGGTCGAAGGTGAGCACTTGGTTTTCCTAACCCAGCCTGACATAGTATTCACGGACATATTCATGCCTGTTCAAAATGGGCTCGAACCGATTATAAACATTAGGAAAATGGACAAAACCGTCCAGATCGTCGCAGTATCCGGAGGCGGGATGTCGGATGCACATTCATCCCCTCATTTTTCCGCCGTCCGGTCGCCCCAAAACAATGGCAGCTATCACGGGTGAAACTATCACGCATGAGCCATCGTAAATGGCAACGCGCCTACCGGGGTCCGGGCTGCCCACCACTCAGCTCCGCAG
>JADFXL010000088.1:0-9582 GCA_015233585.1 Alphaproteobacteria bacterium | reverse complement strand
CACTCTTAATAGGAGAATAACGCTTAGCCTGATCATTCAATTTCTGAGATGCCGAAACCTGTTCGCTACTGTAGGAAATAAGGGGATTCCTGTGGGGCGGCTGAAGTGGTGTCCGGCCGTTGGGAAGGAATCGTCAAGCTGCTGATCCTGACCGCGCAGCGCCGTGACTGCGGAGCCGTGGGTTGCAAAGCCTACGATACGGAGGAAGCGACTTGGCGGCATCTGAATTTCTTTCAGCATGAGGCCTATCTTCATGCGCGGGTGCCGCGGGTCAAGTGTCCGGACTGTGGGGTGCAGCGGGTTTCGGTGCCGTGGGCGCGGCCGGGGAGCGGCTTCACGCTGTTGTTCGAGGCCCTGGTCATGGCGATGGTCAAGGAGATGCCCGTCAATGCTGCGGCTGAGATCGTTTCTGCCAGGACATGAGCGCCGCCTTCACCGCCCACCTCCAGGGCGCCAGCATCACCTACGACAAGTTCCACGTCGTCAAAGTGATCAACGACGCGGTCGATCACGTGCGGCGGTCCGAACAAAAGGAGAGGCCAGAGCTGAAGAAGACCCGCTACCTCTGGCTCAAGAACCGCGACACCCTCAACAAGGATCAACAGGCGCAGCTCGCCGGTCTTTCATCGCGCAAACTCAAGACCGCCAGGGCCATGCATATCCGCGAGGCGTTCCAGGATTTCTACGACCAGCCGATCGAGACGGCCGAAGTCTACCTCAAGAAATGGCACTTCTGGGCCACCCACAGCCGCCTGCCGCCGATCATCAAGGCCGCGCGAACCGTGAAACGTCGCTGGGATGGTATCCTGCGCTGGTTCCAGTCCGGCATCGCCAACGGCCTGCTCGAAGGCATCAACAGCCTCGTTCAGGCCGCCAAGGCCAAGGCTCGCGGCTACCGCTCAACCCGCAACCTCTGCGCGATGATCTACTTGATCGCCGGAAAACTGGAACTCAAGCTACCCACGTGAAACAGCAAAGAGCCCTAATCATTCAGCGACTCGTTCGAACCATGCTTCAGAAACGAGGGCATGTCGTAGTAGTGGCTAAGAATGGGTTAGAGGCAGTAAAGGCTGTCGAGAATGATGAGTTCGACGTGGTGCTAATGGACATGCAGATGCCTGAAATGGACGGTGAAGAGGCCACCAGGGTTATCCGACGAATGCCGCCGCCACGAGGGGGCGTGCCGATTATTGCCTTGACTGCGGATGTTATGGTGGAGGACCGGGAACGCTATCTCAAGTGTGGAATCAACGCTCATTCATCCCCTCATTTTCTGCCGTCCGGTCGCCCCAAAACAATGGCAGCCATCACGGGTGAAACTATCACGCAAGAGCCATCGTAAATGGCAACGCGCCTACCAAGGTCCGGCTACCCATCACTCAGTTCCGCAAACGCGCCCAGATACCGCGCGCAAATCACCCTTAATGAGAGAATAACACTCAGTCTGATCATTTAATTTCTGAGATGCCTGAACCTGTTCGCTACTGTAGGAAATGAGGGGATTCCTGTGGAATCAACGACCTTGTGGCGAAGCCTATGTCCCTACATCGATTTTTGGCGACTCCAAGCGGCGAATCGTGTGAAAATTCCTGGCGATGGAGTTTACACAGAGTGGGACGTGGGGCATGACGATGCGAAGCCTTTCCTTATCAATCGCACTTGTTATTATGGCTGTATCTGACATTGCGGTGGCAGAGCCGTGTCAAATCAATACGGAGGCCGTTAAGCAAGCTGTTACAGAGGTTGCGAAAACTCTCGATGAGCATGGTATCGAATATCTCAGAGACAACCTCCTTAAAAATGACAGTGCAACAATCTGCGGCATTGATTCAGTCAGCATCATTGACCATTCCGGGACATGGGCGGTCTCTTCAGCGGCATCAGAATATGTCGGCAAAAATATCAGGTCGTTAGGTGACGGTGCTGCTACTAATTTTTTCAAGGGTATTATTCAGGGCGCCATCGAAAGAAAGGGGAAGCTTGTAAGCTATTCTACAAAAGATACTGAGAATGGTGTAGTAATTAATAAGTCTCTATATTTTATTGACGTTCCGTCGCGCAAGCTTGTTGTCTATGGCGCATTTGCAGCGAAGTAGAGATTTGTATGAGTAAGATGGATGATTGCGAAACGGTGATGATTGGGCAGCTGACCAAATAACAATTTGGTCAAGGTTTTTATGAGGCCGTTATCGATCATTTTGGAGGTGGAATGTTTCTGGTCGAACAGGCGGACTCGATCGCGATACGCCGAGCATTCATGGGCGGGGGATCGGGACCTTGCCAGGGCTGTTCAATGCTGAGGCTGGGTTCGTGAGGGCGGCCTGATAGCAGGTAAAAACAAGCGATTCCCTCTGCGGCTTTTGTCTGAATCTATGGAGGGCAACCATTTTGGAGGGTTGCCCGATGTCGAGCACGCTGTTGTCGATTTTTTCCGAGATTCCCGATCCACGCCGTGGCCAGGGGAAGATTTACCCGCTGGCGCCGATCTGCTGTTCACGGTGCTGGCGATGCTGGCCGGAGTCCGGTTGTATCGTCAGGTTCATGCCTTCATCCAGACCGCCTGAACGGCGTTTTCAGCTTATCATTGCGGCGCGCCCCGACCTTGTCTATGATTTCCGCAGCCGCTTTCTCACCCAGGGCATGGATCTCTGCTGCGATCATGATCCGGTCGCCATGGCCGGTGGTACGAAACCTGTCATTCAGGCCGCGAATTCGGGACAAGTTTTAGAGTCACGACTATTGCAGTGCCAGATGTCACTGGCTACCCTTGATTTGCAATAAGCATACTTCGTTGGGGGTAAACCGTTGACCCGCAAGCAACGTCGAACTGCGGTTCGAGAGAGGGTGAGAGCCCACCGGCCGGTCGTTGATCTCCTGGCCGCCGGGATTGCGCACCATACGACGGGGCGCCTGGCCGAGGCCGAGGTGTGCTATCGGGCGATCCTCGACGGCGACGGCGACAATGCTGATGCGCTCCACCTGCTGGGCGGGCTCGTCCATCAAGTTGCCCGCCACGAGGAGGCGATTACGCTGGTGTCGCGGGCGATCGCCCTGCGCAACGACGAGCCGAATTTCTACAACACCTTGGGGGCCGCACTGAAAGCCGGAGGCGAGGTCGACCGGGCGATCGAATGTTATCGTCGGGGACTTGCCCTCGACCCGGATAACGCTGAAATCACTTTTAACCTGGGCATCGCCCTCAAGACCCGCGGTAACCTTGAAGACGCGATCGCGCATTACCGCCGAGCGCTCGTCTTGCGGCCCGCCAACCCAGACATCCTGAATAGCCTCGGCATCGCGCTCCAGGAGAAGGGCGATACGGACGAGGCGGTCGAGCACTATACCAGGGCCCTCGAACTCCGGCCGGAGTTCCCTGAAGGCCTCAACAACCTTGCGACCGCCTTGCAGGAGCTAGGAAGGCTTCCCGAGGCGATCGAGCATTATGCCCGCGCCCTGGCGCAACAGCCGGACTACACCGATGCCCTGTTCAACCTCGCATCGGCGCTGGAGACCCTGGACAAGGTGGAGGAGGCGATCGAATGCTACGGCGAGGTCCTCGAGAGACGTCCGCACTGGCCCGAAGGTCTGCTCGCCTACGGAAAAGCCCTCAAGTCCGCGGAGCGGTACGACGAAGCAATCACCTGTTTCCGGCAGGCGCTGGCGCTCGATCCCGGCTGTTCGAAAACGCTCTTCAACCTAGGACTTGCGTTCCACGCGTCGGGCCGGTTCGAAGAGGCGATCACACGGTATTCCCAGGCTGTCGAGGTGCGGCCGAACTTTCACGAAGCCCTTTACAATATTGCGATTGTACACCAGATCCTGGGCAAACTTGACGAGGCCGTCGGCTATTACCAGCGAGCCCTCAGCTTCCAGCCTTCCTATCCCAGTGCACACTATCAACTGTCGGCGATCAAGCCCCCGCGCTGCGGCGACATCGCGCGGTCGGCACTGGAGACCGCGGTGGCGGACGCCAACAGTTTCGAACCGGAAAAAGCGGCGCTGCTCCATTACGCCTACGGCAAGGCCCTTGAAGCCGATGGCGACCATACCAAGGCGTTCTCCCATTATCTCGAGGGCGCCGCTCTCAAGCGTGCGGCACTTGCATACAAGGAAACCGAAGTCGAAACCCTGTTCCGCTGCACCTCGGAACTCTTTGATTTAGAGTTGTTCCGCCGGGGTGTCCTCACAGCGACACCGGAACCGGCGCCGATCTTCATCGTCGGCATGCCGCGGTCGGGCAGTACGCTGGTCGAGCAGATCCTGGCCGGCCACCCGCAGGTCTACGCCGCTGGCGAACTCAAGCTCATGGACTTGACCTTGCGCGGTGTCGTCAAACCCGGCCCATGTCCCTATCAGGATTTCGACGCGACGCTGGCCACCGATGGACTCGCTGAACTGGGTCGAACCTACATGGGCGGTTTGCCGGCCGCCGCCGCCGGCCATCGGGTAACCGACAAGATGCCCTACAATTTCTTTTATCTCGGCATGATCCGGCTGATTCTGCCCGACGCCCGCATCATCCATACCATCCGCAATCCGGTCGACACCTGCGTGTCCTGTTTCACCACCATGTTCGCCGAAGGAAACGAGTTCACCTACGATCTGACCGAAATGGGGCGCTTCTACCGCCGGTATACCGACCTGATGGCCCACTGGCGCACGGTTCTGCCCGCCGGCTTCATGTTGGAGATTCGCTACGAGGATGTCGTTGACGACTTGGAAACCCAGGCGCGGCGACTGCTTGACCACTGCAGCCTGTCCTGGGACGAGCGCTGCCTGGAATTCCACAGCAACGCCCGACCGATCCGGACCGCAAGTTTTGCCCAGGTCCGCCAGCCGATCTACCGAAGTTCGATCAGCCGCTGGCGTCGCTACGGCGAAGGCTTGATGCCGTTGTTGAAGGAACTGGACCTGATCATGGACGAAAGTGGGGTCACATGTTTCGCGTCGTGATTCTGCTCCTCGCCATCGGCGCCGGTTTGGCACCGCGGTTGGCCGGCGCTGGGACCGGCTCCTGCGACGGACCGGACCGTGAACCGGTCTATACTGTCGATCTGCCGGGGCATCCGTTCGGCGTGATCGCCACCCCAGACGACTGCTGGGTCTTTGTGTCCCTGCTGGCCGAAGGGCCGGCGCCGACGCCGGGCGGCGTCGCTGTGCTGAGCCGAACGCTCGGCCGCCTGAAGCTTGAGCACATCGCCCCCTACGGCGGCATCGGCATGGTGTTGAGCCGGGACGGCCGGGTGCTGGTCGTCGCCGACCGCGACCAGGTTCTGCTCCTGGACGTGGAGCGCCTGATCGACGGGACGTCAGACCCGCTGCTGGGCGCCATCCGCACCGCGACGGGACAGGATCGAACCCGTCCACAAAGCTTCTACGTCAACGTGACTCCGGACGACCGCCTTCTGTTCGTCAGCGACGAGAACGCTGCGCGAATTACCGTCATCGACTTTGCGCGCGTGCGTAAGACAGGCGATATGACGACCGCACTCCTTGGCCGGATTCCCGTCGATCCCTGGCCGATCGCGGTCACCCTTTCTAAGGATGGCCGCCTCCTGTTCGTGACCAGTCAGGTTGCCGGTCGGGAGATGGGATGGCCGCCACGCTGCGCCCTTGAAAATGCTCAGGGACCGAGTTCGCGGGCCGTCAACCCGGAAGGGGTGCTGACCGTCATCGACGTCACGCGTGCCGCCACGGATCCGGGGCATGCGGTGGGGGCGCGCGTGCCAGCCGGCTGCAATCCGGTTCGCCTCGTGCTCTCGCCGGACGGCGAAACCGCCTGGGTGACCGCCCGCGGCAGCAACGCGTTGATTGCGTTCGACACCGGTCGGCTGGTCTCCGATCCCGCCCAAGCGCGGCTCGGTCTCGTCCAGGTCGGCAAATCTCCCGTTGGCGAGAGCATCGCCAGGGACGGCAAACATGTTTGGGTCGCCAATTCCGACCGCTTCACTCCCGATCCGAACATGCCGCAAACGGTGACCGTGGTCGACATCTCGGCGGGCAAAACCGGGCCGTTCATCGTCGAAGGTACGATCCGGGCGGGTGCTTTCCCCCGGGAATTGCATCTTCTGGCGAACGGGCGTACGCTCTTGCTGACGAACTACGCCTCGCGCACCCTCCAAGTCATCGATACCGTGCTGGCCGAACCCGTCCCCCAGTAACACGGCGAAAAAAAGGCGGGGCCAAAGCCCCGCCGAAACCGATCTCCGAGGGCTTGCCCTCAAATCAAAAAGCGTAACGGGCCGAGGCGAGCACGCTGATGTTTTCTTCATTGGTCCGAAAGAACATATAGCCGGCTTCGGCACTTGCCGTCAGTCTATCCGTCGCCATCCAGTTAAGGCCGAGCACGCCGTCAAGCTCCCGTCGCGATGCCTTGCTCGTGGTGGGAACGGCGGCCGTGCTCGTGCTGCTCAGGATCGGATCGTAGGCGAATGTCAGACCTAGATAGGGTTCGAACCCGCCGACCGTATAGGCGGCGCGACCGCCGACACTGATTTCACCGAGCCTGCTCACCTGGGCTCCATTAATGGAGCCATTGCTTTCAACGTAGGAATCGCCCCAACCGTAGGAGGAAGCCCAGCCGACCTTACCCGATAAGGTCCAATTGTCGACCGGGACATTGTAGGTCGCATGCGTCGCCAGCAGCCACTGCTCGCCGGAATAGCTTCCCCTAACGAGTCCGCTCAAGCGGGTGGTGTCCGTCGAGTTCTGGCCAACACCGGTCATCAGGTCGAGAACGAGTCGGTCGTCGAGGAAACTGATGGCGCCATAGGGGGTAAAGGTGAAGCCGCTGGAGTCGATCGACCCATTATTGAATTTGGTCGTAGCCCCACTCGCTTGGTTGGTTACAGTCAGACCAGCCAGGATATTGTCCCGTATCCTGACGTCACCGCCAACGATGCCTGAATTCAAGCCGGTGTTTGATTTCGTTGCGGTCCAGTTGTTGGCCAACCAGTTGTGGCTGTATGATCCCCACACCGCGAGACCAAGGTCGCCGTCGCCGGCCGAAAGGCCGACCATGCGGCCATCTTCCCCGTCGGCATCAGCGCGTTTGCGTTGCGCCATCCCAGGTGTCGATAAGCTGACCGCCAGCGCAGAGGAGATTCGCCCGCTGATCAGATTCACGATTTCTTTGGTTTCGGTACGCTGGGTTTGCGCGGTCACCGTGGTTTGCTGGGCAGAGTCCGTATTCGAACTCGACGACGAACTCGACGAACTTGACGAATTTGACGGCGAGGTCGGACCCGAACTGGCCGCCGCTGGCCTGAAGCCGGGCGAAATCGCAAGTGTTGCAACCAGAGAGGTCGCACAGGTCGCCAGGATTGCCGGAAGGCGCTGTCTCACAAAGTTTGCCTTCTTCATCATCATCTCCCGATTTGTCGTGATCTGAAGCTGCTATAAATTGCGTTATCTCCATTATCCAGGTCGCGTTGCGTTGCTGGATTGGACGGGAAGACAACTTCAGAAAACTGCTGTTCCTTGATCGCCTACCGAGTTGGTTGGATAGGCAAATCTTATTTACGGCTTACTGCGTAGGGGACAAACATGTCAATTGAACGATTTCCAGAGCTTGATCAAAGAGCGCGCTAGGTGCATAAATATCACGTAGCAACAATCGCAGGCAAGCGACGACCGACTGCCAGATGATCCACTTGGCCGAGCGTGGGTCCGACAACGTGAGAGTTGAGCGTGTCGAGGGCGTCTGCCATATTAACATGCTATTTTGATGCCCTGATAAAGCCAGCGGGTCTATCCGAATAGGTGATTTCCACGTTTCCCGCACATGCGGAATTTTCTTGATTTCTGGCTGAATTACACAGAATCCACACACGCGATCTTGATCTTCGGCGGCGATACATGGCATTGACACCGACAAGACGACTCCGATCGTTCTCGGCCGCGTTCCGGCGATGCCGATTGAGCAGCCGGTCGCCATGCCCCCAGGCGCGACGGACCGAAGGGATGATCCTTATCGCAAAATCCGCCGCACTTGGGGGACGAAACCGCTGTATCAGCGTTCAACCGTCCCGAGAACTTCTTTGATCTCGGCAAGAGCCTCTACTTGAGCCTCGAAAGATAGTCCATCAAGCACTTCCAAAGAGGCAATCATCTGTACCACGGCCATTTCAACTCTCAGCTGGCTCGCAAGATCGGGGTTCCCGGCCATACGCTGTGCAGGAGGGAATAACCGGTGGAGAGCTTCATTAAATCGACCGATCACCAGCTGTCTTTCCGTTGATGACAAACCTTCGAGCCGGTCAATGCGTTCGACAATCTTCTTGACGGCAGATTCGATCGTCTTTTTGTGCGGCATTGGGAAACTCCTATTGGGACCCGTCGTACGGCACCGCCAGCCAGTGGAGATGTCCAGGCACGGAAATTCACGCTGCCGCTGGGTCAGTCTATGGCGACTCTGGGCATCATGGAAGCACACTCGTCACCGCCGCGCTCCCGATCCGGACTCACGCGATCACAACGTTCGGCTCAAGAGGCTCCCCGAGCACCTCGACACTGATTCCTAGCGCTTCCCCATGCAAACGCAGGAGATTCCCAACAGCTTCGTCCCCGGTCCTCCCCTCACCCCATCGCCCACGGTCCTGGGCAAAGGCCGCATGGAAGTGATTGCTCCGGCGTTCGACGACGATCTTCATGACGATGCCTCCTCCGATGGTCGCACCTCGCGTCCCTACCGACGCTGAGCGTATGTGACGACGGCAAACGGGTCAATCAATCCAGAAACTGAACGCGTCCCGTACATCCGTGTCGGCCTGCGGAGGCCATGAGACCCGGTGTAGATCGAGTCGCGATTGAAGCCGGTCGTTTGCCCGGCACCAAGTCTTGAAGCGAACCTCCCCGGGGCCCTATACGAGATCGGGCTGATTGTGGCGCGGAACGGCCGCGGGATCGGAAGTATGACCAACCTCATCAAAACCGGCGTTTTGCTTGCCGCTTTGACAGCGGTGTTTGTCGTCGCCGGCTTCCTGATCGCGGGCAAGACCGGCATGATCGCCGCGCTCGTGATGGCGGTTGCCGTCAATACCGTCGCCTACTGGTTTTCTGCCGACATGCTGCTCCATGCGTATGGAGCCCGCAAGGTCACCCGGGCAAGCGATCCCCAGCTGTACGGTTTGGTTGCGGATTTGGCTGGGCGCGCCTCTCTGCCAACGCCTCGGGTCTACCTGATCGACAGTCAGCAGCCCAACGCCTTCGCGACGGGCCGCAACCCCGACAACGCCGCAGTGGCGGTTACGAGTGGTCTGCTTCAAATCCTCAGTCGGGAAGAACTGGCCGGCGTGATCAGCCATGAACTGGCTCATGTGCGGAACTATGACACCCTCATCATGACCGTGGCCGCGAGCATCGCCGGCGCTATCGTGACCTTGGCCGACCCTCGCATGGTTTTTGGGGGTGGTGCTCGTGACGAACAGTGGCCGTCAAGCGGACCAGGGCTGATCGGCAGGGCAATCGGGTGAACGAGAGGGGTGACACGGGCGGAAAGTTCTGAATCTATCGGCATCCTGTGGTTTGACGGGGAGGGAACGATGGATTCGGCGGGCGCATTTGGCGAAGCTGTTGTTTTTA
>JADFXL010000087.1 GCA_015233585.1 Alphaproteobacteria bacterium | reverse complement strand
AACACGGCGAGCAGCAGTTACGTGACCCTCGAACACCTGTGCCACATGGTGAAGGAGGGAACCGATTTCGTCGTTTATGACGCCAAGACGGGAGAGGATATAACCCGCTCGGTTCTCACCCAGATCATTGTCGAAGAGGAAGCAAAGGGCCAAAATCTGCTTCCCATCGGCTTTTTAAGGCAGGTGATTGGACTCTACGGCGATTCGTTGGGCGGTCTGGTGCCACGCTACCTTGAATACAGTATGCAGGCTTTCGCCCAACACGAAGAACAAATGCGTGCGTTGATGAAGAACGCCCTGGACGGCCTGTTCCCCTTCAATCAGTTCGAAGAAATGGGCAAACAGAACATGGCATTTTTCGAATCCGCCATGAAGATGTTCGCCCCCTTTTACACGGATGCCGAGATGACCAAGTTGCCGCCCAGCTCTGCAAATCCCCCCAGGCTCTCGGGCGAGACGGAGGGACTTGACGAATTGCGGGCGCGACTGAACGCTATGCAACAACAGCTCAACGATCTCATGCATAAATGACGACAATTTTAATCTGGCCATTCCCCTGACGGTCAATTCCTAGCCAAGTGAATGATCCGCAGCACCATAATTGATCGAAAGTGGTAAGAACGAGGGCCTGAGGCCCTCGCGCTCCCCATTTATCTTATTAACGGGGAGTGTGAGGGGCCAAGGCCCCTCACATCTTTATCTTCTGGCTGATTTTCCATCCTGGGTTGGTGGGTGTTCGACCAACGCACATCGGGAAGCTGGAGCAGCTTTACAGGGCCAGCGAAGAGGGCGCGATTTTGGAGGGTCAGCGGCACGCGGACCCCTCCGCCAGCGGGAGCCTTCGCCAGCGTCCCCAGCATGGCCTTGGCCATGCTGGAATCACGCGGCCGCACGATGCCGTCACGGCTGAGGGCATCCAGGGCGTCGGAAAAGCCCTGAAGGTTGGTGGAGAAGGCGCCCATGGGCTGGAGCTGATCGTCAAGCGCCAGGGTGCCGTTGGCGGAAAGCTGGAGCGGCGGCCATTGCAGCGTGAGCGTATGAAGCTCCACCGTCCCGCCGTTTTCGCGCCAATTCTCAAGCGAGGGCAGCAATTCGCCGTCGGCTAGGGTGCCGTTCACGTCAGCGTCGAGTGCGATGGTTTCTATCCGGGGGCCGAACGGCAGACCCAGGGCGGGGGGTAAATCAATGCCGTGACTGCTTGCCGACAGGGTGAGGGTTCTGGTGGTATGATCGGATGGGTGCGGGGCGGGGAACCACTGGGCGGCGGCGTCCAGCCGCTCCACATGCACGGCGGAGCCGGAGACCAGCCCGCTGATGTCGGCGGCGTCCAGGATGAGGCTGGCCTGTCCCTGGGTTCCGTTGCTGCGTCGTTTTATGGTGGCAGTTGCCGTGACGGCGGTAATGGTGGCGATGGGGGCGTTGGTACTTTCGCCTGATTTCGGAAAGGATGGCAGGCGGATTTCCTGGGGACCGGGTGTGGTGAGGATGAATTTGTTGCGGACGAAAGGGTTCATCTGCCCGGAGAGGATTGCCGTGCTCCAGCGCCAGCTACCTGCCGCTTCGGGGGCTTGCAAGATCGGTTTGGTTATATTGACTTCGAAACGAAGAGGAAAGCCTGACAGGTTGATCGCTTCATAGGTGACCTGATAGCCACGGGCACGTTGGGTATCGGCCCAGCGGCCAATCTCCGCACGTACCGTAGTGGCCATGTATAGCCAAGAGGCTGAATAAAGGCCCAGGGGCACGAATACGGCGAGAAGCAGAATCCCCAACGGGCGCAACCGGGGTGCGGCTACATTGTCTCGGTCCATATGTCGCCTCGCGGGTTAGGGTCTTGCAAGTTCGAGGTTGAGGGGCTGGAACCTTTGATATAGCCTGCCCCCGGCCATTGCGCGAGGGACTTTGCCAAATCCGGGGAACGATGGCGATATCCGCCGTTACAGTTTTCCGCATGAACCGGTGGCACTCCGGCACATAAGTATTGAGTGGGGGAGGGAATGCGGGACGAGTTGACGCTGGAACATCTGGAAGCGGCAGTCGGGCGCATTGCCCGCCACATGGCGCCGACCCCCCAGATCCTCTGGCCGTCGTTGTCGGCGAGATATGGGTGCGAGGTGTGGGTCAAGCACGAAAACCACACTCCGGCCAAGTCGTTCAAGCTGCGCGGCGCCCTTAACTATGTGGGCCTGCTGCGGGAGCGGCGGCCATGCATTCGTACCGTAGCCATCGCCAGCGGCGGCAACCATGGCCATGCCGTCGGACTGGCGGCCAAACTTGCCGGCATGACGCCGAAGGTGGTCACCCCCACAGGCGCCAGCCCGGAACGGAACACGGCTCTGCGCGCCCTCGGGGTCGAGGTCATCGAGTCCGGTGGGGACGAGGACGAGGCGCAGGAGCAGGCCCGGCTTTTGGCCGCAACCCGGAATTTTCATCTGGTGCCGTCGTTCCACAAGTGGCTGGTTCAGGGGGCGGCCAGTTGTGGGCTGGAACTGTTGCGGGCGGCGGAGGAGCTGGAGGCAGTTCTGGTTCCCATTGGTTCCGGGGTAGGGATCTGCGGTATGATCGCTGCGCGCGATGCCCTGGGTCTCAAGACCCGGATTATCGGGGTGGTCGCCCTGGCGGCACCCACCTATGCCCTGTCGTTTCGCGCCGGCCGGGCGGTGTCGTCACCCGCCGCCGCAACCATCGCCGAGGCTCTGTGCCGTAGCGAGCCGGAAGCGGAGGCGTTGCCGATGATCCTGGATGGCGCCGCCGACGTGGTGACGGTGAGCGACGACAGGATCCGGGCTGCCATGGCCGAGATGCAAAGCGACACCGGCAACGTCGCCGAACCTGCCGGGGCGGTGGCGCTGGCAGGGCTGACGGCGCTGGGCGAGTTCAGAGGCCGGAGTGTCGGGGTAGTGCTGACCGGCGGGCGTGGGTAATCCTTATTGACGGGGGAGCCGAACGGCGTGTTTATAGATTCCAGCATGAGGTTTGTGTGTAGCGGGGAGAGAGGGACTATGAGATTACCATGCAGCGACATTGTCGACGGCCCTGGGCCATCGGAAGTCTCCGTCACCGTGAGTAATGCGACGGGGGAGAAGGTGGAAGTGATTGTTCATGAAAGCTTCGTGAAAGACGGCAAACTTGAGGTCTATCGGATCGGAAGCCAAGGCGATTCCGTCCTTGTGGAGCTACCGCGTGAGTCAACCAGGGGGAATTGGAGAATCTGGGTTAACAATGTATTGGCTTAGTTTGTAATTTTTTGGAGGCGGAAAAATGATATTAACGGATCGGGAAATTTTGGTAGCGTTGCAAACACATCAAATAGAGATAGATCCGCCCCCGTTGCCGGATTCGTATAGCTCAACAGCTGTCGATCTAACGCTTTCTGACGTGGGGTTTGAGTGGAAATCAGTTACTGGACTTCTAATTCGACCAGGAACCCAAGGGTATAACTACCATGATTTGAAAAAACACTACCATCAAAAAATTGAAATAACCGGATATACATTAAAATCAAAAACATTTCTTTTAGCGTACACAAAAGAGACAATAGATCTTCCGATTAGATCGCGTCTAGCCGCGAGAGTCGAAGGAAAAAGCTCAATAGCTCGCCTCGGAGTCGGTATTCATATTACGGCACCGACAATCCACGCCGGGTTCCGTGGGACAATTCAACTCGAAATGTTTAATTTTGGGCCGAATGATATTATACTTGATGCTGGCCTCAAAATTTGCCAGTTGATATTTGAACAAACTTCTGGGACGCCCGAGAGAGGGTACTCTGGAATATTTCAGGACCAAACAATTCGTTAAACTCGAATCCACTTTCCTGAACGATCCTCCCGCCAGTCGCACCGCATTTATCAGGCTCAAACATGTGTGGATTCGCTGGCTTTCTTGACCCCTACCGCCGGGCACGGTCGCCGGAGACTATCGCCCGGAACATGGCCGCGACGCTGGTTCACCGTGGCCCGGACGATGACGGGTGCTGGGTGGACGAGACGGCGGGGATTGCGCTTGGGTTCCGCCGGTTGTCGATCCTCGATCTTTCGACCGAGGGACACCAGCCGATGGTTTCTCAGGATGGCCGCTATGTCATCGTCTATAACGGCGAGGTTTACAGCTATCTGGAAATCCGGCGCGACCTTGATGCCGAAGCGGGCTGGCCGATTTCCTGGCGCGGCCATTCCGATACCGAGGTATTGCTGGCTGCCGTGGTGCGGTGGGGCATTGCGAGGACGCTGGATGCCGCTGACGGGATGTTCGCCTTCGCGCTGTGGGACCGGCAGGAGCGAACCCTGGTGCTGGCTCGGGACCGGCTGGGGGAGAAGCCACTCTATTACGGCTGGTGTGGCGGTGCCTTTCTCTTCGGTTCGGAACTCAAGGCCTTGCGCCGTCACCCGGCATGGGTGGGGGATATCGACCGGAGCGCTCTTGGCTTGTACATGCGCCTGGGCTGGATTCCGGCACCCCATACCATTTACCGCCATGTCGCCAAGCTCCCGCCGGGCTGCACCCTGACCCTGACGGCGGCGGCCGGGTATCCCGGCGCCGAGCAGGTGAGGCCCTATTGGTCAGCGCGGCAACAGGCACTGGCGGCGGCGGCCAATCCGTTCCAGGGTGATTTCCAGACGGCAGCCGATCATCTGGAAGCCTTGTTGCGGCGGTCGGTGGCGTTGCGGATGCGGGCGGACGTGCCGGTCGGCGTATTCCTGTCCGGGGGTATCGATTCCTCGACTCTGGCCGCCATGATGCAGGCCGAAACAAGCCGTCCGGTTCACAGTTTCACCATCGGCTTTGCCGAACCCGGTCATGATGAATCTTCCCACGCCCGCGCCGTTGCCCGTCATATCGGCACCGAGCACACCGGGCACATCATCAGCGAAGCCGATGTCCTGGCGCTGGTGCCCAGGATGCCGATGGTCTACGACGAGCCGATGGCCGATGCCGCCCAAGTGCCAACCTGCCTGCTGAGCGCGCTGACACGCCGCCAGGTGGCCGTCGCGCTTTCCGGGGATGGGGGGGATGAACTTCTGGGCGGCTATCCTCGTTACGAGGGGATTCCTCGTCAGTGGAACCGGCTGCGCCGGGTGCCGCCAGCCGTTCGCTCGCTGATCGGCGGGGTGGGGGAGGCGGTGCCGGCGGGAGGACTGAATGCGGTCTCGGCCGCGTTCGGGGGACGGCACCGCAGCTATCCCGGCTATCGGTTGCGCTGGAGCTTGCGCAATCGTGGGGCGGGCGGGCTTTCGGAGCTGCTGCGGCTTCACCACGAGCGATGGCGGGGGACGCCGATGCCGGTACGGGGGGCTGGCGCGGCTTTGACCGCGTTTGATGAGGCGGTGTCCTGGGGCGGAGATGCCGCACTGTCGCTTATGGTGCTGGATGCGGTGACGTATCTGCCTGACGATTTGTGTGTGAAAACCGATCGTGCCAGTATGGCCTTTGGTCTGGAGACGCGCCTGCCGTTCCTGGATCACCATGTTGCCGAGTTTGCCTGGAGTCTCCCCACCGAATTCAAGATCGCCGGTGGTGTCGGCAAACGGGTGTTGCGGGATGTGCTGTACCGCCTGGTTCCGCGTGAGATCGTCGATCGGCCCAAGCAGGGCTTTACGGTACCGATCGATCGCTGGTTGCGGGGCAGCCTGCGGCCCTGGGCCGATGATCTTCTGGCCGAAGACCGCTTGCGGCGGGAGGGGTATCTCGACGCAGCCCTGGTCTCTGGCTGCTGGCGCGATCACCGGGCCGGACGGCGGAACTGGCAAACGGAGATATGGTTCGCCCTCATGTTCCAGGCATGGCTGGAACAGACGGGACTGGGGCCGGCGGCATGAACGTGATCCCGGTCGTTGATGCCCTGGATTTGCCCGACGGACCAGGGGCCTACCTTCTGGCGGTGGAGGTCGTGCGGCCCATGTCGCTGGAGATCGCGGGCCGGTGGTGGGATGTGCCGGAAGGCCGTTACCTGTATGCTGGCAGCGCCAAAGGCCCCGGCGGTATTCGGGCGCGGGCTGGGCATCATCGCGCTGCGGCCAAGGTGGTGCATTGGCATATCGACCGCCTGACCAATGCCTTCGGCGTGGCCCTGATCGTTGCCTTGCCGGAGGGGGACGAGTGCGCGGCGCTGCGGTTCGTGCTTGAAGGGGCAGTTGTGCCGGTGCCTGGATTCGGGGCTTCCGATTGCCGGGTTTGTCCGGCCCATCTCGTGCAGGTGGACGTTTCCCTTGATGCGATGGCGGCGGGCGACTGGCCGGTGCGTCTGGCGCGAGCCGCTGGAGCTGCCGGCGCGATTATCTGGCGTTCGCCACCTGTTGCTTGCTTCTGGTCGCCGCCGGCTTGATAAGGAGTATCGGGCTGCCGCCCACATCAGGGAGAAAAGCTTACGATGCGCATTCTGCACACATTGCCGGGCCGCAACTGGGGTGGCATGGAACATCGCACGCTGGAACAGGTGCGCTGGCTCTGCGACCATGGCCATGAGGCCTTTATCGCCGCTCCGCCCGGCGGTGCTCCGGCGGAACGAGCGATTGCCATGGGCCTGCCGTTTACCCCCCTTGAGTTCTCCCGCCCGTTCCGTTCCGACACGCTTGGCGGTTTGCGCCGGCTGGTCAAGGAGCACCGGATCCAGCTCATCGACGCCCACGGCACTCGCGACCTCAAGGCGGCCTTTTTCTGCCGTGGTCTGTGCGCCATCGTGCGCACGCGCCATGTGACGCACAAACTCAAGACTTCGTGGCTCCGCCGGATGCAGTGGCGACATGGCTCCGATCACCTGATCGCCAACTCCGCCGCCGTGGCGACCATGTTACGGAACTCCGGGCTGGTGATAGAGGATCGTTTTTCCGTCGTCAGCGCCTGGGCCGAGCAGGAATACTTCACCCCGCCGCCGGGAACGCCATCACGGGAAGCGATGCGGGAGGCCCTGGGCATTCCGCCCGATGCGTTTGCAGTTTTCAACTTTTCCATGCATCGTGTCGATAAATGCCAGGATGTCTTGCTGCGGGCCATGGTGGCGCTGGGGGAGCGTGCGGGGAAGGCGGTATGTGTGCTGGTGGGCGGCCCCACCGAAGAAAGCACCGAGTACGGGGACAGCCTGCCCGCGCTGGCCAGGGAACTGGGCCTTGGCGACAAAGTCATTTTCACCGGCCTGCGCAAGGACGTGGCGGCGATTCTGCCCGCCGCCGATGTGGTGGTCATAGCCTCGTATATCGAGTCGCAGCCCAGGGTAGCGGCGCAGACTCTGGCGGTAGGGCGTCCGCTGGTTGGCACCGACATTGGCGGCATCCCGGAATTGATCAACGACGGGGTCACCGGCTGGCTGGTGCCGGTGGGCGACCCGGAGGCTATGGCGGAGACTTTGTTTCGCGTCGCCACCAATCCGGCGGCCACGGCTCAGATTGCCGCCAATGCTCGCGCATGGGCGGAGACGGGGCTTCGTTTCGATACCAAAATGGCAGAAACCCTCGCCGTTTACGACAAAGCCATGGCTCACGCAGCCAAGCGCCGGGCGAAGTTCGTGATGGGGGATGGTGGGCGCGGCAGGGATTGAACCTGCGACCCCTCGCGTGTGAAGCGAGTGCTCTCCCGCTGAGCTACGCGCCCGCCCTGGAAGAGGCGGATATTTACGTTGCGCAGGGGCGTCTGTCAAGAAACAGTTCGGGGTTCCACCAGGGCATGATCCTGCCGGACCAAAGTCATAATGAGGGTTGCTGTCGGAGTTGGCGAAGAGCAGGCATCTTGCGGTGCATTCTGACCAGAATGGGCGGCTACTATAGGTCAAGCCCCCACCAACTGGGTTGCCGGGAACGGCGGGATGCCCTATTTTGCCCGCCATGCCGCAAACAGCCTGGAGTCCTGATGACCGACCTTAGCCATATCCGCAACTTTGCCATCATCGCCCACATCGACCACGGCAAATCAACCCTGGCCGATCGCCTGATCCAGTCTTGCGGCGGGCTGGAGGCGCGGGAGATGAAAGAGCAGGTTCTGGACTCGATGGATATCGAACGCGAACGCGGCATCACCATCAAGGCCCAGACCGTGCGTCTGGCCTATCGGGCCAGGGACGGACGGGATTATCAGCTCAATCTCATGGACACGCCAGGGCACGTCGACTTCGCCTATGAGGTCAGCCGGTCGCTGGCGGCGTGCGAAGGCTCGCTGCTGGTGGTCGATGCCTCGCAGGGGGTGGAGGCGCAGACGCTGGCCAATGTCTATCAGGCCATGGACGCCGGGCACGAAATCGTTCCCGTGCTCAACAAGATCGACCTGCCGGCGGCCGAGCCGGAACGCATCCGCCAACAGATCGAGGACGTGATCGGGATGGATGCCTCCGATGCGCTGCTTATCTCCGCCAAGACCGGAATCGGGATCGACGATGTGCTGGAGGCGCTGGTGACCCGCCTGCCGCCACCCAGCGGCGAGGCCGCCGAACCGCTCAAGGCTCTACTCGTAGATAGCTGGTACGACAGCTATCTCGGGGTTGTCATCCTGGTGCGGATCAAGGACGGCGGCCTCAGGAAGGGCGCCCGCATCCGCATGATGGCTACCGGCGGGGTCTATCAGGTCGACCGTACCGGGTTCTTCACGCCCAAGATGGTCGAGGTCGACAGCCTTGGCCCCGGCGAAGTGGGCTACATAACCGCCGGCATCAAGACCGTGGCCGATTGCCAGATCGGCGATACCATCACCGAGGACCGCCGCCCGGCGGCGATGGCTCTGCCCGGTTTCAAGCCCAGCGTCCCCGTGGTGTTCTGCTGCCTGTTTCCGGTTGATGCCTCGGATTTCGAGCTGCTGCGCGACAGCATGGGCAAATTGCGCCTGAACGACGCCAGCTTTGAATTCGTGACGGAGTCTTCGGCCGCTCTGGGAATGGGATTCCGCTGCGGCTTTCTGGGCCTCCTGCACATGGAGATTGTGCAGGAGCGGCTGGAGCGGGAGTTCGGGCTGGACCTTATTACCACCGCTCCCAGCGTGGTCTACCAGATCCACCTTACCAACGGCGAATCGCACGAGCTGCATAATCCTGCCGACATGCCGGACCCGGCCAAGATTGATCACATCAAGGAACCTTGGGTCAAGGCCACGATCATGGTTCCCGACGAATATCTGGGGCCGATCCTGACCTTGTGCACCGACCGGCGGGGGATACAGGTTGATCTGACCTATGCCGGCAATCGTGCCTTGGTGGTTTACCGGCTGCCTCTCAACGAAATTGTGTTTGATTTCTATGACCGGCTGAAGTCCATCTCGCGCGGCTATGCAAGCTTTGACTACGAAGTGTCGGACTACCTGGAAAGCAATCTTGACAAGATTTCGATTCTGGTCAACGGGGAGCCGGTGGATGCGCTAGCCTTCATCGCCCACCGCACTCAGGCCGAGGCACGGGGGCGGCAGATATGCGCCCGGCTCAAGGATCTCATTCCCCGCCATCTGTTCAAGATCCCGATCCAGGCCGCCATCGGCGGCAAGGTCATAGCCCGCGAGACCATTGCCGCCATGCGTAAAGATGTTACCGCCAAGTGCTATGGCGGTGACATAACACGAAAAAGGAAGCTGCTCGACAAGCAAAAAGAAGGCAAAAAGAAGATGCGCCAGTTCGGGCGTGTCGAAATCCCGCAATCGGCTTTCATCAACGCGCTCAAAATGAGTGATGACTGATACGATTTTAATCAGATTGTCAGTTGATACGAAATTCGATATCGTCGGCCGAATAATCTCTTGCGGGAGACGTCTGTGGCAAGCAATTCCCCCATATGTCGTTCGGGCGCGGCCATCGCCCTGAACGTTCTGCGTGATTTGCTGCCGGACGTAGCACGGGATGGTTTTGTTTCTCTGGCGGATGTCGACCGGCTGATCGACCGGGTATGCTTGGGCACGGTCGAACTGGACCTTGCTCTCAGCGCCCACCAGCGAATTTGTCTGGCCACTCAGGCGAAGCAGCAAGGGCGCATCGGCTTTCGCAGCGAGCCGTTGCAACGCGTGCTGGTCCGTCCGTTCGAAGGGGTGTTCTTTGCCGAGCCGCCAGCCTTCGACCGCAAATTCCTGCCCATCTATTTCGAGGCTGCCGCCCAGCTTATCGGTCCGGCGTTCCCGGATCTGGATAACGAGTGCAAGGACATCATTCAGGCGATGCTGGCCATCCACGGTCCACGCCTCAGTTGGGAGGCTTTTTATGCGGCGCCTCGTACGGTGGATCTGATGGCCAGGGCCATCGCAGCGATGTCTGTAAATCTCGAAGGAAGCGAGGGGGCGGCACGTTGGCTGACACTCATGCTTAAGCCAGCCTCTGATGGCGGAATCCCAACCGAGAATCAATTGATGGAAGTTCGTGATCTGCTGCTGTCGGTTCATCGCGGGTTGAAGGCTTGATGAAGACAAGAGGCGGGCTTTGCCCGCACCCACCAAAGGCCGGGGGCCTTTGGAAACCCATTTATTTG
>JADFXL010000086.1 GCA_015233585.1 Alphaproteobacteria bacterium | reverse complement strand
ACCAAGTACCTCGGAAATTACCTGCGCTGGTACCACCTTATCGTTCTTCACGCCCACCCGACCCCGCGATACTGCCTCGCTGCCGCGATGGGAGGGATGAGTGTCCATACGATTTGCGAATAGAGCCATTAAGATAAATGGGGAGCGCGAGGGCCTCAGGCCCTCGTCCTTACTACTTTTGGTTAATTATCATGAATAAGTGTTCCAGTTGCGCACCGGCCCCACGTCGATATGGACGAAGCTGTCATAAAGCCCGACCCCGCCATAGCCCACCGCCCGCGCGGCCACGGCCACGACGCCGGGGATGTGGCCGGGCACGCGGATATCGATGGCTTTGCCCTGGATGTGATAGCTGTTCACCGCCACGCCCTCATGTCGATAGGCCAGCAGGCGGTTGGTCATGGCCGAGCGATAGCCCGACAGCACCTCGATGGCGCTGGATGGGGGCAGGGCGGTCTGGACGATCCACAACAGATCGAGCAGGCGCGGGTCCATGTTGCCCACCCGTTGCAAGTGGTGGTCGCGCAGGAAATGATTGAGCGCCACCAGCGACTTGTCCAGATACCGCCCGCCCATCCAGTAGGCCAGATCGAGGCGTTCACTGGTGTGGAGATTATGCAGCCGCAACGACCGGATCTTGACCCCGGTACCGGCCCTGGCTCCGGCCGCCGTGCCGGAAACAGCCAGGGCGGCGAGGAGACTGGCGATGACGGTGCGGCGAGGGAGCATGGGGGCCTTGGGGGGGTTAGGAGGTTGGGCGGGTGACTTTGGTGATGTAGTTGAGGCCGCATTCAGTAGATGTAGACGGACACGAAGAGAACGAAGGATCGGCTGCGATGCCAATACGAAAATAAACATTAAGCGGATGAATTGTAGAGTTCAGACTTTGCCATCCATTATTTCCTAAATCGAAAATATTCTGCCAGAATAAGGAACCATAGTTCGATGCGAAAGTTGTTTTAAATTGGGCATATAGACTTCCACCGCTTGCGGAAGTAATGCCGCCTTTCGTATCTGAAGTGTCTGCCGTAAGTTTGCTGACAGTAGTTTGAAAGCATTTGTTATCGTTAGTACAAGATGTAGGATTGATAGTTGAATTGATATTGCTGATGCTGTAGGACCAATTTAGAGGATTTTTGGCGGAAAGATTGTTGAGAGACGTTTCGCGGTTCGTGTCGGCGGCGCAAGTTGTATTGGTGCCGCATATCGCATCGGTTACTGCTGCCTCGCTGAGCAAGTAGGCGGCATGGCCGTCCATGGCCCAGTAGAAGCGGCTGTCGGCTAGAAGTTGCTCGACATCTCGCGCTTCAGCAACGAGAAACTGGTTGATCAGCACGCCAACAAGCATCATGGTGGCCATTGCCACAATCATGATGGTTATCAACACGATTCCGCTCTGACGCCGGATACGCTTTGGGTTCTGGTGGTTCCTCATGGCCGTTGGGCTTCCTGCAAGCGGAATACCATGGTTTGTCGATCCACGAAATCGTTGTTGCCGGCTGTTGTCACCGTGTAATTGCGATTTGCCATGGCCGGGTTGATCAGTTTGACGGGAATCGTCACCGCACGACCGCTCACATCCAAATTCAGAGGATCGGACTCGTTTGTAGGCTTCAGGGGTATCCGAATTAAGGAATTGATGTCGAATTGCCTGGTCAAATCAGCGAGCGGACCAACTACGGTAATTGTCTTTCCTGTCCCATCGCAAATGCGGTGAGGTTCTCCTATCGTGGTGGCGGAGCAAACGATATTGGTGGCGAATGTGGAGGAACTATAAATATTGTAGCGGGGGTCGGGAGTAACATGAAGTGCGTCTGACAGTAAAAGTTGGGAAAAAACACATGTATTGGAAGGTGGGATGGGGGTGCAAGCGGCACCATTTGCCATGTAGGACGCTACAGTATCGGTTCCAGAATAGTTCCGTCCACGCATTCCAGGCTCCGTATATGTGGTTCCTGAGACCAGGACGGTACCTCCATCCGCCAACATATGGAATATCTCGCGGGCATTCTGATTGGTCGTGATCTGACTGTGCATCGCATCGGACATGCCAATGCTTTGGTAAAATATGCCGTACACGGAAACGAGGAGAGCGAGGCCGATTGCGGAGGACACCATCAATTCGATGAGTGTGAAGCCTTTCGGCTGGGGTTTGCGGGGCCGGCGTACTGGTTTCATTACAAGCGGCCTCCGACGATTGTCTGGACGCTTACCCAATCAAGCGGCGGTACGTCATTGATCAGTGTAGGTGGTGTGGTAGTGGTCGTGAAACGCCAGGGATATTGGATGTATACAGTTAGAAGCTGGCAATTGGTTAGCGTAGCATTCGTCAAGCCGATCCTGCTTCCACTAAGGCACGTCTTGCTAGAAAGGGGATAGGCCGTCCAAAACAGTGAACCGGCGAGGTGCTTCTCCCTATCGAGCCATACCAAGTTGAAAGAATTCTGGCTGTTCGGAAGCGCACCGGACGACAAAACGTAAACTTGACCAACATCAAAATAATTGACATTCGAATTGATGTGAGCAGCATCAACTTTGCAAGCGCCACTATTGCCGCCATTGCCATATGCGTACATCAACGCGTTGCTAACGGATGTGTTGGTGTCTGCATTGATGGACTGTGGTGTGTTTCCAAGACATGACGTGATGTTTGACGTCGAATGCGAATAATAGTAAGCCAGCCGCTCCGTCTCTCCATTCAGGGCCAGGATGGCCTTCTGGCGTAGGGTCAGGCGCAGAAACTCGCTGCCGACAACCGTCCAGACACTGCTCAGACCCAGCACCAGAATGGCGGTCAGCACGACGCCGATCATCACTTCGATCAACGTGAACCCCCGCAACGGGGACTTCCGGGGCGCGCGCATCATGCCATTCCCGCTCACTGTGCCATCGCGTTGCTGGTGCTGATGCCATCCAGCCAGGAATAATTCACGCTCCCGATACCCGCCGCAATGCCCGCTGTGCTATCGAGCCGGCCCGGGGGCGACGGGTAGCGCAGCACCACGAAACGACCTTCGGAGGCGCGGCCGCTGGCCTGGACCCAGCCGGTGGGCAGAGATTTGGTGGAGGCGGTTACGCACGAATTGGCCGCCGGGCTGGCGACAGTATAGCTGTTATTGTTTGTGGCACCCGAATGCTGCACAAGAAAGGCCCACACTTCAAATTCCGGGGGATTGTCCCCTGACGTTGCGGGCGCCGAAGCGACGGTACCGATGCCAGAGGGGGCAGAAGCAAGGGACGTGTTCGTGCCGTCAACGCAGGGAGCATTGGCGTTGGCCGAGCTTCCTTTACAAACCACGATGAAACAGAAATCCCCCACTTCTTTTAACGAAACGCCGAGATTATTGACAAGATTATCTTCTTTATAGCTGGAATCGGCCAGATACGACCCATTCCGCAACTTATAAACCCGTTCCTTCGCCGCGATCTGCTGGAGGTAAGGAGTCGCTTCCGCCAGTTTGCCCTCCACCATGTAGGCGGAGAACTTGGGCAGGCCAATGGCCGCGAGAATGCCGACGATGACCACGACGACCATAAGCTCGACCAGGGTAAACCCTCGCAGGTGCCGCGCCGAATTCCTCATCTCCACGCCTTCCCCTTATTGCGATCCCCACGCTCCCGGCACGGTACACCAAAAGAGATACGGTTTGCAATCGTCCCGTGCCGGGCGTCAGGGCATGTGTTGTACCGCACCCGGCTTCCTGGACACAAGTTTACGTTATACCGCCACCGGCAGATTTTCCCACCGACACAGCAATCATTGGTTGGGCTTCAACCTTGTAGCCAAGGGCCACCTCATTTGTTCACGTAAACAATCTTGCACACAACCAAACGCCATCCCCAAGTTAACCAGGGCTCCAATTTGGAATCGTGACCTGAGTTCGAAAACATTTCGGGAAACGGCGGGGATGATGCATGATGGGAGGTGGCGGAAGATACCCTGACAAAATGAGGAATACGGCAATGCGGTATATTCTTTCATTGATTTGGCTGATCACCATGGTGGTATCCATTCCCGTCGCCAGGGCGGAAGAGACACCCGATATCACCGTGAGCGTACCGGGACCGCGCAATCTGTCCTACCTTCCCATCGATCTTATTCCCAGAATCGGCGCCGACACGGCGGAGGGCGTGAACTTGCACATCCTTCATACCGGCGGTGGGGCGGTCGCCATGAACAACATGATCATGCGCAACGCCGATTTCGCCGTGGCGGGGGTTCCTGCGGCCATGTCCCTGCGCGTCAGCGGGGGGGACGTGGTGGTGATTGCGCCGGTGGACAACGCCCCCCTGTTCGTGCTCATGGTCCGTTCCGCCCTCATGGATCGGGTGAAGCGGATTGCCGATCTGAAAGGCAAGGTGCTTGGGGTCAATACCAGTACCAAGGCCAGCAAGACCACCTCTCAGCAATTGCTGGAGCTTCTGCTTCAATCCGATGGCGTGTCGGTCGATTCCGTGCGTATCGTGCCCGCCGGTCAAAGCTGGGTTGAACAGTCGTCGCTGATGATTTCCGGCTCGGCCGATGCGGTGATGGGAGACGAACCCTTTGCCTCCCGTCTCAAGGCGGACGGCTATGTCTTTTTTCTCGCCAATCTGGCGCAGCCGGAAACGCTTGGTAACGTGGCTGGCGTCAACTTTCTGCACGCGGCCCTGGAAAGCAGGAGCGATATCATCGAACGGGAGCCGGTGAAGGTGGAAAAGATGGTTCGCATGGTGAAGAAAAGTTTGGCCTGGCTGGCCAGCCATACGCCAGAGGAAGCAATGGACGCCTTGGCCGTCACCGATCCCAAGGAACGCACATCTCTGCTCCTGTCCTTGCGGAACTATCCCAATGCGTTCAGCAAGGACGGCAAGTTCTCGACCGCTCAACTCAGGGACACCGATATTTTCTTCCACACAGGTTCCGGCGATGACCGGCGGGCTTTGGCATTTGGGGTCGAGAGCATGATCAATGACAAATGGGCAGGCCGCCGCCCGTGATGAAACGGGGTTCCATCGCCAAGCAGGCGGCGCTGCGATTGGTTGTCAGCCTCGGTCTGTTTATCTTGTTGCTTGCTGCCTCGACCGCCAGCGTGTATCAGGTGGTCCTGAACACGGCCGCCAACGAGCGGACCAAGGAACTGATGAGCTTCTTTAGCACCCGTCTCGCTCAGATCGAGCGGGAGTGGGAGATCATGTTCCATGATTTCCAGGTTCGCATTGAATTCACCCGCATTCTGGAACATCCCGACACGGCGGAAACAAATCTTCAGGCATTCCTTACCGTGCAGGGGACGGGCCGGCGCTTCCACTACCTGATCATTCAGGACGCGCGGGGGCACAAGCTTTTTGATTTCGGCAATGATATCACCGTGAACGAAATTCCCCTCCGTTCGAAGGATGCCAGCGGCTTCTTCCGCGATTCGGCGACCGGCGATCTATATCGCGTGTTTCAAGACAAGATCTGGCTTGGGGAAAATGAAGGAATGGGCCGGATCGGTGTGTTTTTTCACATGGATAATGCCCTGCTCCGGCAAATCAGCGCCCCGGGGATCACGCTTTCGCTGCTTCATAAGGGAACGCCGGTAGCCAGTTCCGATGGTCAGGCGGCGATTGACCGTCTACGTACCAAGGCGGCCCTGGCAGAACTCGATGATCGGATTCTGTCTTGGACCGGGAACGCCGGAGATGTGGTCAGCCTGTACCTGGAAGCCCCGGTAAAACCGCTGTTCTCTCTGGAACAGTTGACCCTGGGAATGAGCACCATTCCCTTCGTGGACGCCCTGATTATCTGGTTTACCATCGGCATGTGGCTTCTGCATCAGACCCGGCGTTTGGTGGCTCTGCGCAACGCGGTCGAAGCGTTTTCCGAATCTCAGGATCGCACCTTCGACAAACAGCTTGCGCGAGCGCAGGCTCGGGCGGGCCATGATGAAATCGGTCGGGTAACCACCGCTCTGCATGACATGGCGAACGCCATCCGCCTGCGGGAAGGGCAGCGGGACGAGGCCATGGCCAATCTGACGGAAGCCAAACGGGCGGCCGAGGTCGCCAGCGAGGCCAAGGGCGCGTTCCTGGCGAATATGAGTCATGAGATCCGTACGCCGATGAACGCCGTCCTGGGGCTCGTCCGCCTGCTGGAGGAAACGGCGCAGGGCGTGGAGACTCGCCGTTACGTTTCTCGCATCAACGCGGCGGCTCAGTCCTTGTTAGGTATCCTCAACGACATCCTGGATTTCTCGAAGATCGACGCCGGACAGTTGGAGCTTGAGTGCGAATCCTTCCCGCTGCGCGAAGTCGTCAACGGCGTCGCCGCCATCGTTGCGACGGATGCCGCCCTCAAGGGGATCGAAGTTATCATCGAAACGGCGCCCGAAATTCCCCTTAACCTTCTTGGCGATCGGATCCGGTTGCAACAGGTGCTGCTCAACCTGATGGTCAATGCCGTCAAATTCACCGAGGTCGGGGAAATCATCGTGCGGGTAGGTTTGGTGGCGGGGGATGAAGACCGCGTAACCCTGGAATTCACGGTGCGCGACACCGGCATCGGCATCGCGCCCGAGCACCACGATCGCCTGTTCAAAGCCTTTTCCCAGGCCGATAGTTCGACCACCCGCCGCTATGGCGGTTCGGGGCTGGGTCTGGTGATCTGTAGCCACATTGTCGCCCTCATGAACGGCACGATCGGCTTCACCAGTGAACCGGGCCTGGGAAGTACGTTCCGCTTCACCGCCACTTTTGGCCGGGCCCTGCCCGACACCGAACCGGCACACTGGACCGGCGCCGGGCTTCAGGACGTGTCGGTTCTGGTGGTGGACGACAACGAGACCGCCCGCGATGTATTGGTGCGGATCTGCCGCTCGTTCCACTGGACCGTCGAGGCCGCAGCCTCGGGGGCCGAGGGGCTGGCGTTCCTGCGACAAGCGGCCGCTGCCGGACGGCGGCCGCATCTGGCGCTGATCGACTGGCGAATGGCGGGGATGAACGGTGTCGAGATGCTGTGCCAGGCCAAAGCCGATCCCGCGATCGACTTGCCGCAGGTGATCCTGATGACCGAGACGCTGGCCACTCCCGACTTTACCTGCACCAATGGTTTGCCGGTCATTGACGCTATCCTGCCCAAGCCGATCACGCCGTCCACGCTGCTGGAGACCATCGCGCGTCTCTGCAAAGGCAGCTCCACCACCGGTCCTCACCCGAATCCTCATCATTTCCTGCACGGCCGGCTGGCTGGCCTGCGGGTGCTGCTCGTTGACGACAGCGACATCAATCAGGATGTGGCGGGTGATCTTCTCCAGCGGGCCGGCGCCATCGTCCACAGCGCCCGGGATGGCGCCGGCGCCGTGGCCTTTCTCGAACACGGGGGCGCCGCTGCCGTCGATGTGGTGCTGATGGATGTGCAAATGCCGGGCATGGACGGTTATGAAGCAACCCGTCAGATTCGGCACCGCCTCGGTCTCAAGGACCTGCCGGTTCTGGCGTTAAGCGCCAACGCGATGCTCGCCGATCGCGTAAAATCCCAACTGGCTGGCATGAACGCCCATATCGCCAAACCCATCAATGTAGACGAACTGATCGCCCTATTGACAATTTACCAGCCCGCTGCGGTCAAACTCGCCGCAGAGGCGTTGCCTTCCCTGCCGCCGGAATCGGAATCGCGCGTCCGGCAAACGATCGATCTGCCGGGCATCGACGCGCGCGCCGCCATGATGCGACTTGGCGGCAACCAGCGACTGTTCATGACGTTGCTCGATCGCTTCGCCGCGACCTATCGCGACGGTGCCAAAGAGGTTCGGCATTTGCTGGCCGGGAACAAAGCCGACGAGGCGGCGGCGCTGCTGCACCGCCTGCGCGGCGTCGCCGCCAACCTCGGCGCGGTTGATATCGCAAGCGGTGCCAAAATTGCCGAAACCGCGATCAAGGGCGGACAGAACGAGGCGACCGTTGCCGCCTTGGCCGCGCTTGAGGACTCCCTGACTCTCGTCATGGGACCCATTACCTCTTTTGTCAGACAGAACCAGGGGGCGGATTCGGACGGGGAGCATTTGCCCCTGGCCGATGTCCTCACCCAGTTGCAAACGATCCGCGATCTCGTCGAGGGAAGGGACTTCCAGGCACTGGAGATATTCGATACCATACGTCCGCATCTTTCGGCCTATTTTTTGCCCGATACGCTCCATAGTCTCACAAAAGCCTTCGATGAACTTGATTTTACGACGGCAAGCGCGGATCTCAAACGGCTCCTGGCGGTGGGCAAGGATCAAAGTCCCGCCCTCAGGTAAGTTCGGTATTGTTTAGTCTTTGTTCCAGCATCGCATGAGCCGTCTGCAACCGGCCGCCGGCTAGGCCGCGTGCGCTTGCCAAAAGCCGCGCCGCCTCGGATTTCAAACCGTCATTCAGGGCGGCAAGCAGGGCGTCATGACAGGCTTCCAGCGGCGTCAGAAGGTCGTCCGGCCCCGTCCACAAGGTGTGAACCCGAACCGGAGCGGTCCGTCCCTTGACCTGGAGTTCGTTCAATGCCAGCCAGGGCAGATCGGGGGCGGCGGCACGAGTGCCGTCGGCGGCGATGATGCGTACACCGAAAGTCTTGGTCAGCCCTTCCATGCGCGAGGCGACGTTGACCGCATCGCCCACCACCGAATAGTCGAAACGCTGCTCCGAGCCCAGATTGCCGACGCAGCACGGGCCGGTGTTGATGCCGATTCCGACCTTGATGGGCCCGGCCTTGATAGGTACGTTGCCTTTGAGCGTTTCCGCTGCGGCGACCATGGCCAAGGCGGCACGGCAGGCGTGAGCGGCATGGTGGGGATCGTCGAGGGGAGCGTTCCAGAACGCCATCAGACAATCTCCGATGAACTTGTCGACGGTGCCCTGGTGCGCGAGCACCACGTCCACCATGGGCGTGAAGAAGCGATTGAGCAGGCGGACCAGATCCTGTTCGCCCATGGTCTCGCTCAGGGTGGTGAAATTGCGGATATCGCAAAACAGCACGGTCATCATTCGGGATTCCCCGCCCAGACGCAGACGCTCCGGGTGGGCGGCCAGTTCCGCGACCATCGCCGGTGCCAGGTAACGGCGGAAGGCGGAGCGCACGCGGCGCTCGGCGCGGTCGACCACGGCGATACGCCAGGTCAGCGACGCCAGCATGGCGGCCAGAAGCGCCGCCATCGGCGCTGCCACCGATAACCACAGGCCGTGGTCCAGGGCCACCTGGGCCGCCGCAACCCAGCCTGCCAGCAATACCAGCCAGACCACCACTCCCGACCAGGTAGGAAGGGTGATGACGACCATGGCGGCCAATCCTGCCAGCGCTACCGCAGCCACCATCTCGGCTATCGGCAGAACGTCCGGCCGCCCGATGAAACGGCCGTGCTGGAGGGTGTCGATGATATTGGCCATGCGCTCGATCCCGGGCAGCGGCCCCGAGCCAAACGGCGTGCGGAACGTGTCGTTGATGCCGATGGCCGCCGCGCCCACCAGAACGATGCGCCCGCGCAACGCCTCCGCCGGCAACCGGCCGGCTATCAGATCGGCGAAGGAATAGGTGGGAAATGTCCGGCCCGGTCCGCGATAGTCGATCAGAAGCCGCATGGCGGCGTCGGTCGGCACGGCCAGCGGCCCGATGTCAAGGCCGCCGCCCAGCGCCACGGACACCTGATCCCACGGGATGCCGTGGCTCAAAGCCACCGCACGAACCGCGATCGACGGCAGGAAATCGGCGCCGAACGGCAAGGTGGTGTAATCATAACGTGGGGCCCCGTCGACGTCGTAGGCGATGGTGACATGCCCAAGTCCCGCCGCCGCCGCCGCGATTTCGGGAACCGGCATCAGCACACCGTCGGGCCGGAGCGGGAATGCCGGCGGCCGCGGGCTGTTGGTAAAACGGGCAAAGGCGGTCTGTTCCAGCAGGCCGGTATCGCCCACCACGCGGCCATCAAAGGTGAGCGCAAACGGCACCAGCACCTTGCCTGAGCGACGGAAGGCAGCGGCCAGTTCGGCATCGGGGTCGTCTTCCGCCAGCGGCGCCAGGGCCGGGGCCAGCGACGGATCGCGGGCGGCCAGCGTCCGCGCCGCTTTGCGCACGTCGTCGGGCACCGGCTTCTCGGGTTCCAGGAACAAAAGATCGAAGACGATCGCCTTGGCTCCCATGCGGTCAATGGCGTCGGTGGCCCTGGCGATCAGGCGGCGGCTGAACGGCCAGCGTCCCAGTGCGGTCAGGCTGCGGTCATCGACCAGCACCAGCGCCACCTCCGGCCCCGGGGCGCGGCTGCCCTCGATCCGCATTCGCAAGTCCAGCGACCACGTCTCCAGCGCCCGCAGCGCCGGCTGTCCCCCGGTCTGTTGCCACAGAGCCAGAACGGCGGTCGCCGCCACCAGGGCCAGGGCCGCCTCGGCCAGTCGGTGGTAACGTCTGTGGTAACGGACCATCCCAACGCTCAGGGCCCAACGTTCATGGCACGGCGGTTTGTTGAGTGTATTCGACGAACTCCTCCCGTGCCCACAGGTGCGGTTTGCTTGGGTCCTTGCCAGCCTCGATTTTCGTGCCCCAGCCGCTCTTCATCACAACTTTCTTGGCCGTGGCGTTGCTGGTGAAGGCGACACGGCCCGTCACCACGCCCAGGCGGGTGACATTCGGTTTGGCCTCCAGGAACCAGTCGGTGGAGCGCACCGCTGCCACCGCCGTGGCCGTGCGGACCTCGAAGGTGGATGCCTGGGGCATGTGGCTGACCACTGCGTGCAGCAGGCCCTGGGTC
>JADFXL010000085.1 GCA_015233585.1 Alphaproteobacteria bacterium | reverse complement strand
GGTGAGTCCGGTCATAAGGCTCGGCCGATGGAGGAAGCATGGGTCGAAGGCGTCAAGCGCCAGGCCGACAAAGCCGGCGTAGCGTTCTTCTTCAAGCAGTGGGGCGGCTGGGGCGCCGATGGCGTCAAACGGCACAAGAAGGCGAATGGTCGGCTGTTCAAGGGACGGACATGGAATGGTTATCCGGAGCAGTGCCCTGCCTGCTGATCAGAACAGCTTACCCTGGCCCGTATCCACCGCGACTTCCCAGAACTTGTGCGCCAGATCGTTCTTCGCCGCGAGAAGAAGCCAATAAAGGTGCTGATTACCCTTCCCGGTGATCAGCTTCATGTCCGTTGATGGCCAAATGCCAAGGCCTGAAACCAAATTTCGCCAATACTCGACCACAAGACGCCGAATTTCCTGTTGTTAGCTGGTAGGGTTGATCTTTTCACGCCATCCGGGGGCGAAGCTGTCGAACGCGGACTCTTCCGATGCGAGATTGATCCCGAGATTGCGTGGTAGATACATTTTGCTCAAGTGGATCAGCATGTCGATGTGCTTAAGCGGAGCCAGCGATTGGATGATCCTGAAATCCAGGGTGCCAAGGCTGAAAGGGTCGATGAACGCAAAATGGAGGCCGTAGGTGTTGACGGCTTTCGCGACGGCGGCGGCCGCGTCGACTGCCGATCCGGTGAGTTCCCGAACGGGAGCGCCCAACTGCCGCAGACGCTGGACGGTGGCGGTTCGCCGCGCGTCATCAATGTCGGCAACGTAGATGTCTGAAAACGACGCACCACCCTCCTGGCTGATCTTCCAAGCGGCGATGGCACTTCCGTCGATCCACTCCCCCGTTTCCTTCACCCGAGCCCTGCCTGGACCACAGAACAAGTCGATAAACGTGGCGCCAGCCTTTCTTGGTCCGAGCCATTTCTTCCTTGTTCCTCGGGAAATATCGAGGTAGCGGCGCAGGTAGTCGTGCTTTTCCTTTGCCCAAATCCCGACTTCGTCCTCAGCCGGCATGCCATCATCGCCGTTGATCAACTTTCCCATGGCGGCCTCGTGGCTGTTTCAGTTCTTCAAGGGCAACGTGTGGCGGGTCCTGTGGCTACTCTTCCTCGAACCCCTGGCTGGTGAATTTCAGGGTCCGGCAGTTTTCCGTGACTGTCCGAACGAGATGGTCCGACGCGCCGGACGGCAGGACGGCGTCGATCTCAAGGGTCACCCGGACCGTCGCGCCAACAAGGCCGGCCAGATGGGAGATCACCTCGTTGGCGATTTCCCCGGCGTCACGACCGGTACGCATCGGGTCAAGCTGGGCAGTGCCATGGAAGCGCCGGGGCAGGCGCGGCTGCGGGGGCGCCGCCGGATCGGTTTCCGTCGGCGATATACCCGGTCCCTGGCCCGGCGGCCGATCGGTCGTCACGGGGTCAGTCTTCGGCGCCGTCTCAGCCGACAGTTGCGCTGCGGCGACGTCCGGCTTGACCAGAAGGCCATCAAGATTGTCCGGAGCCAACGAAAGCTGCTTGCCGCACCGCAGGCCGCGATATCGCTTTGCGGCCTCGTCATAGCTGTCGGCGTAGGCGAACGATTCCTGGTTCCACAGCAGCAGCCCCAAGCCGTCCTGGACGGCGGCGGACAACACCAGGGAGTCCTTCAGGCGCGGCAAGTACATGTAGCGGGCGAAATCCTCCGCCAACTGCTTGATGGCGACGTGATCGCCCCGCCACAACGGGATGCGATCCAGTTCCATCCGCAATCGGGTTCCGGCCAAGGACGGTACCAGAAGCTCTTCATTGCGCAGCTTCTTGGACGCACGAACCGCCAGAGCCTCCTGGCCGGATAGGCGGAATGCCTGCCACTCTACAGGTGATTGGGGCGTGGTCTGCGTCGGCACCAGCAGCCACTGATAAGATTCCGGTACGCGTGCGACCACTGCACCGTCAGCGGACTTCATCTGCGTTTCGGCCTGGGTCACCTGCTGGGGGTCGAGGTTAAGCTCCTTCTGCTCCCTCAGGATCGACTCCCAGGCGACGTAGCGCCGCACGGCCTCGTCCAGGTCTTGCAGCCTGGTCTGATCCACCGCCAGAAAGACGAGGGTGTTGCGGAACAGCCTCGGAGCGCTGCCGCGCGATTCGAGAATGGCCTTGGCCGCAGCCTCCGCCTTGTTGCTCGCGTCTTTGCTATAGGCAAAATCCGTCCCCATGACGACCAAGCGTGCGTCGGTGTCATCGGGGACGTCAGCACCCGATTGCGCAAATGGATGGATGCGACGGAAATCCCCGGTCGAGCGCAAGTCGGCCCGCAGCCGCTTCTCGATCTCGGCGATCACCGGGTCGGGGTTGCGTTTCAACTGCTCGGCCCGGTCCTCGGCGATCTTGGTCACCGTCGGCTGGGTCGAGTACCAGTAGCGGGCGCCGTCCTGGTAGAGATAGGTCGCCGCCGACCCAAGCCGCCGCAGCGCGTCACCGAACAGGGACGGCGATTCGCCGGGCATGACGCAGCCCAACTTGATGCGTCGGTCCTCGATGCCGCGATTGGCCGCCGTCGCCGTCGGGGCCGACCCCAGGTACACCGTGCGCGCCACCCGCCGGGTGGCCGCGAACTTGCCCAAATTCGGCACGTCGGCGTCGATACGGAGCGGAAGCGCGCTGGGGCCGTCGACGTCCTTCTCGATGATCGGCTTCCAGGCGTCGGGCAGATAGCGCGTCAGTTCGTCGCGCACCCTCGGGTCGTCGATGGGGAGGTTGCCCGGCATGATCAGGGGATTGCGGTCGCCCTTCTCCCACAGGCTGTGGATCACCGCCGCCATCAGCCGCAGCACGCCGCGGGTGCGCTGAAATTTTGGCTGTGCGGACCAGTCGGTGTAAAGCCGATCGAACACCTCGGGATGGATCGGGTAGGCGGCCTTCAGTCGGTTCTCGTAGTCTGAATCGCGGCATTCCAGCGGGAATTCCTGATGCTGGGTGCGATAGACGTCATGAAATGCGCGGGCCACCGAATCCCTGGAAACAAATTGGGCCTTCTCGATCAAAGGCTCGAACAGACGACGCCGGACGATCTCGAAGCCTTCCTCGGTGCTGGCGGGTGCCCACGAGGATTCCACGCGACCAATCACGTTGCGCAAGCGCCCCAATGCGGCCCGCCCGCGCGCGCCGCCCACCTCCTCGTCATCGCCTTGTCGGAGGCCGGAAGGCTGATCACCAGTAGGCAGTGGTTCGCCAGCTTTGCCGCCTCGGTCAAGGCCTGGGCGAAGGTGAAGTGAGTCTCGAAGCTGCCGCCCGGCAGATCCGCCTCGTCATGGAGCTGACGGGCATAGGCCACCCATTCGTCGATCAGGATCAGCGACGGGCCGAACTCGTTCATCAGTTCACGCAAAGTGTCGCCGGGGCTGGTGGCCCGCTCGTCATCGGCGCGCACCCGTTCAAATGCCTTCGCCCCGCCAAGCTGCCAGGCGAGTTCACCCCACAGAGTCCGCACCACGGTACCATCGGGTTTGACGCTGGGATTGCCGGGCGAAATCTTGTTGCCGACCAGCACCACCCGGCGAACCGAGTCCGGCAGCTTGGTGACCTCGGCCTCGGCCAAGATGGCGTCAACCCCTAACAGGTCCCCCGGCGCGGTGCCGGAGAACAGGTGATAGAGCGCCAGCATGGAGTGGGTCTTGCCACCGCCGAAATTGGTCTGCAACTGCACAACCGGATCGCCGCCGTTAGCGACCAGCCGCTGTACGGCCCCCTTTAGGAGATTTTTCAGGCTCTCGGTCAGGTAGGTGCGCCGGAAGAACTCGGCGGGCTTACGGTATTCGTCGGAGCCCTCCCCGAGATGAACCTGCCACAGGTCGGCGGCGAATTCCGCCTGCTGGTAGCGCCCGCTGGCGACATCCCGGTGCGGATTCACCACCTCGCGCCACGGCTTCAGGCTGCCCGTGACCTGACTCTCGATGGCGGTGCCCGCGCTCTTGCGCTTCTCGCTGCGCATCTGCTCGTCGAAGATCAGGCGGCGCAGTTCCATCTTCATCTTGCCGACGTCGTCGGCCTCGGGGGCGGAGACGGCGGTCAACAGCCGGGTGACGGAATCGAGCGCGCGGTCGGTGTCGTCGCTGGTGAACGGCTCCTGGTGCGCCCAGCGATTGCGATAGCCGCGAATCTCGCCGACCAGACCGCGCTCGGCGGGACCGAGGGTGGCGCGGAACACCTCGTTCCAGGACTCCCACATCAGCTTCAGCAGCAGGGCCGCGTCCCACTGGGGGATCGGCTTGTCGCGGACCATCAGATCATCGGCGAATGCCTGTACCGCGGGAACCGACAGGCCCTTCTTGACCGCGCTTTGAACCTCGCGGTCGACGAACGGGCCAAGCCCGGCTCTCAGAAGGTCGAGCGCCTTAGCAAGGCGGTCCTGGTTGGTCATCGCCATGGGGTGGTCCTTCAGTCCGTGGGCAGCAGGGGCCGCAGCAAAGGCAGCACGTCGGGGATGTCCCTGGTCGCGGTTTCCCAAACGATGTCGTGATCGATGTCGAAATAGGCGTGAACCAGACGGTTCCGCATGAAGATGATGTCGGCCCACGGCACCGAGGGTATGGCGGAGCGGGTCTCAGGCGAAATCCTGGAAGCCGCTTCGCCAATAATCTGTACGGCCTGCACCAGGGCGAAACGCAACTGCTCGTCCGTGTCGATATCGGCACGCGTGCGGCCAGCGATGAACCGCTGGGCACTTTCGGCGGCTTCGATCATGTGGCGGATGCGGGTGGCGTCCTCAGGTCGCATACTGCACCTCCGCGGTGTGCACTACCTCATCGCGGAAGTAGCGGCTGAGATCGCCCGCCGTGCGCAGATCGACCTCCCGCCCACCTAGTAGTTCCGAAAATTCCCGCGCGATGCCGCCGAGCCGTATCAGGCCGGGTGTCGCTCCCGGCTCGAACTCGACCAGCAGATCGACATCGCTATCGGGCCGATTGGTCCCTTTCAGCGTGGAACCGAACAGGGACAGCCGCCGGATGTGATGGCGCCGACAGACGGCAGCCAACGCCTGGGGATCGGGAAACAGGGATTGCGCCATCACCGTCCTCCTTACAGCAGCGCGCCCTGGGCGGGCGGTTCGGGTTGAACCTCGCGGGAAAGACGGACAATTTCCGGCCAGCTCTGCACCAGCCCGTTATAGGACATGGCCTCCGCCGCCCGCTTCTTCCGTTCGCACAGGGTATAGAGCCGATAGGCCAGTTCGCGTGCCACCTCGGCCTTGGTGCCGAGGGCAGCCACCAACTTGGCCGCCGCGCCTTCGCCCTCGGCCTCCAGCACCCGAATCAGGTGATGGACCATTTCCCAAACGGTCAACCGGATGTCAGTGAGAGGGTTCCATTCGGCAGGCAGGTCGCCGGGACGGAACAGCCGGACCTTGCCGCCTTTCGAGGACAGGATGCCAGCCTGCTCCAACCCGGTAATGCTGGTGTTCTTGGCCTTGGATAGCTGCTCCGCATCGCCATAGGCGCCATCGTTGAAGCCAACCTGCTCGAACCACACCAAGGCCCAGCGGGTGTCGGCGTCGAAATCGCCCTCCTGCTCGGCCATGGCCTCATCAAGGACCTCGTTGATCAACGTCAACGCGTCCCGCACCGATACGACCTTGCCCTCGGCATCCACCACCTTGGCATAGCGGGTATAGACCGCCATGCCGGGGCCGATGGCGGATTGCGCCAAGTCCACTGGGGCGATGTTGCCGCGCTGGAGGTGGGTGAGGGCCGCAGGCAGTTCAGACTTTAGGGCAGTGAGAAACTCGCGTCGGGTGGCTGTGGGGGCGGCTTCGGAGCGTTGACGGCAGACCAGGATGATGGAGGAGGCTAGGGCGTTGGTGCCTGAGCCAATCATGCGGTTGCCGAGTTCAGTCCGCATTGGCCACGTGCCGCTGATAGCAAACCCCGCGCGGATGACAGCATCAAGGAATGTTTCCCATCCAGTGCTGGAAGTCCCTGCATCGTCGGCAGTTTCCGACTGCTTAAATGCGTAATAAATGGTGACCGGAAAACCAGGATGGGCCAGCTGAGCAAGCCGGTGCATCGCCTGGGTCATGCCGTTCAAAAAGAAGGCTTCAGCTTGTTCTTTGCCGCCGTGGCGATAGGGCGTGGCAACCAATTCCTCGGCCTTCGGCACCGCCAGGGTACCGAAGAGATCTGGGAAAACAGGTCGCAGTGTGCGACGAAGCCAGACATAGAAGAAGTCGGAAAGATCCGCATAGCCGATATTGTCGTAATAAGGTGGGTCTGTTGAAACTACTCTGCCTATGCTGACAGACTGATTCTGCGAATCCGCCTGCTCAGCTCGCCCGCCATGATGGCTTGGTGAAAAATACATCAAAGTTGTACTGAGTGTTTTCAGTACAGTTTCCACACTTCCAACCGATTCGCTAAAAAAATTTACTTCGGCAAAGTCCCATGTCATCGGAAGCGCTTGGCGTCCAAACGTAACTTAAACGGTTGCCACGCGCCAAGTACATAATGTCGATCCCTTATCCGCAAGTTTACTGACGAGAAACCCCAAGTAAACTGAGACGGCATCTGCATAGGCCGAAGCACCATTGCCGTCCTCGTTAAGGGGGGTACCATCGTCGGCGTGTCCGGCGGCTAAAGCGTCACGTTTAATCTGGTCGCGAGCCTCAAGCACCAAGCCAGAAAATGTTGTCAAGGCCACAAGCTGGCGGGGGCTGAACAAGTCGCCGTAGGTCTTCAAGCCATAGAGTGGGGGGGAGAACCAGCGTGGGTTCTCCGGCATTGCGACTTGTGGCTTCCATTCTGGCTCCGCTTGAAGCGCAATTGTTTCCATCGCCTTTGTTGGCGAGAGGTAAACACGCCCACGTTCCCCTTCTGCAACGATAGCCAGGAGGCGCTCCCCCATTCGCCCTGCATTGGCTTCACCATAGATGTGATCTGGCACTATAGGCGAACCGGACATCACGCATTGGAAATTCGCCCCACGCCCCAGCTTGGTGCCATTTTTTGCAACCTCGGCATCTTTGGGGGAGCCAACCTTGACGACAAATCTGTAGCCGGCTCCTTCCACCACTGGGTCTACATATGCTGCCTTGTCAGCCATTGGGGACAGGATAAAGCTTGAAACCAATGGTACATCGACTTCGCTAAAAGCCGGGTTTGGGCTTTTCACCGTCCGCGCCCACAGCCAGGCGACGACGGTCAGGTGCCTTCCCTCCAGCGGCTTGAGGTCCGGGCGGTCCTCTGCCATCTCCCTCGTGATCTCGATCTTCGGATACAGATGACCTATGCGCCTTTCTGCTTCGTCACGTATCCACTGGCCGTAATAGCGCACGTCCTCAGCCAGCCCCTGCGCGCACTTTCCATTCCAATGTCCACCGCGAGCGACTTCAGCCCGCGACACCGGATTGATCGGCGGTAGCCCAGCGAATTTCGGCGGAATTTCGATCATCGCCTTGTTGATCAGGACTGCCACTGGGTTGAGGTCCGTAGCATGGCTTTCTAGCCCTAATCGTTGCGCCTCCAACGGCAACGCCCCGCCTCCGGCAAAGGGGTCGTGGAAGCCGGGTAACTTCTGACGATCGAACAGTTCCTTGGCGCGCGGATGATCGACATTCTCGGCACAAGCTCGGCGCCAGCTCTGCCAGATTTCCGCCCGCGCGCGCTCCAACACTTCCTCGTTGGTGGTGCTTTCCCATTTCACGAGGTCCTCGATGATCTTGAACAAACGCTCGCGCTCGATGTCGGCGGCGCATTCCGCCAGCGTCGGCTCATGTCCAGGGGCGGGCAGAGAAGGATCGCTTTCGTGCTTGATCTTTCGCTCCTTCCACAGCGCGACACGCTTCGCCAACTCGCGGTTCGCGGTTCTTTTGATGGCGGGATCGCTGAGGAGCGTATCGACGTACTCCGATGGATCGTCCACCATCTGCGCGAAGATTACCGCCCGCGCCGAAGCCAAGGGACGCCGCGCCCACCACAGGTGAAGGGTCGAGGGATGCCCATGCCGGATCGACTTTTCCCGCGCGCTTGCTTTGTTGATCGCCTCAAGCGGCAGCGCGACTTCGATGAGCTTCTTGCGAGTGGTGGTCATGTCAGTCACGCGGTTCATGGCTAATCGTGGTTCCTGTCGTCGTTGCCCATCTGCCGCATTTCCGACAGCACATTCTTGCATTCCTCATCGCACAGCCTACCGACTTCGCCCCAATTCCCCTCCGCAGCCGCTTTGGATAGGCTTTCCACATATGCCGCGCGTGGAACGTCATGGATGTTTTCCGGTTGGACAGATTTTTCCCATACCCTGTTCTTTTCCCATCTGTAGAACGCCTGCTCGACACCAAGGATCGGGAGCAAAAAGCAACGAGTGTATTTTGAGGCTTGGAGAACCTGACCCGTTTCCCGACCCAGATCGGCCTCCGAAATCCAAGGGGTCATCACGATCGTTGAAACAACAGCACCACTCTCAGGAATGCCTGCGCATAGCAGTAGCCAGACCTCGTCGTACCCCTTAAAATCGTGCCGATTTGCGATCTCTATTTTTTCCACAATGCTCCTGGTCACAGCATCGAGCATCGCCTTGGGATCGTTCTGCCCCCATCCACCGTAAACGCCATTGTGCGATGCTTTCGCGGCTCGTTTTTCATCGGCCCGAGCCTTTCCGCGTTGAACGTGAGGGTCCACCTCCGTCACTTGGATACCGATGTTCCGGCCATCCTTGAGCTGCACGCCGACGTCAACGCCGGTTTCGGCCCCACTTGCGGTTGCCTTGGGATCGAAGGCGGCACTGACATCCAACCCAAGCCGGGTTGCCAGGCGCTCAAAGAGATTTTTTTCGCGTTCAAAACTTGCCATGGATTTCTCTCATTCCCGCGCCCCCGCCTTGGCCAGCAGTTCGGCGAAGCTGTAATTGACGCTGGTCACCCCGAAATCCGGCTCGCGTTGGAACGGTTGGCCGTCGAACTGGAGCTTGCCGAGAACGTCGAAGACCTGCCCCCCCAGGGATTGGCGGGCCTGCTCCAGCTTTTCCAGGAGCTTGCGGTAAACGTCGCCTTCCCGTGTTTCCTCGGCCACCAGATTCCACAGGTGGCAGACCTCGGTCTGACCGATGCGGTGGATGCGGCCGAAGCGCTGCTCCAGCCTGTTGGGATTCCACGGCAGGTCATAATTGACCATCAGGTGGGCGCGCTGGAGGTTGATGCCTTCGCCCGCCGCGTCGGTGGCCAGCAGCACCTGTACTTCCGGGTCATGCTTGAAGGCTTCCTCGGCCTTCTTGCGCTCCTCCCGGCCCATGCCGCCGTGGATCGCCACGACCGCCGATTTGCGGCCCAGCAGCGACGAAATCCGCCCATCCAGATAGTTCAGGGTGTCCCGATGCTCGGTGAAGATGACCAGCTTCTGATGGGGCGACGCCGACGGCTTGGCGATGATCGGCACGCCCGCATCATAGGGTTCCGCGTCCTCGGCAAGCCCGTTGGCAATCGCCGCGCTCGTGAAGATTTCGGACAGCAGGCTGGCCAGTTCGCGCCACTTCTTGTCCTCGCCGCTCCGGCGGATGCTTGACGCCAGCGCCTCAAGACGCTTCAGGGTCTCGATCTCGATACGGAGTTCGCCGATGCTGCGAGCGGCGGTCGCCTGATCGAGGATTTCCTCCTCGGCGGCCTGAACCTCGTTGTCGGGGGCGTCGTCCAGATCCTCGACGTCGTCGGCGTCGAGGATGCGGCCCGACGATATCACCGCCCCCACCTCGCCGCCGCGGTGGAGGATTTCAAGCTCGCGCAGACGGCTTTCAAGACGCTCGCGGCGGCGGTGCAGAGACTGGTAGATGGCCTCGGGCGACGATGCGAGACGCCGTTGCAGGATGGTGAGCGCAAAGCCCACGGTTCCGGCCCGCCTGTCGTTCTCCAGCGCGTCGGCGCGGTTGAACTCCTCGCGCACGTAGTCGGTGACTTCGCGGTAAAGCTGCGCCTCGGCGTCCGACAGCTTGTAGGAAACGGTGTAGGCCACCCGCTCGGGGAAGAGCGGGGTGGCATCGAACTTCAGCAGCTTCTCCTTGACCATCCGGCGCATCAGGTCGGACACGTCGGCGGTATGGACGCCATCGCGGAACCGCCCCTCGAACCGATCGCCGTCGAGGAGCGCCATGAAAAGCTGGAAGTCCTCCTCCTTGCCGTTGTGGGGCGTCGCGGTCATCAGCAGGAAGTGCCGGGTCAGGGTCGACAGCAACTGGCCAAGGCGGTAGCGCTTGGTGTACTTGATCTCGCCGCCGAAGATGGTCGCCGACATCTTGTGGGCCTCGTCGCACACGACAAGGTCCCAACGGCAATCCGGCGCTTGCAGCTTTTGCTGGACATCCTCGTTGCGCGACAACTTGTCGAGCCGGGCGATGACCAGATTGGTTTCGAGGAACCAGTTGCCGGTGCGGGCGGCCTCCAGCTTATCGTTGGTCAGGATTTCGAACGGCAGGTGGAAGCGCCGATAGAGTTCGTCCTGCCATTGCTCGGCCAGACTGCCGGGGCAGACAACCAGGCAGCGCTGCAAATCGCCCCTGGCGATCAGCTCCTTCATCAGCAGCCCGGCCATGATGGTCTTACCCGCGCCGGGATCGTCGGCCAGCAGGAAGCGCAACGGCTGGCGCGGCAGCATGGCCTCGTAGACGGCGGTGATTTGGTGCGGCAACGGTTCCACCACCGAGGTGTGGACGGCGAGAACCGGATCGAAGAGATGGGCCAGCCGGATACGCTGGGCCTCGGAGACGAGACGGAAGAGGTCGCCTTCGCCATCGAAGCTCCACGGCCTGCCGACCGTCACCACCTCGATTCGGGGTTCGTCGTGGCGGTAGAGCAGTTCGTTGGCGACCCGACCTTCAGGCGTCTTGTAGGTTAGTTCGACAGCGGCGGAGCCGTGCCACTGCACGTTGACCACGGTCACCAGACCGTTGGGCAGAATGCCCCGGACCGAGGCGTTGGGGGTCAGTTCTTCAAGCTGTGCCATGTCAGCCGCCCCCCTCGGGGTTGCGGGCGGCGAGGCCGACCGCCGTGCTGTTCAACAAGACGATTTGCTGGTCCTGCGGGCGCCGCGTGGACGGGTCGGTGTCCAGACCGAGGCGCTTGAGGGTGTAGTAC
>JADFXL010000084.1 GCA_015233585.1 Alphaproteobacteria bacterium | reverse complement strand
TTCGTCCCACCCTCGCCCAGGAGTTCCGGCAATGACGAACACCACCCGCAGCACCATGACCAAGGCCAGCCTCAGTGCTGACGGCTCGATCCTATCGGTCTGGGTTCCGCTCCGCCTACGCCGCCGTGGCGGTCGGAAGTTGATCATCGCCCCGGCCGGCGCCACCGAACCCGACTGGGCGCCGCCGCCGCCCAAGGCCGACGCCACCCTGGTCAAAGCGTTGGCCCGTGCCTACCGCTGGAAAAAGCTGCTCGACACCCGGCAGTATCCCACGATCAAGCAGCTTGCAGAAGCCGAGAAGGTCCATGAAAGCTACGTCGGCAACCTGCTGAAGCTGACCCTGCTGGCGCCCGACATCGTCGAGGCCATCCTCGACGGCCGGCTGCCCAAGGGCATCGGGCTGGCGCACTTCATGGAACCGTGGCCGGCAATCTGGGCGGAGCAAAAAGTGTATCTGCAGGCTCTCGCTCAGCGAGTCGCACGAGGGAATCTCACCCCCGTGCGCTCCCAGAACCGTACGTGAAACTCTCGCGTCATACGGCTCCCGATGTTCGACCAGTGCCATACATTAGACGCCAGTGAGCGAAAAGATGTGGATTTGCAGCCTTGACTCTGGCCAACCACTCCCTTGCCGCCTTTGGTCTCCTTCGTAGGAGCTTGTACTTTTGGCGCGCCCACTTGACCAAATAAGCATCTACTCGAAGCAGCGTCGGATACAGAACAGATTTGTAGAAGTGACTATAGTAGTTGATCCAGCCCTGGATGTAAGGATTGTACTGTTGAGCCAGATCAAGCAGGGATTTGTTGCTCCAGCGATGCATTCTCCATCCCCGGATCGTCTGGCGAATTGCTTTCAGCGCTTTCGGGCTGGCCGCTGGCAAGAAGGAGACCCCTCCATTACCATTGGGCCACCTGATCAATCTTGGCCGAAACGAGTAGCCAAGAAAGTCAAATGACTGGTCCGGAAAATCGCCGTGATACTTGTAATCCTTACAGGAGACGATCTTCGTCTTCACAGGATGCAACACAAGTCCACAGCTCTCGAACCGAGCCTTCAGCGCGTCCCACAGTGCCTGAGCTTCCGTCAGGCTTCGACAGTGACAGATGATATCGTCCGCGTAACGCTCGAACGGGATACGAGGATAACTTGTGGTCATCCACCGGTCGAAAGCGTAGTGAAGAAACAAATTCGCCAAAATAGGGCTTACAACCCCACCTTGCGGAGTCCCCTCCCCTCTCGGTACGATACTACCGTCCTCCATCTGAACCGGCGCCTTCAACCAGCGTTCGACATAGAGCAGAACCCACGGACAGTCCGTATGATGACGAACCGCCTTGAGTAGCAACCCATGGTCTATGCTATCGAAAAAGCCCTTGATGTCGATGTCAAGCGTCCAGTCGAACCGCCAGCACCGCTGGCGCGCCTTCCCGACCGCATCGATCGCCGACCGTCCCGGCCGGTACCCGTAGGAATCCTCATGAAACTTCGGTTCAAGCAGAGGTTCCAGGTGCCGTTTGGCGACCTCCTGGGCGACGCGGTCGGCAACCGTGGGTATCCCCAACGGCCGCGTCCCGCCTCCATCCTTCGGAATGTCAACCCGCCGAACGGGCGGAGGAAAGTAAGTCCCTGAGGACATTCGGTTCCAGAGCTTATAGAGGTTGTTCTCAAGGTTAGCCTCAAAGTCCTTAACCGACTGCCCATCTACTCCAGCCGCTCCCTGGTTGGCCCTCACCTTCTTGAAGGCTTCCCAGACCTCGCGTTTCGGAATAGCGAACGGTTTTGTCTCTAACACAGGTCTCCTCCTGTTACTCAGTTGCTCCTGGTTCTAGACTGAACAACGCGGCTCCTTCGGTCCGGTCCCATTACAGAACTTTCATCCCTACTACGAGCCACTCTGCCCCTGTGCCCTGCATCGGTACTCTAGTTCTCACGGATTCAGCCGTTTGAACATCTCCCTTAACATCAGGACGACAGGTTCTCACGTTCCGCACAAGAGCCTGATTCAGATTCACACCGCCTGCATGCCGGATGCCGCCCGACCGGTAATCAGGTAACCATTCGGACCCTTCCCGCAGCCACTATCACACCGCGGTTTTGACATCATTCAATGGTTTACGACACTTCATCGGCGGTTCGCTTACGCTTGTCTCTCTGAATCGTACCTGACAGAGTCATAGCCCCGTCTTTTCTGCAACGCTAACCACCATCGCTTTTGACGACAGCAGCTTACAGTGGTTTGAGATCAGCGCCTGAACGCCGACCCCAAGGCCCTACCTCATCTCTCGTACAGCATCGCACCCTGCCCTTCTGGTTTAGAGCGCGTTCGTGACACACAACAATGAACCACGGGCAGCCACACCTACTCTTCTCGGTTCTATGCCCCCAGAGAGCCGAGAAGAGTACGGGTCAGGACGCGCTTGTCCCGAATGCCTGAGAACCGGCGGCCTGGATCGCCAACCGCGCCGCGTCGGCTCGGGCGGACTCGGCGATCAGCAAGGTCAGGCGGCCGGTCTCGGAAACGACATCCCCCTCGGCACGCAGCCGGTCGCAGAGAACGGCGAGCTTGCTGACGATGTCGTCGAGCGTCTCGGCGGGATGACGCATCAGAACAGTGGTGGCCTCGGCGATGGAGTCGCAGCGGGCGGCGCGCGCGTCGTCGGTCAGACCGTATTCCGGGCGTTGGAGCGCCACCAGCTTTCTGTAGCTGCGCGCCACCGGGGTTTCAGTGGAAGGCGTGGTCGGTTCGCTCATGATCAAGTCTCCGGTGATGACAATTCCCAGTTCGCCCGAAGCTTGGTTGAACCAGACAAGACATTCCACACCACGCCATGAACTGCGCTAGAGATCAAGTCATATGTCGGCCCAGGCAGCTACAGATATTTCTATAAGCTCATAAGATTATCACCAACTCAGGGTACCGCAGCAATCATGCATCACATTGCTGGCGTCGCAATCACGCTCTCTTGTCTCCACGCTACCAAAGACGATTTGACCGTCACAGCGACAACCCGGTGGCGACTTTACGTGAACCGTCATCCTTGCCTTGCAGAGGGCCAGAACATCTGGCAAACAAGATCGGCAATCAGGGGGCTGGGCATGAACCATAGCGATCTCGTCACGACGGTGGCCGGCACTCTCGATCTCAGCCGCAAGCAGGCGGAAGCCGCGGTGGCGGCGGTGCTGGCGCCGATCACAGACGCGCTCGGACGCGGCGACGAGGTGAAGCTCAATGGGTTCGGCAACTTCGAGATCGTCGACCGCCCTGCCCGCCCCGGCCGCAATCCGCAGACTGGCGCCGCGATCGAGATTGCAGCCAGCCGTACGGTCAAGTTCAAGGCGGCCAAGCCCCTGCGCGACGCCCTCAATCCATCTGGGACCGAGACCACGTCATGACCGACTCTAAGCCCACCGACGACCAGCCCCACCGACTGACCGCCGAGATCGTCGCCGCCTATGTCGGCCAAAACATCGTTTCTGTCGACGACCTGCCTGCCCTGGTCGCGACCGTCCATCGGGCACTCACAGGTACGAAGGCTCCGGAGAGCGCCGTGGCGTTGGCCTCAGCGACCCCGACGCCGGCCGTGCCGGTGAAAAAATCGGTTCGGCCCGACCAGATCGTCTGCCTTGAGTGCGGAAAGCCCCTGGCCATGCTCAAGCGCCATCTGCGCTCCGATCACGACCTGACGCGCGATGCCTATCGGGCCAAATGGAACCTACCGTCCGATTACCCGATGGTGGCACCCAACTATGCCGCCAAGCGGTCCAAACTGGCCCTCGCCGTTGGCCTCGGACGACGACGCACAGCGGCGTGAACAGGGTGTAGAGTGCCTGTGAAGAGGCAGAGAAGCCGAATATCTTGAACCAAATATTCGAACTACTGTAAGCTTCGCCACCCACCCCGCTTTTCAAAAGTAGGCAGGCTCCCTACTGCGCTAAGTCATTGATTTGCTTTCAGTGGGCAGCCTCCCTACTGAAATCGGGCAGTGGGCAGGTTTCAGAGAATAAGGGCGCAGAGAGGAGAGAACGGGCTCTCCACGAGGTCTCGGCAGTGGGCAGGTCGACGCGCAAAGGCCCGGAATTCCTTGGTTTTTTCCAAGGAAATCCGGGCCGGAGAGCGTGTTATACTTTAGAAGTGGTTGCGGGGGCCAGATTTGAACTGACGACCTTCAGGTTATGAGGCCCATGGGAAGCGCACGATTCCCCTTTGGTATCAAATAGTTGCCCGCTTTCCTGTGTCGCATGTCGCTGTCGCGTTGCTATCTACGATAGTCGCTATCCGGTACTTATTCGTTCCATGGATTAACGACGGTTACACCCATTCCGGAAACATCGCAAACATTCCGTGTGACCAGAATCAGGTTGTGAACCAGGGCGGTGGCGACCAGCAGGCCGTCGATCACCGGCAGAGGGCGCTGGGCGGAGAGGCGGCCCCAGGTTTCGGCGACCGCGCCGTCGACGCCGAGCAGGCGATCCGCATAATGGAGGCGCAGACCGTCGAGCCAGTTCCGCAGGGATTGGCCAGCGGCCGGATCGCGGCGGGCGAGGCTCTCGGCGCCCTTGACGATTTCGCCCAGGGTGAGGACGCTGAGGCGGATGGCGGCGGGATCGGTGCGGCGGAACCACGCCAGGACGTTGGCATCGGGCAGTTTGCGCCTCACCTCGGAGACCACATTGGTGTCGAGGAGATAGGTCACAGCTCGATCTCGCGGCCGGTGTCGCGGGAGCGGTCGTTGATCACGGCGATGGTGTCGTCGTCGAGCTTCGGCCCGGCCATCAGGTAATCGACCAGCGAGGGACGGTTGGCTTCGAGGCGCCGGTACTCCGCCATCGAAAGCACCACGGCAGTCTCGACGCCGCGACAGGTGACCACCTGCGGCCCCTCGCTGCCGGCCAGCTTGACCACCTCGCTGAACCGGGCCTTGGCTTCCTGCAGCTGCCATGTGTGCGGCATCGGGCGCTCCAAACCAGACTGACCAGTCAGAGTCTACGCGCCCGAGGACCGGCGGGCAAGGCGTTATCCGAAGAGCCGCTGCTCGACCAGAGCCATGGCCTTCTGGTGGTCGGGGCTGGGGAACAGGTGGCCGTAGCGCTCCATGGTCATCTGCACCGAAGCGTGGCCGGCGAAGGTCATCACCTCCTTGAGGCTGAAGCCCTGCTCGATCCAGAGCGACACCGCGAAGTGCCGCAGGTCGTGCCAGCGCAGGTCCAACCCCAGCCGCGCGCACAGCGGCTTGAAGTAGCGGCGCATGGTGTTGTTGTGGTCGGAGACCGAGCCGTCCCCGGCCGGAAACACCAGATCGTGCTCCCCTTGCGGGCAAACCAGTTTCCACTCCCTCAGCGCATTCAGCACCAGTGGCCCGGCCGGCACCGAACGCTGCCCGGCCGCCGACTTGGGTTCGCCGATCTCGCAATAGAAATCCGCCCGCTGACGAATGTGCAGGAAGCCCTCGGCGAAATCCACATCCTGCCAACGCAGCCCCCGTGCCTCCGACGCCCGCAACCCGCAGAGCGCGCTGATAATCAGCAGCGGGCGCATCCGGCCGGAGGCGGCATCGATCAGCGCCTTCACCTGCTTCTTGGCCGGCACGGCGATCTTGGTGTCGACCCGGCTGGCGCGCAGCACCTTCACCCCCTGAGCGACATTGCCCGGCACCTGCCCGTTGTCCATGGCGTGGGACAGGATCAGCCGCAGCACCCCCAGCACCTTGCGCACCATCGCCTCGGAGCGGCCGGAGGCGAGCAGACGGTCGCGGAAGGCGTTCACCTCCTTGCGGGTCAGACGGGAGAGCTTGAGGGTGCCGATGCCGACCTCGCCGTCGTTCAGATGGAGGCGCACCTTGTCGGCATAGTCGCGATAGGTGGCCTTCTCCATGCGCCTTCCAGCATCGCGACGGGCGGCACAATGATCGAGCCAACCCTGGGCAATTTCCGCCACGGTCGGGCTGTCGCTGTCGTGCATATAGGTACCGGCCGCCACCTGCGCTCTGGCCTTCACCAGGAAGGCATCGGCATCCTTCTTGCGCTCGAACAGCTTGCCCCGGCGTTTGCCCCTCTGATCGTAGAAGTCGACCTGCCAGCGATTCAGACCGGAAGGCAGCGTCCGTTTCCTGATTGAGGCCATCGTCAAATCTCCCGAGTCGGTCGCCCTGGCGGCACCCTCTGCCCGGCAGAGGTCGGTTGTCGGCTCCCGATCCGTGGAGCAAATGGGAAACATTGACAGTGGTTTATCACATGCGGTACAACACATCAAGTGCTGTTGACGCCTTACCGAACCTCTGTCAGACTTCCCTCACATTCCGGATCGAACCCAATGGCCGCCAGATTTGACGATCCAGACAACCCCTTGCTCCACCTCGACCAGCCGCCCCTGGAACGCGGCTATTTCAGCGATGAGGAAACCGTTGCCGCAACCGGCCTGCAGGTTGCCAGCCTTCGGATGTTGCAGGCAGCGGGAGCGGTCCGGGCCATCTCCGCTCCCAAGCATCACGGTGGGTACCGGCGAATGTGGCCGGCACTCGATGTCTACAAAGCCGCGGTCGCGGGTGCGATGGCCGAGGACTACCAGTGGAACATTAAAATCACCGGCACCGTAGTCTCGAAGCTTTCAGATTCTCTATGGCAAGGACTTGTTGCCAGCGCACAGAAGATCGATCCGGCCGACGATCATTTTAGCTACGACAATCTCTACATGGCCGCCGGCAAGATGGATTGGTTTTTCGAACTCGTCAACCGCAAGCTGCTGTTCCTGGTCGTTCCCAACCCCCTCATGCCCCCGCTGGGATTGTCCTCGCCACTAATTCCGATGGGGCTGCTCAGCAAAGACTCGTTCAACCCGGCCCCCTGGATTCCCGACTACGGACCCAAGCGGGAGAAGGTTTTGGAGAAGGCAGATAAGGAGAAACTACCGCGCGTCGAGGCGACGATCAAACATCTCAGGTCAGGTTACGAGCGCTACCGCAGCCGGACCTCCCTCAACATCAGCATGATCGTACGAGCGGCGCAACGCCGCGCCACTGGACTTCCTACCGCGTACATCTTGGACAACATCCAGGACATCTTCCTGGCCGAAGAAGGAGGACCCGAAGAATGATTGCCACTCAGCCCCTCCCCAACCAAACTGCCGCCAACGGCAACGCCATCCCGGCCGATGATATGTTGAACGGCGCGTCGGCCATCGCCCAGTTTCTCGGTTGGACCCGCCGCCGTCTGTACTACGAGGCCGATTCCTGCCGCGTCAAGGCCACCCGCTTGCCGGTGTTTCGCATCGGCGCCACCCTCAGCGCCCGCAAGTCCAGCCTGCTCCGTTGGATTGCCGACCAGGAAGCCGCTGCCCTTCAGGAAGCCCGTTCCTAATCCCAAAGCGGGAGCGGGTGTCATGATCACCGCCACCACCATCGCTCAGACCCTGCATCTCGACCGCACCAGGCACAGCTTCACCGGCATGTGCCCGAGCTGCGGGTATCGAGGCTTCACCGTCGAGGAGCGCGAGGGCAAGGTACTGGTCCACTGCCACGCCGGCCGGTGCGACCAGACCGAGGTCCTCGTTGCGCTCCGGGACCGGGGGCTGTGGACCACCGAACGTAGACCCAAACAGGAGACCCGCACCACTATCACCGACCTCACCGAGATGGCTTATAATCATCATACGTCAAATAACCGTGCCACCCGACGCTTTATTTATGATACATAGAATGCACCCGCTAGTATGCAGGATGTTCGCTAATTGTTACTTCATATCTATCGCCACGTTAGGGGGGCAGAACCACTGCCACCTTCGTCTTTAAACCTCCCACCAGATGGGTGTCCTTTCAATGAAACTATGTACAGGACGCACTGTTCCCATTGACCAGAATAGTGGATCACGCTAGTCAAATTATCATGTTCGATTGACAGACCTGAATAAGACAATCTCGTTCCAGAATACCGCCCATCTGTCTTGGTAGTGGTTACGTCTGCAATTTGACCGTTGCCACGAATCGTAAGCTGAATCGTTCCGCTACAATTATTATGTAAGCTCAAGTTACAATTATTGTAAGCGTAGCTCCCGTAATAGGTGCCATCACTTAGTGCCTCGGCATCGCTGATGGCATTTGCCACCCGAGTCTTCATAATGACCGGTGCTGTGGCTGCCTCGGAAGTCATTCTGGCGACGACATCGCGCGGACACGGCGAGACCGCCGATGTTTGCGTATTGCCGCCCTTATCCCCGATCCAAGAAAGCGAAGTCGTTCTCATGGTAGCTTCGCCGAGCGGGGTGGGGAACAATACCTCGCCCCCTTTCGTATCTAATGGAACCTTGACGGTTGTCCTTTTTGCGCCGTCTTTGGATATGCCGACATAGAGCCCATTCTTTTCGTCTATGACGAAAAGATACCACTGTGTAGTATAGGCTCCGTCTGGGCGTTGGTACGTGCCCATATAGCACGAGCCAGATGTTGCGAGCACAGCCGCGTCTGCGGTTGCTGCAACACTGAAAACGAACATGACGGCGGAAAGCGCCGGCATGACTGCAAACCGGAAAGAACCGAGGCGCATCTACTTCCTCCTAATGTGTGCCGTTGATGGTTTCTGGCATGGTCGGGTCAATGCACTGGTGACGGTCGTCACACGAGTAGGTGGAGGCCGATCACCGAACTCTTGAGTAAGACCAGGGTCTGATCAGGCGGTGAGTACGGAGCGTCGGCGGACTGGTAAGCCTGCGGTCGTGGGATGCCCAAGCGTCCGGCCATGGCCGGCTTGATGGTGACTACTTCGGCCATGGCTTTGCAACCGATGATGAAATGGCCCCAGAATGTTAGCACAAGCTGAAGCGCTCAGGGGGCACATTATCGGGACAACCTGCAACCCCGGACCCCATGCCCCGCTTGGGCACTGATGAACGCGGGACGGCATCTGCCGTTCTGGGGGTGTGACTACCCGCCACGTAGCGGCAAGCGTCGGCCGGAAATGTCGTTCCGTTCAAGCGCGTGATTCCCGACCATGAGCGCGTCGATGCCATCGGCCAGCGCATCGCCATCGAGGAGGCCGACCTGCTGCTCGACTGGGCGGTCCAGGGCGCCACCCGCCTGATCCGGCGCGGTCGCTACGAAGAGCCGGAGACCTGCCGGGCCGTCCTCGCCCACTGGTGCCTGGGCGCCGATCCGATCCAGGGCTGGCTCGACACCGTTATTATCGAAACCGGCGAATATGCCAGCCGCCTGCTGACCCGCGACGCCTTCGCCGCCTTCCGGGAGTGGGCGACCGGCGAAGGCTATCGCGGCGACACCCTGCCGGCGGTCAACACCTTCGCCCAGCGGGTCATCGCCCACCGCCCCGAGGTCCGCCTGATCCGCCCCGGCAACAAATCGACGCTGCTCGGGCTCAGGCTCGCGGCCTTGTGATCATAAGCAGTATCCGAAAATCCAGTTAGGGCATAGTTAGGGGTCAGTTAGGGGTCAGTTAGGGTCGGAAATTTACAAGCCTCTGAAATCGTTCAGTCTATTCCCAGGTTAGGGTGTGATGGCCAACTTTTATAAAGCAGGGAAATGGTTGAAAGGGTAATGGGGTAATACAACCGATTCCCCTATATATAAAAAGTTGGGCCTGATACCCTAACCTGGGAATTGTCTCAACGAAAACAACAGGATCTGGAAACCAGACCCTAACTGACCCCTAACCGGACCCTAACCGGCCGGGCCGATGATGGAGGGCACGATGATCGACTGGGCATCCGTAGCAATGGCTGCCGCCAGCAACCTGACCTCCAAGGCCGCCGGTGCCGCTGGTGCTGCGAACACCAATGCCGCGCCGACGACGACAGTCGTGCCTCCGAAGCCGGCGGTGCCGACACCGGTACGTCCGGCCCCTCCGCCTCCTGCTGCTGTTCCCAGGTGCCGCGTCGTCGCTGTTCACACTCACCCCGCCAGCATCACCCATCCGGTACCGAGCTTCTTCCAGGTGTTCGAGGACCACGGCCTGGACGGGTTGATCCCAGAGGACTGCGATGAGGCGGTGCGGCTGTGGCTGGGCCGGAGGGACGACGGCTGCTGAGGGGGTGGTAAGCAAATCGGAAGCGGCTTCCGATATTTACCCGTGACCTGGGTCGCGGGCAGAACGCCAAGACCTGCACAAAACGCATGGCCCGGAAGCAAATCCGCAGGAGATCGACAAAACATTACAATAGGCTTCCACGAGGTACAATCAATCGCCAGTTCATGTCGTGGCCAACCAAATCATACACGTTGACCGCTTGGTTCCTGTCTGCGAAAATCAACTGAGGGTATGCCAACCCCTTAAGCTCGGTAGCGTCCGGGCTGATTTTGACTTAAGACTTAACTTAAGACTTAAATGGGCGCCTCCATGACCGACACCACGATGACCAAGTCGGATTTTGCGCGTTCGGTCAACCTCTCGGCCGCCCGCATCAGCCAGCTGATTGCCTTGGGCCTGCCGGTGCGGCCGGATGGCAAGATCGATCCAGAACCGGCGCTGGCCTGGATGGAAGATACCCTCGACCGCTCCCACCGCAGGGGTACCAGACAGGCCCCTCCAACCCCACGACTGGCACCCTCAGCACCAACCCCAGCGCCAGCGGAACCACCGCGCCCGGCCACCCCGATGAACATGAGCCACGCCGAAATCCGCCGGATGCTCGATCTGGTCCGGGTCCAGCGGGCCAAGCTCGACCTGGAGAAGGAGAAGGGCGAACTGGTCTCCAGGAACGTCATCCGTGGCGAACTGTTTGCCTGGGCGCGCCAGGAGCGGGATGCGTGGCTGGCGTGGTCGCGGCGGGTGGCGCCCCTGCTCGCCGCCGAGGTCCAGGGCGATGCCGGCGCCGTGTTCGCGCTCCTGGACCGCCACGTCCGTGAGCAACTGTCCGACCTTGCCCAGCCGAGGATCGAATCCGCATGAGCGAGACCTCCGACACCACCTTTTGGGCACGCACCATCCTGTGCGAGGGTCTGCGCCCCGACCGCGCGATGCCGGTCAGCGAGTGGGCCGACCGCAACCGCATCCTGCCCCCAACCTCGGCCGAGCCCGGCCGCTGGCGCACCGCCCGCACCCCCTACCTGCGCGAGGTCATGGATATGCTGTCGGCGACCTCGGCGGTGGAGCGGGTGGTGCTGATGAAAGGCATC
>JADFXL010000083.1 GCA_015233585.1 Alphaproteobacteria bacterium | reverse complement strand
AGGTGCGGAAGAAGTCACCGAATCCGGAACATCGACCGACACGGACGGTGACGGTGCGACGCCCAGGCTTTCGCGCCGCCGGGGGAAACGGGGTGGGCGCAAACGTCGCCGCACCACTCAAGATCCTGCCCAGATCGGACAATTGTCTGATGAACAAGCCCAGGTGTCTGATGAACAAGCCCAGGCTTTTGATGAACCGGCCCTGGCTCTGGAAGAACATGCCATAAACGGAAACGATGAAGCCTCGTCATCCGTTAGCGATGATGGCGCGGCTTTGATGGCGGCGGAGACTGCCGACGCCCCGGCCGCACCGGAATCAGCGGAACTCGCCGAGTCCCTGTCCATTGCACCGGCACCCCGCGCGCGTCCCTCGCGCCGGCGCAAGGCGGACCCTGGAATCCCCACCGAACGGGCAGACGAAACGCCGGAAAATGCAGGCCAGGAAGCCGCCATTCCGCCCCCCGCCACAAGGAAACCGCGCCGAGTCCCCAAGGTGCTGGCCGAGTCCAGCCCCGAGGAACCGGTTACGGTGGACGATCACCCCTCTTTGTCCACGGCACCCGAGTCAGAGCCAGAGCCTGCCCCAGAGCCAGAGAACGCACCTGAGCCAGAGAACGCACCTGAGCCAGAGCCTGTCCTTGAAAAATCGGTCCCCTTGCCGACCCCCGAGGCTCCACCCGCGCCTCGACGTACGGGGTGGTGGCAAAAGACCTCATCGTAACGACGACGGGATCGTGGTATCCTAGGCCCCAGGGCTATGGACCCAGGGAACCACGATCCGAGTCGGCCCATCCTCTTCGCTGGACGGGAATGGTGAGGTGAAAAGTCATGGGGGAAGTCATTAACCTGCGCCAGGAGCGCAAACGGCGTGCTCGCGCCGAACAGGCGGGCACGGCATCCAAGAACCGTGCCAAGTTCGGCCTGCCCACGTCCAAATGGGATGAACAGAAACGGGAATTCGAGCGGGCAGCTCGCGACCTGGACGGAAAACGGCGCGATGACCGTGGCGGCGGCTCCGACAGCAAGGACTGAGAGCGAACGCTCCATCGTTCAAACCGCCTGGGGCCGGCGCACCGTAGACACAACTGCGGCGTGGCGCACCGTAGACACGCCTGCGGCGTGCCGACTCCAAACGCTCCATTAATCAATAGAGCGGGTAGAGCACAACAAATCAATCCTTGGCGAGTGAGGCGGTTGCCGATATCTCGACCAGAAGGCCGGTTCCGACCAAAGCTGCCACCTGAACAATCGTCGTCGCTGGACGGATCGTATTGAACACGGTGCCATGAGCGCGAGCCACGTCCAGCCATTGAGCAATGTCGGTCACGTAGACCCGCGTCTCCACCACGTCCTCCAGGCCGGCGCCAAGTTCGCTCAGAGCGGCCCCGATGCGCTCCAGAATGACTTCGGCCTGTTTGCCCGCGTCACCGGGATGAAGCGCGTTACCGTCAGGTCCGCTTGCGGTCGTTCCCGAGACAAAAACAAGATCACCCGCGCGCACCGCCCGCGAATAGCCGATGGTATCGCCCCACGACGACGTTATGACAACCTTCTTACGCATGATGGCGAGAACCTTTTCCAGGGTTAAACAGCTTGCTCCCCGCCCTACCTCATGCTTGCTGCCGTGTCAAGAATGAGGCGCAGACTGGTTACCTACCGGGGATTGGGCTAAGATGGTTTCATGATTGACTCCGCCACCATGCGTCAACTTCTTCTTGCCGAACGTGATCCGGCGACACGGCACCTGCTCCTTGTCGGCTGGGTGCGAAGTTGGGTGGAGGCTATGGGATGCGCTCCACCGTTCGTGGTGGGCGGCATGGTCGTCGAGTTGTGGACTTCCGGCGGCTATATGACCCGTGACATCGACATCAAAGGCACGCGCGGGGCTATCGACAGCGCCCTTGACGCCCTTGGCTTTCCGCCGTCACGTCAAGGATCGAGCTTGAGGGGCGCACCAGATCTTGATTTATGGGTGGATTGGCGTGGCGAGGGCGTGAACAGCTCGATTGAGAACCAAGCGTTGATGATTGATGTCAAGACGCCGTACGGGTTAGTGGTCCGTATTGTCGGGGTGGAGGACATCGTTGCCGACCGCCTGGCGGCTTCCGTTTTCTGGAAGGTGCGGGATGCCGCGCTGTGGGCGGGGCAAATTCTGGAAACAGCCCTGGAAACCGGACGGAACATCGATTTCGACTATCTCCGGGCCAAGGCGGAGAAAGAAGGCTTCCTGGCGGAACTGGAAGCATTCCTCGAACCCTTTACCCGTGGGAAACCTGGAGGAAGCGATGGCGGATGATCGCCTTGATACGAGCAGCATTGACTTCGAGACCCTGCGAGCGGCGGCTCGGGTCGTCAAAGCCCGGCGTGTTGACCTTGGGCAACCCCCCGCGCCGGACAAGTCAGGTAGCTGGCCCCGCGATGCCGAGAAAGCCGCGACCCTCGTCACCATTCAACAAGAACGGCGCCGCCGCTGGCCTGCCAGGATGGAAGATGGCCTGCTCATATTGCCCTATTTCCTGTGTGGGCCACGGGATTTGCCATAATCACCAACTTGCCTGAACACCAACACGATTGTGTGGTAACAACAAGCCTGCTAAACGGATCTTCCGTGGAGGGCTGGCTGTGCTGAAAAGAATATATGACTGGACCCTGAGGCTCGCCGGGCATCGCCATGCGATGGTATGGCTGGCGTTAGTGTCGTTCGTCGAAAGTTCGGTGTTTCCGATTCCGCCTGACGCCCTGCTCATTCCCATGGTGCTGGCGCGGCGCGAGCGGGCCTGGCAGTATGCTGCCGTCTGTACCCTGGCTTCCGTGATCGGCGGATACCTGGGTTATGCCATCGGCTATTTCCTGTTCGAGACGGTAGGGCGATGGATCATCGCGGTCTATCACCTGGAGAGCCAGTTCACCGGGTTCCGGGATACATTTAACCACTATGGCGGGTGGATCGTGCTGGCCAAAGGCATGACGCCAATTCCTTATAAGCTCATCACCATTGCAGCGGGAGCAACCCGACTCGACCTCGCTACCTTCACCGTGGCGTCGATTGGAGCACGGGGGATGCGTTTTTTTCTGGTGACGGGTCTGCTGTGGTGGTTTGGCGAACCGATCCGGGATTTCATCGAACGTCGCCTGGGGCTGGTGACCGTTGCATTTCTGTTGCTCCTGGTCGGTGGGTTTCTGATCCTCAAGGTATTGTGAGCCTTGCTCATGGAAACAAATCCTCGCGCACCGGCTCGACTGGTCCCGGCGGCGATCCTGGCCGTTGGCCTTGCAGCCCTGGGTACGGCGCTGGTGGCTCAGTTCGGGTTTGGTTTACAGCCCTGCCACTTGTGCCTGATTGAACGCGTTCCGTATGGCGTGGCGGCGATCCTGGCTGCCGTGGCTCTGGCGCACAGGACGGCGCGCGTCCGGCGGACCTTGGTGGGCCTGTGCGCCGCCGCTTTCGCCATCAATGCCATGATCGCCTTCTATCACGTTGGGGTCGAACACCATTGGTGGAAAGCGGCAACCTGCGACACCAGCACGGCACAGGACAGCGGGGCTGCATTGACGATCGAGGCCCTCAACCGCGCCATCGAGCATCCTCACGAGGTTCCGTGCGATGTTGTGCAATGGTCTCTGTTCGGACTGTCGATTGCGGGTTACAATGGTCTCGCGTCGCTGGCGCTGGCTTTCGCCTGTGCTGGCGCGGTGTTGCGGTCCCAGTGGTGGGGGAAAACGTGATGGGTGATGAGGACGGACACAAAGGATTGCGGCGCAGACTGGGCGACCCACCCGTTGGGGATTTGTTGGCGCGCATGATCCGGGTCGACCATGCGGGCGAATTTGGGGCCGTGCGCATCTATCAGGGCCAGATGGCCGTGCTCGGCAGCCGCACCGTAGCCTCCACCCTCAAACAGATGGAAGCCAAGGAGCAGGAGCACCTCCAGGTTTTTGGGCGCCTGCTGGTGGAGCGCCGGGTTCGGCCCAGCGTCTTGCAGCCATTATGGGGTGCCCTGGGGTATGCCCTGGGTGCCGGCACCGCCCTCATGGGGGAAGGGGCCGCCATGGCATGTACTGTGGCGGTGGAGGAGGTCATCGAAGAGCATTACCTCAATCAGGCGGAGCGCCTGGGCGATAGCGAGGTGGACCTGAAGGCCACCATCGAAAAATTCCGGGATGACGAGATGGAACACCGGGAAATCGCCCTTGAACACGGTGGAACACGCCACCCGGCCTATCCTGTGCTGGGCATGGCCATAAAGACGGGTTCACGACTCGCGATCTGGCTGGCAGCCCGGCTGTAGGGGAGCACGAGGGCCTCAGGCCCTCGTTCTTTCACTTCGGGCTATTCTCTTCCAGCTCCACTGGATCACCGATGAGAACAAAGATGTCATGAGAACAGGACGGGGTGTCATCGCAGCAGGGCGAGCGGTGGCCATGGGGGTTCTGGTCCTCATCGGAGTGGTGTCCTGCGACACCCCCCCACCCCAGACGAAACCCGCAAGCACGCTTGTCTATGTGGCCCTTGGCGCTGCTGGGAGCGATTACGTCGTCCGGATTCGTGACGCCCTCCAAGGACCAACAAGAACCATCGACCTTATCGATCTCCGCGCGGCCGACGGGGCCATTGACGCGGTCAACGATGCCCTGCTTCCATTGCTCCTGGCGGGGCGTCAGCCACGTCTGGTGACTCTGTGGGCCGGAGCGGACGACCTCCTCGCCGGACGCGATGTGGTGGATTTCGAGTCTGGCTTAAGTGTGGCTCTCGAACGTCTGCACAACAACACGACGGCATTGGTGGTGGTGGGCACGATGCCCGATGGGATCGGAATCCCTGGTACGATCCGCACCCAGCCGGAATCGCTGACGCCGCAGCGCGTGCGCGCCTTCAACGAGGCTGTAACCCGTCAGGCCAGCCTGCACGGCGCGGTTCTCGTCGATCTTTCAGGGGTGACGATCGCGGCGAAGCTTGTTACCACCACTGACGGTGCTCACCTGTCCGCCGAAGGTGGAGATGTAGTGGCGGCGCAGTTCCTCGCCGCGATCCAGCCACGCCTGCCCGCCCCTCCCAAACCGTTGAAATAGGATGGACACCCCCCCTGATCCATCAAAATTACAAATTCTATTTCTTTAGTCTATCGCATCGGGAAAATGCGTGGCACTGTTATGAATTGGTAATGCAAACGCGGTGGGAAGACGGCATGAAACGGCCGAGCAGAATCCTCTGTGTTACTCCCAATGTGTCCCTTGACCGGACGCTGGTGGTTCCTGGCTTTGCCGTCGGCGAGGTGTGGCGAGCCACCGACGTTCTGGTTGGTTGCGGGGGCAAGGGTGTCAATGTGGCGCGGGCGGCGCAACTCCTGGGGGCTGAGACGGTTTGCGCCGGGTTCCTCGCCGGTCACGCAGGCCGGGCCGCTGCGGAAATGGCCGAGCGCGAGGGGCTGGAGTGCCGCTGGACCTGGATTGACGGCGAAACTCGCACCAATATGATCGTCGTCGAACCCAATGGCGGTGAGGCCACGGTGATCAACGCGCCAGGCCCGGTCATTACCGAAGCCAACTGGGACAAGCTGACCGAAGACGTGCTGTACGAGTCTCAACATGCGGATTGCGTTTGCGTCTGTGGCAGTCTGCCGCCCGGCGCCGCGCCCGAAGGTCTGGCTCATATGGTGCGGCAGTTACGTAATCGGGGCCTGCCGGTATGGGTGGATAATAGCGGCGCCGCGCTGGCAAGCGCCGTGCGTGGCGTTCCTACCGGCGTAAAAGTCAATGCCGAGGAAATTGGCGAGCTTTTAGGTCGGCCGATCCGCACGGCGAGGGAAGCGGCGGGAGCCGCCGTCGAGGTTCGGCGCGAGGGCATCGGGGCCGTGGTCGTTACCTTGGGTCGCGCCGGTGCGATTTCGGTGACCGAGGAGGGGATCTGGCGGGTTCGCCCTCCGGTCATTCACACCACCAGTGCCGTGGGCAGCGGTGATTCCTTCATGGCCGGGCTGGTCAGCGGTTTGCTGGATGGGCTTTCGCTTTCGGACACCCTGCGGCGAGCGACTGCAGCCGGTTCGGCCACAGCCATGCGGCGCAACCGTTCTTTCCGTAGTGGCGATTTCGACGGCATCCTGGCCGCCGTCGAGGTAGAACCGGCGACGATCTGATCTGGGGCCATCCCATTCAAATGGATGTGCGCTCCGCCCATACCTGAGCAGAAGGCCGGTGGCCTTTGTAAATCTTTTGGCCCGACACCCCCAAGCGGGTATGGTCGGGAGGTCAGTGTTACCATCTGGCCAGTGCTATCATCTGGATTGCTTAAGCGCGATTGCCGTGCCGTTTGATCGCTCTCACCTTGCCAGCGGGCTTTCACTGGGTCTATGGTCGCGGCCTAGGTTGGCAGGATAGGCAAGATTCCAATGTCCGATACAGAAAAGCGCGCGGCGGATCAGGACAAGAGCGGCGAGATTAGCGGCGTCGCCGCTGATGCCCTACGGCAATTTATCGATCGCATTGAACGTCTTGAAGAAGAAAAAAAAGGGCTTCAGGACGATATCAAGGATGTCTACGGCCAGGCAAAAGGACAGGGTTTCGAAGTCAAGGTATTGAAAAAGATCATCGCGCTTAGAAAAAAGGATCGCCAGGAGCGCGAGGAAGAAGAGGAACTGCTGGCTCTTTATCTTGCTGCCCTGGGGGAAATTTAATGTAACTGCCCAGGCACCCCATAAATCAGAAAATATCTATGATGGAAAATCAACCAGAAGATAAGGATGCGAGGGGCCTTGGCCCCTCACGCTCCCCGTTAATAAGATAAATGGGGAGCGCGAGGGCCATCATGCCGCAGGCATGTTTCACATGATTGGCCCTCGTTCTTACCACTTTTGGTTAATTATCATGAATAAGTGTTCGCCTGATATCAGGGTACCTGGGCAGTTACGATTTAATACGGATTCCGCCACTCGCCCCGAGTAGAGCTCTTCGTAGATGGGCGCAGGCGCTTTGGACTCACACCGCGAAGGTGCCGCCCCGCCCTGTCTTCAAGCTGGCGAATACCTTCAGCCGCTCACCTGGGGTGAGCGCGATTTCTTCCAGTCGCTGAGTGCCGCCATCACGTCGTCATGCGACATCGCCTCCGGCCGGGAAGCGGCGGCTTCTGGACGATCCGGGACGGGGGAGGACGCCCCCAGCGCGGCCAGTACGTCGCGCTGGGACATGGCGGTCTCCGGGATCGCTTCAGCTTCCTCCCGCTCGTCACTGGCCTCTGGCGCGCCCCCCCCCCTGAAGTATGGCAAGCAGGGCCTGTTGGGAAATGGCAGCGCCAGCCGTCTCGGTCGGGGAGGGAGTTGAGCGGGGCGCGGCTGGAGGCGGACTGGATCCGGCCTCCGCCACAGGAGCGGCAGACGCCGTCGGTGGCTCGGGCGCCTCTGCTGCCACGGGTGCGGGCCTCACTACAGCAGGGCGGGCCGGTGCGGCTGGAGGCGGCGGACTGGGTCTGGACTTCGTCACAGAAGCAGCGGCGGGGGGTATCGGTGCATCAGCTTCAGGCACTGACGCCGCCACCGCAGCGGGGCGGGCTGGGGCAGGCGCGGCGGGCCGTCGCTCCGGCGGGATTTCTTCCGGCGCGTCCTGTTCATAGTTCACCGTCGGCGGAGGAACCGCCCTTCCAGCAGGGGGGGGCGGAGCGCGCGACAAGGGAGCCGGCGGCGCGGGAGAGGCCAGCCGGGGACCAGGTGCGCGATCATTATCTGAAATCCTCAGCGGGGGCGGCACAGCAGGCACAGCCCCGCCCTCGCCACCACGGAATGGATTGAGCGGCCTTGGTGGTGCTGCGGATTGCGGCTTTGGCTTTGGCGCCGCGGCCTGTGGCTCAGGCGTGAGAATGGCTGGTTTTGGCGTCGGTGCGGGGACGACGGGGGAGGGACGCGGCACGACAACCGGCGGGGCCGGGGCCTTCTCCTCGCCCTTATCAGCCGAAGCCGAAGCCGATGGTACTGGCGCTGGTGTCGTCACCGGATTGGCCGCCTGCTTTGCCGCATCGACCGTCTTTTTCAACGCCAAACGCCGCTCTTCCATCGTCATGCCGTCGTCATTCACACCGGCATCGGCAATTTTCGCTGGCTCCGTGCCACAAATCTGGTGAAATTTTTTGGCATAGGGCGGCGCGACCAGCAACGGCAGCAATTTACGTCGATCCACTCCCTCATATGGCTCGTCTTTGGCCAGACGGCGGTCGGGACCGATATAGGTTTTGGTCGAGACGAAATAGCGAACGTGCTTTACCGCGTTTCGAATCGCCCGCGCCAATTCGGCGAGTGAGTCGGCGTTGCTCATGAAATCATGCACGCCCGCATCCCGGGCAGACGCCATCTCCGCCGGAGTGGCGGCACCGACGGCAATAATCACCGCGTACTGATGTGGCGCGTCGACGGCCCTGCGAACCTTGCGGGTAAAAGCGATGACTTTATTCGATGACTCGTCCCAGCGACAAAAGACGATTTCGGGCCGCGCCAGCCGCATATATGGCAGCGCCTCCTCCGTCTCCGCCAGATCGGTGATCGTTGCGGCCCCCAGCTTCCGCAGCATCGCACAGAACCGGCCGCGAGTGGCAAAGTCTCGGTCAACCACAAGGATCTTGAGCTTGCCAACGCCGGTGCTGTCCATCGCCCGCCTTGTCGTGAAAGATCTGCCGAAATATTACCCCATATCCAATACCGCACAAGACACAAATGCACGAATCTTAAGTCTCAGATTCAGGAACCTCGCCTTATGCAGCAAACTGGATACATAACCAATTACAGCGTATAGATCGCGTCTCCCGCTCTCTCATGGCCATAGGTTACAAAAAACAAACCCACGCCCTCCACCTCGGAGAGCGCGGTTCGTTCGCTTCGGCCCCGGATTGGGAACGAAAAATATATCAGATCTTGCTGGCCAGTTCGTAGACGCCGGGCAACTTCCAGGCCTTGTTCAGCATGACCGCGACCAGCCCGATCAGCGAATAGGCCGGAACACCGAACGTGCTGACCTCGAACAGCAGGCGCCCGATACCTGGCACGTAAAGGGAAAGAACTGCCAGCATCGACCACACCCACAGAATGAGACCCTGCTTCGCGTGGAAAGCCACAAACTCATCGTCCTTGTTGACGACAAGCGGGACGAAGCAAAGTATCCCAAAGTAACTCAGCGCCGCCATAAGGCGAACATTCCATCCGCCTCGGCTAACAACAGTTGCGTCTGACATTTTCGAATCCTTTCTCTCGCGCGCCGGCTATTAGGAAATCGCTTCCTGCAACTCTTCATCCGTCTGCAAACCGTCGTTCCGGTGCTTGCGAACGTAGCCATACACGGCGGCAGCCGCGATCAGACCAACGGCGCCCAGGGCAATCGGACCCCACGCACCCAGGCCCAGGCCCAGGCCCAGGCTCATTCCCTTGCCAGTCCAGATCGTGCCGCCGGTAGCAAGAGCTTTCGCGCCACCGGACATCGCCGATGCGGCCCCGCCGGTGGTTGCGGTGGTAACGGCGGCGTTGCCTCCGGCGGTCTTGACCGCAGCGACAGCCCCCTTGCCCCCGGCCGCGCCCTTGGCGGCAACAATTTCAATTTCTCCGGCCCGAGCGGCGGCTTGCACCGTCATGACGTTACCAGCCCCGGCGGCTCCTTTGGTAGCGGCAGCAGCCCCCTTGGCCCCGGCGCCCTTGCCAGCGGCGAGCGCCTTGGTCCCGGCCGGACCGGCCGCGCCGCCCTTGGCAGCCGCAGTCTTGGTCACCACAGCGGTTTCGTTCTCGATCTCAGCCACCTTTGCCGCCTTGGCCACCTTGGCCGCAGTAGCAACCGGGGCGGCGCCAACCGGAGCGGCCGCAGCCGTTCCAATCGTCGCAGCGGCTGTCACCGCCTTCGCTCCCGTGACGGCTACCCCTTTACCGGCAGCCGTGGTCGCCAATTCGATACCTTTCATCTTGATCGAGGCCGGCCCAACGATCTTCAACGTCTCACCCCCAGCCAAATCTACCATAACCTTGTCGGCCACTGCCGTTGAAGCCATCACCGCCATGCCATTCTCCCCCCTGATTTATGACCTATGCTGTCCCTTTTTTTATGGAGATTAACTAATAATCTCAACAAAAATTAATCAATTTACAAAAATAACGCAACATCTCTATCAACGTGCCCCTTTCCTATAAAAAGGGCGCAGCCCCCCCCCCGCCACTTTTGGAATCAACTTTCCAATAAAACACTCTATAGTACATATTCCGCCTATGAGTCACGTTAGTATCATGATCTCTTGCTGAGAATCAGCCTGCGACTCGTTCAATCCTGGTGGTCCGTCGGTTCCGCATGAACAACGATTCGATCCAGCGCCGGCATTTTCTCGCGAATCAGGTACTCAAACCGGGCCGTGGCGTCATGCGCCTTGCGCACCGGCGTGTGTTCCTCAAAAAGGCAATGGAACGAGAGGCAAATACCCTCGGCACTGTCCTGGGCCAGGACACGATGCACCCCCACCACCGAAGGCAGAGTCACCGCGATATCATGAACCAAGGCCTCGATCCTGGTAAGAACGGCCAGGTCAAGCGAACTGCCCTCGACCGTATGAACCGTGCGCGGCTCAATATGCGTGACGACGATGACATCGTTGCCAAGTTCGGTGCCGATGGCGCGTTCGAGTCCAGAGGCCTGCTCGTGCGCATCGTTGATGGTCAGGCGATCATCGACCTCGATTTCCAGATCCACATGCCGTTGCGACCCGACATCCCGAACGTCGATATTGTGAACCGACAGGCTGCGAGCGGCGGCCACAACCCGGACGGTGTCGGAAATCGACTCGCTGTCCAGGGCGATCGCCTTGGTGTGAATCAACGGCTGGGCCTTGTCGATGCCGAGGCGGATACGGTTCGCCACCTCCTGCTTGATCGCCGCGACTCGGCTAAGAGCCAAGGTTCGGCTCACCCGAATGCCGACCTCGACGAAGACCATGTTTCCTGCGGGCCTGGCCCGCACCCGGTCCACCCGCACCACCCCAGGCGACGAACGGGCGATCCGCGCCGCCTCCTCCGCCACCCCTTCCGGGGCGGCATCCACCAGCACCTCGATGGTGCGCTTTCCCATATCGTAACCAGCGTGGAACACGAAAAGAGCGACACCGAGCGCGGCGACGGCATCGGCCCTCTGCCAACC
>JADFXL010000082.1:1955-11232 GCA_015233585.1 Alphaproteobacteria bacterium | reverse complement strand
CATGCGCGTGGCCGTTACCCAAAAAGGGCGTGAGGCCGTGTCGATAACGCTTGCTGACTGAGGTTTGGCGGCAATGATGCCGCCATCCGATCCTTTGAAAAATTAACCTGGAGAAAAGGGCAATGGCCCGCAAGAAGCCGACCGACAACGCGTTTGTCTTGTTTGACGTTCTATACGAAGACGGCTCGCGCACTTCCAACCGCAAAATACCGAGCAGCGAGTTGACCGGCATGGATGGCGATTCTGTGGCTCGGGGGATGATCGAGGCTCAGGATCGAAAAATTGGCGAAATGTCCGGGCAACCGCGCGGGGCAATCAAATCCATTGCCAGATCTGCCAATCAATAGGTTTGGGGGACTAGGTCAATGACCGCCCCCTTGGGGCTATCGCCCCAAACCCTATTTGGGGCTATGCCCCAAGTCCCCTTTTTTCTATTAATAAGGGGGTTCGGGGCATAGCCCCGGTCAGGTGTGGGCGGAAGCCCGCTGCTTCAATGTAGCAATACTCACCGGAGGGCGCGACGTGTCCCCCGGTTTTGGGTTGTCCCATCATCCAGAACAAAGCCCAGGCTGCCGGTAATCGGGTCGGCCTCCTCAAGGCGTACCATCAAGGCGTCACCCAGGCGAAAGGTACGGCCCGTGCGGCGACCAGTCAGACAATGGCGGGCTTCGTCATGGACGAAATAGTCATCGCCCAGGGCTCCCATGGGAAGGATGCCGTCGGCGCCGGTTTCATCCAGGGTCACGAACAGCCCGAACCGGGTCACACCGTTGACACGGCCGGAAAAAGTGGCGCCGACATGAGCGGCCAGGAACGCGGTGGCATAGCGGTTCACCGCCTCGCGTTCGGCGGCGGCGGCGCGGCGCTCGGTGGCAGAAATATGGCCCCCCATATCGGCGAACTGACTTAAGGAATCGGGAGAGTGCGCCCCCTCCCCCAGACGCAAACCCGCGATAAGCGCGCGATGCACCAGGAGATCGGCATAACGACGGATAGGCGAGGTAAAGTGGGCATAATGACTCAGGCACAACCCGAAGTGGCCGATATGTGCGGGGTTGTATTCGGCCTGGGCCTGACTGCGCAGCACGATTTCGTTGACGATATGCGCCTGAGGCGTGCCAGCCGCCTTGGCCAGGATCTGATTGAAGTGCTGGGGTTTCAGAACCTGCCCCCTGGACAGCTTCAGCCCGATGGTTGCCAGAAAGTCGCGCAAGGCATCAAGCTTGTCCGGCGAGGGTTGATCGTGCAAGCGGTACATGCACGGCTGCCCCACCGTTTCGATCTGCTCGGCGGCGGCAACGTTGGCAGCGATCATGAATTCTTCGATAAGACGGTGGCTGTCATAGCGCGGCCTGGGTTCGACCCGCCCCAGCTTGCCGGCATCGCCAAGAACAACCCTGCGCTCCGGCAGGTCCAGTTCCAGCGTCCCCCGCCGCTCTCGCCACGCCTGCAGGGCCTTGTAGGCACCATAGAGGGGCGCAATGACCGTCGGAGCCAGGAACGTCATCGCCTCAGCGGGGACGCCGGCGCGAGCCGCCTGGACGCGGGTATAGGTCAGCCGCGCCGCCGAACGCATGACGGCGCGGGTGAAGCGGTGGCGCTGCCGGTTGCCCTGGACATCAAGCCACATATGGACGGCAAGACAGGGGCGGTCCTCCTCGGGCTTGAGCGAACCCCAACCGTTGGACAACACCTCGGGCAGCATGGGAACGACCCGGTCAGGGAAATAAACGGAATTGCCCCGCTCAAAGGCGGCACGGTCCAGAGCGTCACCGGGACGCACGTACCAGGCCACGTCGGCAATGGCCACAATGACGTGCCAGCCGCCGGGATTGGCCGGGTCGGTATCCGGCTCGGCCCATACGGCGTCGTCAAAATCGCGGGCGTCCTCACCGTCGATGGTAACGAGCGGCAGCGGGCGCAGATCCTCCCGGCCTGTGTCAGAAGCCGGACCCGCAGCGGCAGCCTGGGCGAGCGCCTCCGGCGGGAATTCCACCGGGATGTCATGGGAATGGATGGCGATAAGGCTGATGGCCCTGGGATTGGTCATATTACCCAGCCGCTCGATGACACGAACCGGACGAGGTCCGTAATGCCGTCCCCCTGGAACCCGCTCGGCAGCCCCCAGAGACTCGCCCTGGCCAACCCGGTACTCGCCCTTTTCCCGCCGGTTGGTCGGACGCAGACGCCCCCCAGCCTCCCCCACCGGCTCGTAGACCCCCAGTATCTGGGCCGGGGCAGCAGCAAGACGCTTGATCGGACGGCCTTCATAAATATGGTTGCCCACTTCACGCAGGCGGGCCAGAACCCGGTCTCCAACGCCAATCGCCGGGCCGCTCCGGGTTCGTTCCTGTGCCAGAATGATTTTTGGCGGATGCCCCGTCCCGCGCCAGACCATCGGGCGCGCCAGTAATTCGCCGTCAAGGTCGGTCCCGGTGACCTCGACCACGGCCACGGAAGGCAACGCTCCAGGCGGAGCAAAGGTACGCTTGTGCGGGCGATCGACGATGCCATCGGACTCCAGATCCTTGAGCATCTGTCGCAGCAACGCGCGGTCGTCGCCCCGGATGTTGAAGGCGCGGGCAATTTCGCGCTTATGGACGGGACCAGAGCTTTCGCGAATGAATTCGCGGAGTTGTTCCTTCGTGGGCAAGGGTATCTGGCGTCTGACGGGTCTGGTCACGATTGACCACCGCCTTTGGCCGCTTGAGATTTGGCCTTTGGCGCGGACTTTTTGGTGGCCGTTCCGGGACTCATTTCTTCTTTGGCCACGGCGTCATCGCTCTTGGTCGCCTTGGCGGCTTTAACCGGCTTGGCGCCCTTGGCCGACTTGCCCCCTTTAGCCGGCTTTCCCTTGGCCGCCTTGGCTTTGAGAATTTCCAAAGCCTCCGCCAGGGAAATCGTTTCGGGGTCGGCGCCCTTGGGCAGGGTAGCCATGAGATCCCCACACTTGACATAGGGACCGAACCGGCCGGCACGCACCGTAACCGGCTTGCCGGTGTCGGGGTGGTCGCCAAGAGCACGGCCGGGCGCACGGGCCTTGCCGCCGTTTGCCAGCAGATCCACGGCCCGGTTCATCCCGACGGTAAGCACGTCATCCTCGGCGGGCAGCGAGGTGTAGACATCGCCGCATTTCAGGTAGGGACCAAAACGGCCAACTCCCACGGTGATAAGAACGTTGCTTTCTGGATGGGAACCAATCTCGCGGGGCAAAGCCAGAAGTTGCAGGGCGCGATCCAGATCGACGCTTGCGGGGTCGAACCCCTTTGGCAACGACACCCGTTTTGGTTTTGGTGCGTCGGTGGTTTTTCTGGTTTTCCTGGCCTTTTTGGGTTTGCCATCCGCAGGCTCGGGCGGCGGCTCGGGCGTTGCGTTAGCCGGGGGGGCCGGAACGGCGCTGGCTGGCGGATCCAGCTGAACATAAATTCCATACGGCCCCTTGCGGAGCGAAACCAGCCCCCCGGTAGCGGAATCGCAACCGAGTTCGCGGGCGGCCTCGGCCATCTCGGCCCCGCCCTCGCTGGCAACGGTCAGCGGTCGGGTATAGCGGCAGGTCGGATACTGCGAGCAGCCGATAAAGGCGCCAAATTTGCTAAGTCTCAGTCCCAGGCGTCCCTCACCGCAGGTCGGGCAGACGCGGGGGTCTTTGCCCGACACATCCTCCGGGAAGAAGTGAGGGCCAAGATCCTGATCCAGGGCGTCGAGCACCTGGGACACGCGAAGCTCCCTGGTGCCGTCCACGGCGCCATGGAAGTCTTCCCAGAACCCGCGCAGCACCGTTTTCCAGTCGATGCGGCCCCCGGAAATCTCGTCGAGCTGATTTTCCAGCTCGGCGGTGAAGTTGTACTGGACGTAGCGATTGAAGAAACTCTCCAGGAACGCCGTCACCAGCCGGCCACGATCCTCGGGGATGAAGCGGCGGGCATCAATGCGGACATAGTTGCGATCCTGCAACACGGCAATGATGTTGGCATAGGTGGAGGGACGGCCGATGCCAAGTTCCTCCAGCTTCTTGACCAGACTTGCCTCGGAATAGCGGGGTGGCGGCTGAGTGAAATGCTGTTCCGGCCGCACCTGACCCGGCCGGAGGGCATCCCCCTCCCCCACCGCCGGCAGGATGCGGTCGGTGTCGTCGTCGCCGCTGCCCTCGTCGTCGCGGTCCTCGCGGTAGAGCTTGAGAAAGCCGTCGAACACCACGATCGACCCGGTAGCCCGCAGAGTCGCCGCGCCATCTTCGCGGATCACATCGACCGCAACCTGTTCCAGCTCGGCACACTCCATCTGGCTGGCCACGGTACGTTTCCAGACCAGCTCATAAAGGCGGAGATGGTCGCGGTCGAGAAACGGCGCGACATCCTCGGGCCGGCGATAGACATCGGTGGGACGAATGGCCTCGTGCGCCTCCTGGGCGTTCTTGGCCTTGGTCTTGTAGAGACGGGGCGTGCCCGGCAGATAGGGTTTGCCAAACCGCTCGCCGATCATCTCGCGCACGGCCTGGATCGCCTCGGCCGCCATCTGCACGCCATCGGTACGCATGTAGGTAATCAAACCCACCGTCTCGCCCTCCACTTCGACGCCTTCATAGAGTCGCTGAGCGATCTGCATGGTCCGCTTGGCGGCGTAATGCAGCTTGCGCGAGGCTTCCTGTTGCAGGGTGGAGGTCGTGAACGGCGGGGCCGGAAAGCGTCTGGTTTTTTTGCGTTCCACGCTGCTGACGGTGAAGGATCCGGTTTCGACCTGGGCCTTGGCCGCCAGGGCTGTGGTTTCGTCGGGCAGATCGAACTTGTCGAGCTTTTTTCCGGCAAGATGGGTCAGGTGGGTGGTAAGTGGCGTGCCCTGGATCGTGAGGAAATCGGCCTCGACGGTCCAGTATTCCCGCGAGCGGAACCGCTCGACCTCGCCCTCCCGCTCGCAGATGAGACGCAACGCCACCGACTGCACTCGTCCGGCCGAACGGCTGCCCGGCAGTTTGCGCCACAGCACCGGCGAAAGAGTGAACCCAACCAGGTAATCCAGGGCGCGGCGCGCCAAGTAAGCGTCTACCAGTTCGCCGTCAACGTCCCGCGGGTTGCGCATGGCGGTGAGCACGGCATCCTTGGTAATTTCGTTGAAAGTAACGCGCTTGACCTCAATGCCATCCAGAGCCTTGCGATTTTGGAGTTCCTCCTGCACATGCCACGAAATGGCCTCACCCTCGCGGTCGGGGTCAGTGGCCAGGTACAGACGTTCTGCGTTCCGCAGGGCGGAGGCGATATCGCGGATGTGCTTTTCCGACTTGTCGTCAACCTCCCAATCCATGGAAAAGTCTTCGTCCGGGCGAACAGAACCGTCCTTGGCCGGCAGATCCCGGATATGGCCATAACTGGCTATCACCAAATAGCCCTCGCCAAGATACTTTTCGATGGTCTTGGCTTTGGCTGGCGATTCGACGACGACGACAAAGTTCATGGATGATCCGAAGTTTTCGCGGGCAGAGAGCCTGCCCGAAGGATGACTGGAGTTCCGTTCCGATAGCACCGGCGGGGTCACATCGCCAGGGATACCTGATTACCGGAATGACGGTTGGCCCGGCCCGCGAGTTCCAGTTCCAGCAAAATCTGGGACACCACGGATGGGGACAATTGACACTCGCGAATGATTTCGTCAACTGTCACCGGTGTGACGCCCAGCGCCTCGATGATAGTTGCCCTGGCGGCCTCCAGCCGGGTCTCGTCAGCGAGGGTATCGCCCATGGCCGGGGCCGCGTAAACAAAGGGCAATCCCCTTGGCTCGCTCAGCGGACGGCGCAACATCTGTTCCAGCTCCCTGATTACGTCGTCGGCGCCCTCGACCAGCGTGGCTCCCTCGCGCAGTAGCTTATGGGGGCCTTCTGACCTGGGGTCAAGGGGCGAACCGGGCACGGCGAATAGCTCGCGTCCCTGTTCGGCGGCGAGTCGGGCGGTTATCAGCGAACCCGAGCGCGCCGCCGCCTCCACCACCACCACCCCCAGCGACACGCCGGAGACAATGCGGTTGCGCCGGGGAAAGTGGCGCGCCTGGGGATGCTCCCGCAACGGTATTTCCGAGATCACGGCCCCGTTGGTAATTATGGACTGATACAAGCCGCCGTTCTCCGGCGGATAGACGATATCCACCCCGCCCGCGTTGACGGCGATGGTACCCGTAGTCAGGGCGCCCTCATGTGCCGCCGCATCGATTCCCCGCGCCAGACCCGATGCCACCACGATGCCGGCCCGGCCGAGGTCGCTCGCAATTTTACGAGCCAGTTTGCGTCCCGTCAGGGAAGCATTGCGGGCACCAACAATAGCTACCACCGGCCGCGAAAGAACCGCCAGATGGCCAAGCACGGAAAGCAGCGGCGGCGCGTCTTCCAGAACCGCCAGGGGCGCGGGATAGTCAGGCTCGCCGTGTGCGACCAGCCGGCCACCCAAAGCCTCAAGATCAGCCATCTCCTGCTGGACGGCGGTTATTGACGCCACGATGATGGGTTTGCCACGCCCACCCCGGCGGGCAAGATCGGGCAACGCCCGCAGCGCCGCCGCCGCCGAGCCATAATGCTCAAGCAATCGGAAGAACGTGATTGGGCCTACGTTCTCGCTTCGGCTGAGACGCAGCCAGTCGAGTTTTTCGGCGGTGGTAAGGGTCCGTTGGTTGGTGTTCATGATGAGACCATGATTGCGCGAATGCGCGACGGCGGTCAACCAATGACTTGACCCCATTTCTTTGCGATCGACAGGTCTTTGCAGATTGGGATGAGGCGGTTACACTGCCTTACGACATAGGTCGAATTGGATCGGGGCGATAAAGCTCTTCTGATGGCGGAGGGGAAGTGGCGTCGGAAAAGTCGGATAGGGTTGTCTGCAAGGCTGGACAACGGATATTTCACGAAGGAGAAGCTGGGGATCGGGCTTATCTCGTAGTGTCCGGTCAGCTGGAGGTTTCCAAGTCCATGGACGGTGGCGAAACCACCGTGCTGGCCTTGATCGGACGAGGCGAGATTGTTGGGGAGATGGCGCTTATCAACAACGCCCCACGCACGGCAACGGTTCGCGCCACCACCGACTCCGAGCTGCTTATCGTCAGCCCGGAAAGCTTTCAGCGCAAGCTCTCGGCCATGGAGCCGGTGACCCAGCATCTAATCAAGAAATTCGTCAACATCATCCGCGATCAGAACATCGAATTGTCCCGATTGCGCAAGGTGGTACGGTGATCGGAGCGGCGAACTACACTTCCCGTTTACCGCCGATCTTCGGTTCCTCCCCCGCCACCAGCCGGACGATATTGGCGCGGTGGCGGATAAAACCCAGGACTCCCAGCAACGCGAAAGCGATGGCATGGCCCGGAGTCGCCAAGTACCACCCGTAGACGGGCGCCAGAGCCAGCGCCGCAAGGGCCGCCAGCGAGGAATAGCGGAACAGCACGGCCACCGCCAGCCACGTCGCCATTGACGCCACGCCAACCGGCCAAGCCGTAGCCAGAAGCACTCCAAGAGTAGTGGCAACGCCCTTGCCGCCCTTGAATCGCAGCCAAATGGGGAAGTTGTGGCCGAAGACGGCAAAGATGCCAGCGGCCAGCGCAGCCTCCGGCCCGGCAACGGCGTGCGCGATCAACGCGGCAACACCCCCCTTGCTCATGTCCAACGTCAGGGTGGCAGCGGCCAGACCCTTGCGGCCCGTACGCAGGACGTTGGTAGCGCCGATGTTGCCCGAGCCGATATCACGAATATCGCCAGCGCCCGCGACTCGCGTCACGGCATCCCTGGAACTGAAAATGGGCTGAGTCACGAACGGATCTCCTCCTGCGTCAACGGATGCGGGCAACTTGACGACAACGCGCCATCGCCTATGCAGTGTACGGAAATTCATCGGTCACGACAACGTTTGTCGTTTGAAGTGGACTGCTCGTCAACGAACTGTGATCGAAATGGTGAGTTTTTATTGCAGGGACTTGCATTCTCTACGTAAGTATGCGAACCTCAATAGTGGAACTAGGAGGGTTCCAGTGCGTTCCCAGTCACTCTAGAAAGAGAGCGTATTGTGCCTACAGGTGTTGCCCTCTCATCCGCCATGCGGTTGAATCTTCTTGCTCTGCAAGACACCAGCACGCGCCAGAGTCAGACTCAGGAGCAGATGGCGACGGGCTATAAGGTCAACAGCGCCATTGATAATCCGTCGAGTTATTTTACGGCTCAGGCGCTAACCAGCCGCGCTTCGGATCTTAGCAGTCGCATGAATGCCGTGGGGCAAAGCCTCCAGACGTTGGCGGCGACCAGCAACGCGATCAATGCAATCAGCAGCCTGGTTTCTCAGGCCCAGTCTCTGGCACAGGCAGCCTTGAGCGCAGCGGGTGGGAATGTCACCCAGTTGACATCGCAACAGGTCAGCAGCACCCGTGCGGCCACCATCGCCAATGCTGACACAGCCGCGACGCAGACGGCGGCAGATGCGTCCCAGCAGGCGACGGCAGCAGGGGTTGCCAACGGCTCAACTTTGCTTGCTACGGCCTTCGGCAACATCCTCACCGTCAGCGGCGCCACAGCCACAGGTGGGACAAATGGTCCCCCAACTCCTGGAACCCCGAACACCGTGCCCGGCGGGACGTTCGGTCTCAACATCAATGGCACGTTTTACACCATTGATCTGACGAACGATTCGGCGGTCAGCGGCGCGGCCCAGGCCACTGCCGACGCGGCCGCGGCTGCTGCCGGCACGCCTCCACCCTCGGCGGCCCTGCTGGCGTCCACGGCGTCGAATCTCACGCAGGGGATCACCGATCTCGGCGGATTGGTCAACGACATCAATTCCAAGCTGGGTGTGAACTCGACCACCCAGGCGTTCATTGCCAGCGACGGCTCCCTCTCTTTCCGGGGTCCGAAGGGAACCACGATCAACGTTACGAACGACACGATCACCGGCACAACGAATGCCACGGCGATTTTCGGGGTCAACAATGTCTCCGTCACCTATCCCGACGGAAGCTGGAAGACGCAAAACGGTTTTTCTCTCGGCGGGGCCGCTGCCAGCGATCTGGTGGCCACCGATTTTGGTACGGGCGCGATGGGCTCGTTCACAGTTCAGACGAAGGTGACGGATGCGAACGGCAAAGAGGTCGATGGACAGCCCTTGACGATTGCCGTGAGTACCACCACGAAGATATCCGATCTGGTCACGATGTTGAATCAGGCGGATTCGAGCCTGAACGCCAGCTTTAATGCAACCACGCAGAGGATCACCTTTACCGGCACCAGCGGTATGTCCGTTGCCATCGGTGAGGTCGG
>JADFXL010000082.1:0-1877 GCA_015233585.1 Alphaproteobacteria bacterium | reverse complement strand
TATAATGGCGACGTGGCCTCCTATGTGGCGAGCGGGGGTCAGGCTACGAACTGGGCGCAGGACTCTGCGACCGTGAAATTCACGAAGTTCGGAGTGGCCAATGACACGGCTGCGGTGCTCAAGAACATGTCCAACTTCAAGATGGTCATGAACCAGATCAATCAGGCCGTCAACGATGCCAGCTACAGCGGCAAGAATCTGCTGTTGGGCAACGCTACCATGAACGTTATTTTCAACGAGGATGGGTCGTCGCATCTGAACGTTCAAGGCAACAACATGACGTATGATGGGGATCTTGGGTTCTCCAACATCACCCAGGTTGACTGGACGCGGTCTGGCTCCATTCAGCAGGCGATCGATCAGGCCACCAAGGCCACGACCACTTTGCGCACGGTTGCGGCGAGTTTTGGTGCGTCTCAGAGCATCATTCAGGCACGCTCGGATTTTGCCAACAGCATGATTGCGACCCTGCATGATGGCGCCGATAGCCTGACCCTGGCCGACATGAACGAACTGGCCGCCAACAGCCTTGCTCTGTCAACGCAGCGGTAGATGTCAGCCTCCTCGCTGACCCTGGCTTCCCAGGCGGCGCAGGGGGTGTTGCAGATGCTCCGGTAGGGGGGCAGTTCCAAGCGCGGTTCATTTTGTTTTTTTGCCCTCTGCAACGGCTTTAGCAATATCAGGGGCTACTAAAAAAAGAATTGGGTTCGGGGCATCGCCCCGATCAGGTGTGGGCGGAAGCCCACGACTTGCCAAATGTTCCCGACCTAACCAACCCTCTCGACCACCCCCGCCTCGCTCACCAGATATTCCCGCATGAAATCATCCGCAGGAATTGGCCGACTGAAGTAATAGCCCTGGCCCTGGTCGCAGCCCAGCGACGCCAGGAATTCAATCTGGGCGATTTCCTCCAGTCCCTCGGCGATGATCTTGAGGTCCAGGCTTTTGGCTAGGCTGACGATGGCTTTAGTGATGGCGGCGTCGTCCTTGTTGGTGGGGATGTCCCGGACAAACGATTGGTCGATCTTGAGGGAGTCGATGGGAAAGCGTTTGAGATAGCTGAGGGAAGAATACCCGGTGCCGAAGTCGTCGATGGAAAGGGTTATGCCCAGCCCCCGCAGCGCCCATAGGGCCTGGATGGCTTCCTCGGCGTTTTCCACCAACATACTTTCGGTCAGTTCCAGCTCCAGCAGTTCGGCGTCCATGTGGGTCTCGGACATTATGTCCAGGATGCGGGAGGTCAGGGCCGAATCCTGGAACTGGCGCGCCGAGAGGTTGACCGCCACCTTGATCCGGGGCAGCCCGCTCAAAATCCATTGTTCCACCTGGAGGCACGCTTCGCGCAGAACCCACTCCCCGATAGGAAGGATCAGGCCGGTTTCCTCGGCGATGGGTATGAACTCAGAGGGGGAGACGGAACCCATTTCGACGCTGTTCCAGCGCAGCAGGACTTCGGCGCCGACAATTCTGCGGGTGCGAAGATCAACTTTAGGCTGATAATTCAGGCTAAGTTCGCCCCGATCCAGGGCGCGGCGCAGGCCATTTTCCACATGCAGTTTCCGCTCGATGCGGGCGCTTAGGGCAGAGGTGTAGAACTCGAAATTGCCGCTGCCCTTGCGTTTGGCTTCGTTGAGGGCGGTGTCGACCCGTTTCAGCAGGTTCGAGGCGCTGTCGGCGTGATCAGGGTACATGGCGACGCCGATACAGACGCTGATGAATACGTCGCGGCCATCCACGTCATAGGGACGTGATAACTGCTCCAAAACCTCGTGCACCGTGTAGGCAATCGATTTGGGGGTACGCGTGCCTTCCAGCAGCAAGGTGAATTCATCACCGCTGAGACGCGCAACCGTGTCGCCTTCGTTAACACAGCGCTC
>JADFXL010000081.1 GCA_015233585.1 Alphaproteobacteria bacterium | reverse complement strand
GGTGGTTCTCGGTCATAATCTTTAGGGGTTAGGACTCGAAGTTCCGCATCCAGCCGCGAACGTCCGTTCCCTGGAAAACCGTTTCATTTTTCCGATATGTTGTTGTGACCATGTGGGTATCACCTGGATCGTCGTATACTGGGTCATTGCACACGGGGGAATGATTCGTTTTTAGGGATACAGGAACGACGCAATGACAATTCGGCCCCCGGAAAAAATGGGCAGCCCTTCGCTCCGCAAACCGGACTGGATCCGGGTCAAGGCTCCGACCTCGGAGACTTTCGGCGAGGTGGCGGCGCTTATGCGTGAGCAGCATCTGCATACGGTGTGCGAGGAAGCGGCCTGTCCCAATATCGGTGAGTGCTGGCAGCGCCGCCATGCCACCTTCATGATCCTTGGCGATACCTGTACCCGAGCCTGCGCTTTCTGCAACGTGAAGACCGGCAAGCCGGGCCATCCTGATCCCGATGAGCCGACTCACGTCGCGGAGAGCGTTGTTCGGCTCGGCCTGCGGCATGTGGTGGTGACTTCGGTCGACCGGGATGATTTGGCGGATGGCGGAGCCGCTCAATTCGTTCGCACCATAGAAGCCATCCGCCGAGTCTCTCCCGCAACCACCATCGAAGTGCTGACCCCCGACTTCCGAGATAAGAACAGTGCCCCGGAGGCGGTGTTTGCCGCCGGTCCCGATGTATTCAATCATAACATTGAGACCGTACCACGCCTTTACCCCACCATTCGTCCAGGTGCCCGCTACTTCACCAGCTTGCGTTTACTGCAACGCGCCAAGGAATTTGGGGCCACCCTGTTTGTCAAATCGGGTGTCATGGTGGGGCTTGGCGAAACCAGGGTGGAAATGTCACAAATCATGGATGATCTGCGTGCGGCTGGGGTAGACTTCCTTACCATTGGCCAGTATTTGCAGCCTACGCCGAAGCATGTAGCAGTGGAGCGGTTCGTGACCCCTGATGAGTTTGCCGAATATGGCGCCCTGGCGCGAGCCAAGGGCTTTTTGATGGTAGCGGCATCGCCGCTTACCCGGTCCTCCTACCATGCCGATCAGGACTTCGTCGAATTGAGAGCCGCGCGGGCCACCGCAGCCGCCTCAGGCCATTAATGCGATGCCGACACACGCCGAAAAACGGGCGATGCCTTACACTCAGCAGCAATTGTTCGACATGGTCGCGGATGTCGAACGTTACCCTGAGTTCCTTCCATGGTGTACAGCAGCGCGAATCCGACGACGGGAGGGGGATGTGCTGTGGGCCGATCTGATGATCGGTTTCAAGATGGTGCGCGAGCGTTTCACCTCACGAGTCGAGATCATACGACCCAACCGCATCAATGCGACCTACACCGATGGTCCCTTCAAATACCTCAACAATCACTGGATATTTGAGCCTTTGCCCGATGGGGGAACGCTCATTGATTTTTATATTGATTTCGAATTCCACTCCAAGGTGCTGCAAAAACTCATGGGATCACTGTTTGGTGAGGCGGTACGGATGATGGTTGGTGCCTTTCAGAAGCGGGCCGTCCACCTGTACGGCCCTGATGGCCGCATCATCGCGCCCAAGACCAAGGGGTAAGAAACAATCTCAATACCATGTGGGAACAAACATGCCGCAATTGGCAGCGCGTGGCCGGAACTAACTCTGGCTTGTTGAGCGCAAGAACGCCCAACAGTGGACGTCAAAAAGCTTGACCATGTCCACGAAATCCAGGAAGCTCAAGACAAGGCAGCCTGACCAACGGGTGCCGATAAAAAAAGTACCAGAGGGAACATGTATATCATCGTCGAGGTCTTTTGTCGACGGCAATGAATCTGCATGTTAACGCAAAGATCCCGATCCCTGCGGGCGGCTGGAAACGGAGTGATCCGCACGCTTGGAGTGTGACCAGAATCAACGTCGTAACAAAACCCACGACGAGGCTGTTCGTCCGGTCGTCGGCGTGTGAGGAGATGTCGAATCATGGATTTGAGTACGCGCTACCTTGGCTTTGACCTGCCCCATCCCCTAATGCCCGGAGCTAGCCCTATGACGGGCGATCTCGACATGGTACGCCGCATTGAAGATGCAGGCGCGGCTGCCATATGTTTGCCATCGCTGTTTGAGGAAAAGCTTTCCAAGGAACACCTGAGCATTCTCGAACATGAGGAGTCGGTGGCCAACAGCGTTGCGGAGGCAAGCACGTTCTTTCCGAGTCTGACCAGCTACAAGCTCGGCCCTGAATCTTATCTGGAGCGAATCAGGAAGATTCGCGCTGCGGTGTCGGTCCCGGTTATTGCGTCCCTCAATGGGGCGACGCGGCCCGGTTGGCCCGAACACGCCAAGCTGATCCAGGAAGCAGGGGCCAGTGCCATCGAGTTGAACGTTTTCCTGGTCGCGCGTCTGGACGATACCGCCGCCAAGGTTGAGGATCGGGTCGTCAAGATTGCCACCGATGTCCGCAACGCCGTCACAATCCCGGTCGCCGTCAAACTTACCCCGTGTTTCAGCGCCCTGGGCGACTTGGTTCGTCGGATTGAGGAGGCGGGCGTCAATGGGGTGGTTCTGTTTAATCGCGTCTATCAGCCGGATATCGACATTGAAAATCTGGAGATGGTGCGCCGTGGTCCCTTGTCCTCTGCCGCCGAGTTGCTGTTGAGGGTGCGCTGGGTTTCCATCCTTTCCGGGCGGAGCAAATGTTCGTTTGCGGTCAGCGGTGGCGTCCAGGACGTGACGGACGTGATCAAGTCGGTTATGGCTGGTGCCCATGCCGTGCAAACCGTGTCAGCATTAATGCGCCACGGGCCGGAATATCTGAAAACGATGAAGGACGACCTCACGCGCTGGCTTGAGGAACACGAGTACGATTCACTGAAGCAGATGCAGGGGAGCATGGACCTGAGCCGCTCTCCCAACCCCTCGGCCCTGCTGCGCGCCAGTTATGTGTCTCTCGTCGAGGGCTAAATTAAGATAGGTTCGTTATAAACAAGGGCGACGAACGAAGAGGGGGTTCGTTGCCCACATCCCAAGAATGGGCTACTGCCCATACCTGTCCGGGGCGTTGCCCCGGACCCCATTTTTTCTTTCAAATCAAATAGAAAGGAAGTCCGGAGCCTCGCTCCGGGCGGGGTTTGGGGCGGCAGCCCCGAGAGTAACTGCCGGCTTTAGGATCTGGGCGTTTCCACCAACTGGATTGCCAGCGTCAGGGACTCGATGACTGTGGCCTCGCGCACGGCAGTGCGGTCTCCGGCGAAGACGTGGCGGCAGTGCAGGATGGCTCTGCCGCGACGAGCCGCCGCCATATGCACCAGCCCTACGGGCTTGTCCACCGTCCCGCCCTCCGGGCCAGCGATTCCTGTTACCGAAATCGCGATGTCGGCGGGGCTGGCGGTCAGTGCCCCCATGGCCATGGCACGGGCGACGGCTTCGCTTACGGCTCCGTGTTCGGCGATAAGGTCGAGCGGAACCCTCAGCATTTCGAATTTGGCCGCATTCGAGTAAGTAACAAAGCCGCGTTCAAAAACGCGGGAGCTTCCGGCAACGGCAGTAAGGGCGGCGGCGATCAGGCCGCCAGTACACGACTCGGCGGTTGCCACCATCAAACCAGCCTTGGCGCACACCCGCAGCAACCGTTCGGCACTGGTCACGAGGGGACTGGGAAGGTGTGTCATGACAACCCCGTCAAAACACGGAACAGATACAAGGCGCCGCCCGCGTAGCCTGCGGCCAGAACGTCGTCGAGCATGATGCCAAGGCCACCTTTCAAGCGACGATCCGCCCATGACACTGGCCAGGGCTTGGTGATGTCGGCAATGCGGAACAAGACAAAACCTACAATGTATCCGGTCACATTGGGCGGTGTGGCCAGCAGGGTCAACCACTGTCCCGCAACTTCGTCGATGACCACGCGGCCGGGGTCCGCCTCGCCGCAACGACCGGCGTAGAGGTGGGAGGTCACCCAGCCGAGCAGAAAGACGGCTACAGCGGCCATGCCAAGGACGAATCGGCCATTCTGTTCCTCGATCACCCAGGCAAACGGCAGTGCGGCCAGAGAACCCCATGTGCCCGGCATTCCTGGCAACAATCCGCTGCCAAACCAGGTCACCGTAAGTTCGAGCGCGCGGTCTGCCACACGGGGCCGGTTGCGCATTGAATCTCCACCTTATTTGTTGTCTCAAAACGGGTCAGGCGCCGGTACATCCAATTGATTGAAACATGAATACAACATTTCATCCATTGCGTATAAACTTTTGCCGCGAATAACGGTCTTGATCGAGAGAGTAGCTAACGATACGTTAACGGAAGGGCCAGAGTCGTTGGGCCATGTCATGATTGGTATGGGGGGGGCAGGCCAGCAAGGGAAGGTGCTGCGCCGGAATTGGGCGACGTGCTTGGGTAAGCAGGCGTTGGTAATGGACAATTGGTGTAGCGGGGGAACATGTCGCAATTCGATCCATCCAAGATAAATCGTTCGCGGCTGGGGGGGGTTGTTGACCGGTTGGTCCCTGCGCGGGAAGTCACTATTCGCAGCGGTGCGACCGTCCAGTTTTACAAAATTTCAAGCGCCCAGCAGATGGCTACCTTTGGAGTCGTTGCCGCCCTTTTAGTCTGGTCACTTTATGTTTCGACCGCCTATTTTGGCCACAACACTCTTTCCCGGCACAAGGATCATCAGGTTTCCGCCACCAACCATCAGGTATTGGCTGAGCGCGTTGCCGAAAGCAAGAACGATGTGGAGGCAATCGCCTCCGATCTGGTGAAAAGCCGCGAATTTGTCGTTACTCTGCGCACGCGTGCCGCTTCGATTGAAGATCTGGTGCATCGCATCGAATCCGAGGTGGACAACGGCACGGTCATCATTCGCGGTGGTGCCGGGGTTCGTGACCAGATTGTTTCCCGGCTGAGGCTGTTGGCCGAACGGGTCAAGACGGTTACTGTGGCCGAAAGGAGTGGCGTGTTTCTCGATTCCTCTCAACAACGGGTGGCGGCGCTGGATGGGGATCCCAGCATGTCCTTGGTTGAGGGACTGTTGGTGGCCGGGCATAACCAGAAAATCAACGATAATTGGGTGAGACTCCAGCGCGATCTTGCCGCCCAGGAGCGCGACCGCCTTGCCATGGAAATTGCCGCTTTGAAGGGCAGGGCGGAGGAGATGCGCAACAATGCCCAGCGCGTTGCTGTTTTGAAACCCAGCGAACCCGCGCACGCCAGCGAACCTGTGCAGGATAGCAAGGCAACTGTCGAGAAGACCGCAGTTGTCGAGAAGATCGCAGTGGCGCCAGACGTCGAAGTAAAAAAATTGGCCCGAATCCAGGCTCCCTCCGATGGGCGGGGTGGTCCCTTCATTCCCGTTGATGCGGTTGCTCTGTCGAGTCGCAAGGTAAAGGCTGCTTTTGCCTCGCTCCATGTCATCGTTGGGACGGACAATCTCCAGGACATGGCCCGTCGGGTGCCGTTGGGGCCGCCGTTGCTTCATTTCCAGCTCACCAGTACCTTTGGAACACGCGAAGATCCCATTAACGGCAATCTCGCTCGTCATGATGGTCTTGATCTGGCCGCGCCATCGGGAACCCCCGTCTACAGCCCGGCCAGCGGGGTTGTCGTATTCGTGGGACGGAAGGACCGCTATGGTCGCTCCATCATCATCAATCATGGACATGGTTTTGGCACGTTATACGGTCATCTGAATAAAACGCTGGTCATCGTAGGCCAGAAAGTGGAAACTGGAGCCAGAATTGGTCTGGTTGGCAGTACGGGGCGGAGTACCGGGCCTCACCTCCACTATGAGGTGCGTTTTAATGGAAAGCCCCGTGACCCCTATCCGTTCATCAAGGTGAGCCGGGATGTTCTCAAGGGGTAGCAAAAGCAAGCGGAACGGGGATGGCAAGGCGGTTCCGCCTTCCATCATCAGCTATGAAATGCGCCTGCACGGCGATATAATCAGCACGGGTGATGTACAGATTGATGGTGTCGTTGATGGCCATATTCGCTGTGCGACGCTGACCGTCGGCCCCACCGGCACGGTTAGCGGTGAGGTGGATGCGGAAGCGGCGCGTATCCATGGCAATATGACGGGGCAACTGCGCGCCAAGTCGGTGTTTCTGGCCGGAACCGCCCGGATGGTCGGGGATATCACGCACGAGAATCTTGCTATCGAGCCTGGTGCTTTTCTCAATGGCCACTGTCGGCACAAGGAGGCCGATGCCGAGACGGCAGTTGTGGAAACACCGGACAATCTGTTGATTACCGACGCCAACCGGGTCTCTGCTGCGATGGCGAGTGCCAATGTCGTTGCGGCAACTGGCTGAGAGTTGCTCTTGGGGATGATGCCCCAAACCCCGCCTGTGGCCTGAGGCTCCAGACCCTCATTTATTTGATCTGGAAATAGATCGTATTCTGCATGGCCCTGAAAAGGGCGAAGCAGCAAGATAAGGAATAAGATCTATGGCCCCGCGCCGCTTGTAAAGATCGGCTATTTCCTGAGCATTGGCATGGATATCATGGGTGAGAGTCTGCAAGATCTTGCCAACTTCTGACTTTTACCTTAAATGTATACTAAGTGGTTGGAAATTAATATGTATAGTAAATCTTTACGGGCTGCGGCCCCGCATTCTCACATTTCCAGGCTCTGAGACAACGATGGTTCGACGGGGTGAGTTCGACCTTATCGCCGACTTGTTCGCCCCGTTGGCGACCGGATTCGGGGGCGCGCTCAAGCTCAAGGACGACGCGGCCCTTCTTGACGTACCGGCGGGTCAGACCCTGGTTGCGACCACGGACACCATGGTGGCCGGCGTTCACTTCTTCCCCGACGATCCGCCGGAACTGATCGCGCGGAAATTGGTCCGGGTCAATCTCTCCGACATCGCTGCCATGGGTGCCAAGCCGTGGGTCGTTTTGCTGAACACATGCCTGCCGCGCGACATCGACGAGTCGTGGCTTGAATCCTTTGCCTCCGGGCTGGCGGTGGACTGCGCCGAATTTGGCCTCCATGTGGTGGGGGGGGACACCGTTGCCACCTCTGGACCTATCGTGCTGACCCTTACCGCCTTCGGGCTGGTGGAGCGGGGACGCGCCTTGTTGCGATCCGGCGCCGTTGTCGGCGATCTCGTCTATGTCTCCGGCACCATTGGGGATGGAGCGCTGGGGCTTCTGGCCGCGCAGGGCACGCTGGCCGGTACCGACACACGAGAAACTTCAACCCTTCTGGATCGCTACCGGCTTCCCAGGCCCAGGGTCCACTTGGGATCGGCTCTGGCAGGGCTGGCGAGCGCCTGCATGGACATCTCCGACGGACTCCACCAGGATCTGGGCCATATCTGCCGCGCATCGGGTGTGGGAGCGCTGATTGATGCAGCCAGAGTGCCGCTATCCGATGCGGCGCAGGCGGCGTTACGAGCCACGCCCGAATACCTGGAGAGGGTGCTTGGTGGTGGGGATGACTATGAGCTGTTGTTCACCGTCCCCCCTGCGCTGGCGGATCGTGTGGCGGCGGTTGCCGCAACGACTCAGGATCGGGTGACGGCCATCGGGCTTATCGTGGCGGGCGGAGTCGTTCAGGTGAAGGACGACAACGGTATGGAATTACGTCCGGTGCGGAGGGGGTATCAACACTTTGGCGGGCAAGCATGAAAAAGTTTTTGGGTATCTTTGCCGTACTGGCGATTCTGCTTGGCATTGCCGCCGTCGTCATCGTGAAATTTCATCTGGTGCCGGAAGGCGTATTGCCGTTCCTGGACTTTCTTCGGACGCCGAAGAAGGAAGAAACGCCTGTTGTGGTCGTTAAAGAGCCTGCTTTTATTGCAATGGATACGTTTACAATTCCGTTGATCGCCGACGGCAAGCTCAAGGGACAGGTGGTGCTTGAGGTTCGACTTGAGGTGGATCAGGACGACAAGAGCAAAATATCCAAGATGGTTCCAAAGTTGCAAAATGCCATCATCAAAGAGCTTTTCGACTTTCTCCCGGAACATACGGTGCCAGGCCGGGTTCCCGATCTGGAGGCCATAAAGGCCCGGATTCTTCTGGCCTGCGATAAGGTCGCGGGAAAGGGGGGGATAAAAAGTATTCTGCTCCAGAGCTTCTACACGAGATAGCCGACTCGCTCCTCCCGCAAAGTGGTCTTTCCCCTCGCCGGCCTTCCGGTGTGAACCAGGAAATGGGGCATGATTTTCAAGTGCAAGGAAGCTTCCATTGCCTTCCTTCAAAATTTCTGGCACCACAGCATGTCCGCCGCGAGTCGCTGCCTGGAAGACGGACGCCGCACTTGTGCGGGTGGGGGGGCAGTTGTTGGTTTACCTGGATAGGATCGGATAATGTCAGGGGAGTACACGTTCATCCTTTTGTGCGGCGTACTAGCGCTGGTTTATGGCGCGTATGCGAGCAAGTCCGTACTGGCGGCATCAGCCGGTAATGAGCGGATGCAGCAAATCGCTGCTGCGGTCCAGGAAGGCGCACGCGCCTATCTTCACCGCCAGTATAATCCAGTGGCCATCGTGGGCGCGATCATTTGCGTTCTGCTTGCGGTCAAGCTGGGCATGTACCAAGCCATTGGATTCATCATTGGCTCCGTGTGCTCCGGTGTGGCCGGGTTCATCGGCATGAACGTTTCTGTCCGCGCCAATGTCCGCACCGCCGACGCGGCACGGACCCAGGGCATGGCTGCCGCGTTGGGTATCGCCTTCAAGTCCGGCGCCATCACCGGTCTACTGGTGGTCGGTCTGGGGATCCTGGCCGTCGCCGGCTACTACACCATCCTCCAGAACGCTGGCATCGACCAGCGGGCACTGATCGAGGCGCTGGTGGCGTTGTCGTTCGGCGCTTCGCTGATTTCCATCTTTGCCCGTCTCGGCGGCGGCATCTTCACCAAGGGTGCCGACGTTGGCGCCGACCTGGTGGGCAAGGTCGAGGCCGGCATTCCCGAGGACGACCCACGCAATCCGGCCGTCATTGCTGATAACGTGGGCGACAACGTCGGCGATTGCGCAGGCATGGCCGCCGACCTGTTCGAAACCTACGCGGTGACCATCGTCGCCACCATGCTGCTGGGTTCCATCTTCTTCACTGCCGGCAAAGGACAGGCGGAGATGATGATTCTGCCGCTGATGATCGGCGCGGTGTGCATCATCGGTTCCATCATCGGCACGTACTTCGTCAAGCTTGGCGCCGACAACAAGATCATGCGGGCGCTCTACAAGGGCCTTTTCGCCACCGCGCTGGTTTCTGGCATCCTGATCGCCATTGTCATCGGCACCGTGTTCGGCAGCTATGATACCACAGTCATGACGAACGACGGCCACGCCGTCACGCCGGGCGCCTTGTTCATGTGCTCCCTCGTCGGCCTGGTCGCTACGGGCCTGATTGTGTGGATCACCGAGTATTATACCGGCACCAATTTTCGCCCCGTGCTGAGCGTGGCCAAATCCTCGGTAACCGGGCACGGTACCAACGTGATCCAGGGGCTGGCGGTTTCGATGGAGTCCACCGCGCTGCCGGTCCTGGTGATTTCCGTCAGCATCATCGCCGCCTTCTCTCAGGCAGGACTTTACGGCATCGCCATTGCCGCCACGACCATGTTGGCGTTGGCCGGGATGGTGGTTGCCCTGGATGCCTACGGGCCGGTGACCGATAACGCGGGCGGCATCGCCGAAATGGCCGATCTGCCTCCCGACGTGCGTAAGATTACCGATGCTCTGGATGCCGTCGGCAACACCACCAAGGCGGTGACCAAGGGCTATGCCATCGGCTCGGCTGGCCTCGCAGCCCTCGTGCTGTTCGCGGCTTATACCGAGGATCTGAAGCACTACTTCCCGAATCTTCACGTCGATTTCAAGCTGGATAACCCGTATGTGGTGATCGGTCTGTTCATCGGTGGGTTGCTGCCCTATCTGTTCGGCTCCATGGGCATGATGGCCGTTGGCCGCGCCGCCGGTGCGGTCGTGGTCGAGGTGCGGCGTCAGTTCCGGGAAATTCCCGGCATCATGGAAGGCACAGGCAAGCCCGAATACGGCACCTGCGTCGACATGCTGACCAAGGCTGCCATCCGTGAAATGATCGTTCCCTCGCTGCTGCCGGTTCTGGCTCCGGTGGTTCTGTACGCCGTGATCCGAGGGGTAGCGGATCAGGCCGATGCCTTCGCGGCGCTTGGCGCCATGCTGCTGGGTACGATCGTGACCGGCTTGTTCGTCGCCATTTCCATGACGTCCGGTGGTGGTGCCTGGGACAACGCCAAGAAGTACATTGAGGATGGTCATCATGGTGGCAAGGGTTCCGACGCCCACAAGGCGGCGGTGACCGGCGATACCGTCGGCGACCCCTATAAGGACACCGCCGGTCCGGCGGTTAACCCGATGATCAAGATCACCAACATCGTCGCCATTCTGCTGCTGGCCATGCTGGCTGGCTGATAAGATCGTTAACGTGAAAGGGCCCCGGAAGCATCCCAGCTTCCGGGGCCTTTTCTTTGTGCGTATGGGCGGCACGTTGTTTGTGCCATCAACCCACGCAACGCCCTTACGGTGCTTTATCCTTGTCTTTGGTATTGCTGAAACGGCCGACGTTGCCCAGGAATTGCTGGAGGACCGTCATTTCAGTACCTGCGGTCGGCGTTGTCTGTTCAACCGGTTGGATAATGCGACCATCTTTAAGGCCATAGGTCTTTAAGTCCGTAACAACACCATGAGCATCAAAATGGACGGAGATGATTTTGCGTTCCAGTTCTTCCGGGTAGAAGAACGCATAATATTCCTCCCTGCCGGATATGTAATACCAAGTCTCGTCACCAAAGTTGGAGGTGGTGGAGGGGGTTCCGAGCAACGACGATACATCTTCCTTCGTCTGGACCCCTGGTTTGATCTGCGACAGGAAATCGGCGCTTGGTGAGTTACCTCTATTCTCGATTATCGATGAACAGGCGGCGACGAGCGCCACCAGGGCACCCATGGTGGTTAGACGTGAAGCAATTCCTCCCCGGACGACTGATCGTGTCATGTGGTCAAACCCTCCCGCAAGGCCTAGTCTTACACCAACAAATCACGTTGACGGAAGGGTTCTGATCAGAGGATAGTGAATCTCCTTTCAAGTCGCATTTGCGGCGTGGCTTTTGTTCCGAGATGATTTTTAGCAGATTTATCGGCAAGTCCTGCGACGATGACGCCGTACACGCTCTGTACGGGGCTGTGGTGTGTCAGGCGCGTCAGGCCCAGTTCTACACTGCCCTCGGTGTCCCCGATACGGTAGATGGCCGTTTTGATCTGCTACTTATACAT
>JADFXL010000080.1 GCA_015233585.1 Alphaproteobacteria bacterium | reverse complement strand
CCGGTTGCAAGGATGTCGATAGAATTCCAAACCATCTGCCGATACGTCACGATGCATATTTTCGGAACGGCGGTTGTCCCACCCGTATGGACGAGCAGGTTGACATCCTTCATCGCAAGCGGAATATTTACGTCTTTAGGAGAGGTCTTCAGGATTACGTCTTCGAAAATGTTGCCGTCATCATCAACGTTGATTACCGATTGAACCGAAGAAGGAATCGACAGGGTCGAGACCAGGTCGGCGAACTGATTTTCGTGAAACAGGGCTGCCGGTTTCAGGCGAGCCATCAGATCGTCCAACTCCGGCTTTTTCAAACGCTGGCTCAAAGGGGCTAGAATAATTCCCAATTTTCCACAGGCCAGATAGATATCAATGGCTTCCATCCGGTTGCGGCAAATCAGGGTGAGAACATCGCCCTTGCGCAGCCCCAGTGTGCCCGTCAGGTAGTTTCCCACCCGGCAAGCCCGTTCATTCATTTCCTGGAACGTATATGATTTCTTTGTGAACGAGTCATAAAGGGCGGTTCGATGAGGTGTCAGCGCGGCCCGCCGCCCCGCCCAATCGCCAACCCAGTCCATGGGTAGTTCGTCATAATTTTGATTTTGACCAAGCCCCATTTGTTTCCCGTCCGCCCAATCAAAAATTATAGCCATTTAGACCGTGACGAGGTCTACTCAACCAGTCTTGCCGCAAGAAGGCGGTTGGTGCAACCACTTTTCTGTAATCGCTTGATGGCTCTCGATCCATAAGCCACATCTTATTATCCGGAAGCGTATCGAGTTGATTCGATATGATTTATTGATGCCGAAGGAAACGCGCGCCTGTGTCGCGTTGTGTGCAGCCGGTTCCTCTGATAAAGTCATCGAACGGATGGAGAGGGAGAATGGCATGGCTGAGGGTGATATCGCTGCGGTAGTTTCGTTGCTCGATGCCATCGCGGGCGACTTGCGGGAGACACGATCTCTGAATATGTCCTTGGTGGCCGCCGGGTGATAGTCGCCGCCGCTCCGCCGTTATCGGCACCCGAATCCCCCATTCCCGAGTTGGCCGTAATCGTGCCGGTGCGCAACGAGCAGGACAACGTGCTGCCACTGATCGAGGAAATTCATGCCGCGCTGGAGGGGCACGGCGCCTTCGAGGTGATCTACGTCGATGACGGTTCCACCGACGCCACGCCGCACCGCCTCAAGGCGGCCAGGGACCGCTTTCCCCGATTGCGCACGGTACGCCACCGGACGAGTTGTGGCCAGAGCCAGGCTGTCGCCACCGGCGTCAGACTGGCCGGGGCGCCCTGGATCGCCACCATTGATGGCGACGGCCAGAATGATCCTGCCGACATTCCCCGTCTGGTGGCGGCCTTGCGCGCAGCCGGGCCGGAGGCCGGACGTACCCTGGTTGCCGGCCATCGCCGCAAGCGACAGGACACCCGGATCAAGCGCATCTCGTCACGCATCGCCAACCGGGTGCGGGCAGCCCTGCTTCACGACGATACCCCCGACAGCGGATGCGGTCTGAAAGTGTTCGCCCGCGAGAGCTTTCTCGATCTGCCGCGCTTCGACCACATGCACCGCTTTCTGCCGGCCTTGATGCTGCGGGCCGGGGGGCGGGTGGTTTCCGTGGCGGTCAATCACCGGCCTCGCGAACGTGGCTGTTCCAATTACGGTCTGTGGGACCGTCTGTGGGTCGGCCTGTTCGATCTGGCCGGCGTGATGTGGTTGCAGCACCGCGCCATTAATCCAGACATCGAACCGGATCAAGAGTGACCATGCGATTCCAGCTCTACAGACGCGGATTGATCCTGATCGTCACGCTGGCTGCCGTGGGCTTTCTCGTGGAAGCGAGCGGACTGCGCCACGCTCTGGACCAGTCGTGGATCGACGAGCGGGTGCGCGACCATGGGCTGGCGGGAACCGTGCTGTTCATCGCCTCCGGCACGCTGCTTACCGGTGTTGGTCTGCCGCGCCAGGTTCTGTGTTTTCTCGGAGGATATGCGTTCGGCTTTGTGGAAGGGACGGCGTTATCCCTGGTGTCGACGCTTTTCGGATGCGTCGGCACCTTTTATGGCGCCCGATGGCTGGGCCGGGATTTCGTCGCGGCCCGTTTTCCCGGCAAGATCCGGCGAATTGACGATTTCCTGCATGACAACCCGCTGTCCATGACCTTGCTTTTGCGTTTGCTGCCGCTTGGAAGCAATGCCCTGACCAATCTGGTTGCGGGCGTTTCGGCGGTGGGTGCGATCGGGTTCCTGACTGGCTCTGCCCTGGGCTACCTGCCTCAGACTGCCGTATTCGCTCTCCTGGGCAGCGGCATCCAGATCGACCCGGTATTGCGCATCAGCATCAGCGTCGCGTTGTTTTTTGCTTCGGCGGGGCTGGGAATGTGGCTTTACCGCCGCTTCCGTCATGGACGGTCCGTCGATGCCGAAATCGACGAAGTCGACCTTGCCCCCATCGACGAAGTCGATATCGCCCCCAGCGACGAAGTCGACATCGCCCCTTGACAAGGGAGGGTGCCGAAAATAAATGCCGATAGTGCTAACAACCTTGCCAAGGGTCGGACCGGTTGGTGAGTGTCGCTGGTGCGGCCAACGTAATAAACATTCGGAGGCAATAAGGATGAAGTTCCGTCCGCTGCATGATCGTGTAGTCGTGAAACGTCTTGAACAGGACCAGAAGACCGCGGGTGGTATTATTATCCCCGACACAGCCAAAGAGAAGCCGCAGGAAGGCGAGATCATCGCCGTCGGCCCTGGGGCTCGCGGTGAGGATGGCAAGATCGTGGCGCTCGACGTCAAGGTTGGCGATCGTGTGCTGTTCGGCAAGTGGTCGGGGACCGAGGTCAAGATTAGTGGCGATGAGCTGCTGATCATGAAGGAATCCGACATCATGGGCGTCATCCAGAGCTGATTTAAGGGGTAGAAACTCATGGCTGCTAAGGAAGTAAGGTTCGGAACCGACGCCCGCGCGCGGATGCTGCGCGGCGTGGACATTCTCGCCGACGCGGTAAAGGTGACGCTGGGGCCGAAGGGCCGCAATGTCGTGCTCGACAAGTCGTTCGGCGCACCGCGTATCACCAAGGACGGCGTGACGGTCGCCAAGGAAATCGAACTGGCGGACAAGTTCGAGAACATGGGCGCCCAGATGGTGCGCGAAGTGGCCTCGAAGACCAATGATATCGCCGGTGACGGCACCACCACTGCCACCGTGCTGGCGCAAGCCATCGTGCGCGAGGGCGTCAAGGCTGTGGCCGCCGGCATGAACCCGATGGACCTGAAGCGCGGCGTCGACATCGCCGTCGAAGCCGTCGTTGCGGACATCAAGAAGCGCTCCAAGGCCGTCTCTACCAATGACGAGATCGCCCAGGTTGGAACCATTGCCGCCAACGGTGAGGCTGGCATCGGCAAGATCATCGCCGAAGCCATGGCCAAGGTCGGCAACGAGGGTGTTATCACCATCGAAGAAGCCAAGGGTATGGAGACCGAACTCGAAGTGGTCGAGGGGATGCAGTTCGATCGCGGCTATTCCTCCCCGTATTTCGTGACCAACGCCGAGAAGATGGTCTGCGATATGGAGAACCCCTACATTCTCCTGTTCGAAAAGAAGCTGTCCGGCCTTCAGCCCCTGCTCCCCGTTCTGGAAGCGGTGGTCCAGTCGTCGCGTCCGCTCCTGATCGTCGCCGAGGATATCGAGGGCGAGGCTCTGGCCACCCTGGTGGTCAACAAGCTGCGCGGCGGCCTGAAGGTCGCGGCGGTGAAGGCGCCGGGCTTCGGCGATCGCCGCAAGGCCATGCTTGAGGACATCGCCATCCTGTCCGGCGGACAGGTCATCTCCGAAGACTTGGGGATCAAGCTTGAGAACGTGACCCTGGACATGCTGGGCACGGCCAAGAAGATCACCATCACCAAGGACGACACCACCATCGTCGACGGTGCTGGTGGTAAGGACAATATTCTCGCCCGCTGCACCCAGATCCGTCAGCAGATCGAGAATACCACCTCTGACTACGACAAGGAAAAGCTCCAGGAACGTCTGGCCAAGCTGGCTGGCGGCGTGGCGGTGATCAAGGTCGGCGGCTCCACCGAAGTCGAAGTGAAGGAAAAGAAGGACCGCGTTGACGACGCCCTGCACGCGACCCGTGCGGCGGTCGAGGAAGGCGTGGTTGCTGGCGGCGGCGTTGCCCTGCTCTACGCCATTCGCGCCCTGGCGGCGGTTGTGCCAGGCAACGATGACCAGAAGGTTGGCATCGAGATCGTCCGCCGCGCGCTCCAGGCGCCGGTGCGGCAGATTGCCGAGAACGCGGGTCACGACGGTGCCGTGGTTGCGGGCAAGCTGTCGGAAAGCAACGATCCCAACTATGGCTTCGATGCCCAGACAGGCTCTTACTGCGACATGGTGAAGGCTGGCATTATCGACCCGACCAAGGTTGTGCGTACTGCCCTTCAGGATGCGGCTTCGGTCGCTGGCCTCTTGATTACCACCGAGTGCATGGTGGCCGAGAAGCCTGAGAAGCACTCCCCGTCCATGGGCGGCGGTGGTGGTGGCGGCATGGGCGGCATGGGCGGCATGGGTGATATGGGCTTCTAAGCCCTGGATCACACTGTCCTTGAGACGACGGAAGGGGCCGCGTTGCAAGACGCGGCCCTTGGTTTTTGGGGCGGGTGGGTCAGGTATCGCGGGCATCGCTTGACGGTGAGGAAGGCGTATTAACTGCGCCTCACCCCACCTTCACCAAAGCATGGCGCTTTTTCCCCGCCGATAGCTTGACCAGCCCGTCCTCAAGATCGGCGAGTGTCACCACCCGTGCCGGATCGCTTACCGGGGCGTCGTTAATGCGGGCGCCCCCGCCCTGAACCAGGCGGCGAGCTTCGCCATTGGTGGTGCACAAACCCGCCCGGCGCAGGAGGTCAAGCAGCCCGGCGCCCGCTTCCATCTCAGCCCTTGGCAGCTCCAGTGTCGGCAAAGCGTCGCCCTGGGTGCCTTCGTCGAAAGTGCGGCGCGCGGTTTCCGCCGCTGCCGCCGCTGCTGCCTCGCCGTGGGCGAGCCGGGTGGCTTCGCTGGCCAGCACCTTTTTGGCCTCGTTGATCTCGGTGCCGCCGAGTTGTTCCAGACGTGCCACCTCGTCCAGGGGCATCTCGGTGAACAGGCGCAGGAAGCGCCCCACGTCGCCGTCCTCGGTATTGCGCCAGAACTGCCAGTAGTCATAGGCGCCCAGCCGCGCGGCGTTGAGCCATACCGCGCCTTGTGCCGACTTCCCCATCTTGGCGCCCGACGCGGTGGTGATGAGCGGCGAGGTCAGGCCAAACGTTTCCTTGCCGAGAACGCGGCGGGTCAACTCGATGCCGCTGACGATGTTGCCCCATTGGTCCGAGCCGCCCATCTGCAACAGGCAGCCGCAGCGGCGATTCAGTTCGAGGAAGTCATAGGCCTGCAAGATCATGTAGTTGAATTCAAGAAACGATAGCGGCTGTTCGCGCTCCAGCCGCATTCGGACCGAGTCGAACCCCAACATCCGGTTAACCGAAAAATGGCGGCCATAGTCGCGCAGAAAGGGAATGACACTCAGGCCGTCCAGCCAGTCGGCGTTGTTGACCATGATGGCGTCGGTGGGGCCATCGCCGAAGGTAAGGAAGCGTCCGAATACGTCACGGATGCCTGCCAGATTGGTGGCAATCTGGGCATCGGTGAGCAACTGACGGGCCTCGTCCTTGCCCGAGGGATCGCCGATCTTGGTGGTGCCGCCGCCCATCAGCACGATGGGCTTGTGGCCAGCCTTTTGCAGATGACGCAGCAACAGGATCTGGATCAGGCTGCCGACGTGCAGGCTGTCGGCGGTGCAGTCAAAGCCGATGTACGCAGGCACCACGCCGGCCGTCAGGACGGCGTCCAGACCCTGGTCGTCCGTACACTGGTGAATAAAGCCGCGCGCCGCGATGGTGCGAAGGAACTCACTGCGATATTCGGTCATGGTGTCATCCGTGATTTGAGTCTTGTGTGGGCTGCTGGCGTCGTTTAGCACAATTGGAGCAATGGAACGAGGGGCAGTTGGTGGGTTACCGCCCACACCCGCTCGGGGCCTGAGGCCCCGAACCCCCTTTTTAATAAAAAGGAAGGGGGCTTGGGGCATAGCCCCAAATGGGGTTCGGGGCGATAGCCCCGCATCCTGCCACACAACAGGAGAGGGCCTTCATGCCGGAACAGGACCAACGACCGCTACGGGCCATGGGCCTGATGAGCGGCACCTCACTGGATGGCATCGACGCGGCGGTGATCGTCACCGACGGCCAGCAGGTTATGGAATTCGGCCCTTCCGTCACCGTGCCTTACGCCGACTTGCAGCGGCGGCGGTTGCGCGCCATTGCGGGCGGGCAAGGTCCGGTGCTCCAGTTGGAACGGGAAGTGACTCAGCTTCATGCCGAGGCCGTCGCGGCGTTGCTCAAGATCGCCGGGATGACACCGGCGGAAATCGATGTGATCGGCTTCCATGGCCACACCATATTGCACCAGCCCGAGCGGCGCATGACCTGGCAGATTGGTGACGGTCGGAGGTTGGCGCGCGAGACCGGTATCAACGTGGTCTATGATTTTCGCACCCAGGATGTGGATGCCGGAGGACAGGGCGCGCCGCTGGTGCCGGTCTACCATGCCGCCCTGGCCCATTATCTGCCGCGTCCCCTCGCGGTGCTCAACCTGGGCGGGGTTGGCAATGTCACCTGGATTGGCACGGGCGGGGACGGTCTGGACCGTCTTATCGCGTTCGACACCGGCCCTGGCAACGCCCTCATCGACGACTGGGCGCTGAAGCACACCGGCACCCCCATTGACCGGGATGGCGCGCTGGCCAGGGCGGGGCGCGTAGACGAGGCGTTGCTCCTGGCCCTGGCCGACCATCCCTTTTTTGATCGCAAGCCGCCCAAGTCGCTGGATCGCGACGACTTTTCGGTCAGCCGTCTGGATCATCCGCGAGTCCGCGGCGCCGCCATGCGCATTGCTGCCGTGGGGCGGCTGGAGACCTCGGGTCTCAGCGCCCCGGACGGTGCCGCCACCTTGACCGCTCTCACCGCCCTTGCGGTGGCGAAGTCGCTGGAGCATCTGCCGGAACCGCCCCGGCAATGGCTGGTATGTGGCGGGGGCCGACACAATCCGGTGTTGATGGCGGAACTGCGCCAGCGGCTTAAGGCGCCGGTGGCGCCGGTGGAACAGGTCGGCTGGGACGGCGACGCCCTGGAGGCTCAGGCGTTTGCTTTCCTGGCGGTCCGCAGTCTGCGCGGCCTGCCGCTCACCTTTCCCGAGACCACCGGCGTTCCCGCGCCCATGCGGGGCGGGGTGTTTAGCTTGGCGGGGTAGTTTGCTCCGTCGCGGGCGAGTGCCGAGCCTCCGTCACTATTGACCTTCGTCGGCGAATCTCCCTGGGATGATGTCGCCTTCCTGGACGTGGTTGCGGCGCAGGTTCTGCCCGTGCTGACAACCGGTGCGGGGACCCTATTGGTCGGCGAACCGTTGCCTGGGTTCCTGGTGGCCGTGATGACGCCACATGCCAAAAGCTCCTCGACAAAATCGGCATCAAAGGCAAGACCTTTATCACCGACGACTGGGAAGGCTATCACCGCCTCATCCCCGAAGATCAGCTCTTCACCGGCAAAGACCTGACCTTCCCCATCGAGCAAGACAACAGCAACGTCCGCCACTTCCTTGCTCGCTTTCGTCGCCGCACCAAGGTCGTTTCCAAGGTCAAGGAGATGGTCGATCTTTCTCTTCGCCTTTATCACCATCTACACGATAACCCGGAAAACCTCGCTAGTCTTTTGGCTGTTTTCTTGTATATCTTTAGTTATGACTCTCAAACAGCAAAACCGGGATTTTCATGACAGCCTCTTCTCCACGGAAGGCAGGGGTTTCCAGTTTGCTGGAGCGACCGCTTACCCCCGTCTCGACGAGCCACATCAAGCTCAGTTTCTGGCGATCACCTCAACACGGACCTGAGCGATGCCCTCACTCAACATGCCCAGCTCGCGAGCAGCCGTCTGGGATACGTCAATCAACCGACTCGCAATAAACGGCCCGCGTTCATTTCCCATCACCAGCGACGGGCGGCCATTGCGCAAGTTGGTGACCTTAAGCCTGGTCCCGAACGGCAACGTCCGATGGGCCGCCGTTCTGCCGGGATTCGCGGAGTCCGGTTCGTACCAGGAGGCTTTGCCGATGAGTCGTGATCCAGGGTGCTTCCTTGCAGCGGACACCCGAACTTTCTTCTTGACGGAATGGCTCGCGGTAGAATGTTTGTGGTGTTGATCTTGAACACCGACCGGCAAAGCGGACGCATTGCCAGTCAAGGCCACGAAGGCAACAAACGCGCCTGCCAAAAGCTTCATATCCATCAGCTATGACCTTTCTGCATATCTGCCACCAGAAATGAGCATAACCGAGACTCGCGCTGCATTGCAACAAGTAAATTGGTTGCGATGCCAAACCCAGGATTGACGCGTTGGCTGGAAAATAGGATTGGCGGGCTATCCGCTATGACCAACCCAGATGTCCATTCCTTTGCCCAGGAATTCGTCATAGCGAACGTAGTGGGAGCCGTCGCATGAAAAATTCAGCGAAACCAAGCCATTGCAGATGTTGAGAGAGCCGGAACGAAGATAGATGGTGTCGTCGGCAAAGCGGAGTTCGCGAAACATCTGAAAGACGAGGGGAATGTTTTCCGGCGGCACGATGGCGCGGCTGGTATAGGGGCGTTGCGGATAGGCTAGGCAGATGTCCGGGTCGTTCAGTTCGTCGATGTTGAGAATGCGGTAGACATAGGGATCCTCCGCCAGCCAGATAGTGGCGCGGCTGCTGGAGAAATGAAGCTTGCCGTGGAAAACGCCATGCTGGGTCATCAGTTCGTGCATCAACGGCAAAATGACATCCAGATTGCCATCCATCAGGCTTTCAGCCCGCTGTTGCTGGAACAGACCGCCGCGAATGGCTGGGTCACCTTTTATTTGACGCCACGCCTGAGACTCTGGATAAAGCCCTTCCGTCCCTGGCAATTCACGCAAATCGTAATCCGCACCAAGAAAGCCGATATGTTCGCCGTTACCGTTGCGAATAACCTGAATAGCCGTGAGCATGGGCCGCTTTTTGTTGTGACTGATATAGGCCTCCGAGAGCTTGAAGTCGGTGCTGCCGACGATGCCCCGCATGTATGGCCGATCGGAGCGGTTGCGGCCAAGATAGGTTGAATCCGGCCCATCGCGCGTGATGTTATTGGTAATTTGCAGGCCGTTCACGTCCATCACAAAGAGGTGCTTGCAATAAGCGATTTTTGACAGCGCATCTCCCAACAACGCTTCGATCACAGCGCGATCCCCGATCCCTGCGGCACAATTCCCGGCTAGGTCATGCAGAGTCCTGCCCAATAATGCGGTTATTTTCTCACGCTGCTTAAGAATGGCCATTTTTAGACTTGAGGCGATCATCCATAAATACTCCGGACAGGGACGTTGACTATTGACATTATGCGGGGCACTTCTAAAATCACCTGACTGGGCGTTGGTGGTCACAAAATGAAGATAACGTCCAAGCGGGTGATCGGTGGAAACGCGCATTGAGCGCTTGAACTTCGGATCAAAGCGTCAAGGCATGTCCACCCGACTCCTGAAAATCGCATTTCTGGTCATCCGGACACACTTCAGGCGCGGCAGCCCATCAGGAACGTGAAACGCGACATATCGTAGGTAAAGTTCTCAAGGCCAATTTTGGCTTTGGCACGGGCCATCCCGATCGTACGCCATGCATCGCCGTTTCCATAATCGAAAAATCCAGGTTCCTTGCCCATCTCACCGTCCCAGCCGTGACCCTATCGTCCAGATTCTTTGAATCAGATATCGCGCTCAGGGGCAAGAGGAGTTATTAGAAGTCCACTATTATTTCTTAGTCCAGCCGCAACCGCCGCTCGGCAAAGCCGTACAGGGGTCGCCACAAAAAGCGGTTGAACAGAGTAACGAACAGGGACATGACCGCGATGCCAAGAACGATGCGGGGATAGTCCCCTTTCTCGGTCATCTGGGCAATGTAGGCGCCGACTCCGGTCGCGGTCAGGGTGGTATTGCCCCACTTGACGTACTCGGAGACAATACTGGCATTCCAGGCACCGCCCGAGGCGGTGATTGCGCCGGTGATGAAATAGGGAAAGATTCCCGGCAACATGACCGTGCGCCACCACTGCCAGCCGCGAATGCGAAAGTTGCTGGCGGCCTCCTTCATGTCGTTGGGAAAGGCCGAGGCGCCGGCGATGACATTGAACAGGATGTACCACTGGGTACCCAGGATCATCAGTGGGCTTAACCACACATCCACGTTGAGATGAAAGCGTACCAGCAGCACTACCGCTACCGGAAAAAACAAATTGGCCGGAAAAGCCGCCAGGAACTGGGCCAGAGGCTGGATTTTCGCCGCCAGGCCGGGACGCAGGCCGATCATCACGCCCAGGGGCACCCACACGACGCTGGCCAGAAGTATCAAAACCACCACGCGCACCAGGGTCACAAAGCTTTTCGCGGTCACTTCGCCGACATCGTTCCACGTCAGACTGGCACCGACGTAGCTCACCACCTGCCACAGGCAATACGCAGTTCCCGCGGCCACGACTCCATACCAGACCACGTCAATGAAGCGCGATGACACCGGAGACGCAACCTCAAGAGGGATCGACGGCAACCGGAACCGCAGCGAGTAGCGGAACATAGCGCGAAACGGGGTCGCCAGTCGCCGCATCATCCGGGTCCGTCGCGCCAGGTCAAGTACCCAGGACTCCGGCACCACCTGGGCCCCGGTCTGTTCGAATCGGAACTTGTCGGACCATGCCACCAGCGGGCGGAACATAAGTTGATCATACAGCAGGATGACCGCGATCATGGCGAGAATGGCCCAGCCAACGGCGCCAAGATTTTTCTGCTCAATGGCCATGGCGACATAGGCGCCGATGCCGGGCAGGACAATCTGGTGGTCGCCGACGGTGATTGCCTCCGACGCCACAACGAAGAACCAGCCGCCGGACATGGACATCATCATATTCCACACCAGCCCCGGCATGGCGAACGGCGCCTCCAGCCGCCAGAACCGCTGCCAGCCGGAAAAACGGAAGCCCCGGCAGGCTTCGTCCAGATCCCGTGGCACCGTTCGCAGCGATTGATAGAAGCTAAAGGCCATGTTCCAGGCCTGACTGGTGAAAATGGCAAAAATGGCGGCCAGTTCCGCACCCATCACCTTGCCGGGAAACAGCGACATGAAGAACACGACCGTAAAGGAAATATATCCCAGCACCGGCACGGACTGGAGGATGTCGAGAA
>JADFXL010000007.1 GCA_015233585.1 Alphaproteobacteria bacterium | reverse complement strand
AAATCACGGCCAACCAGTTCCTGCACGGCAGTGAACGTTTGGTTACGAACATTATTCGCGACATCAGCGACCGGCGTCAGAACGAGGAAAAATTCCGTCTTGCCGCCACCGTGTTCGAGCACATGACCCAAGGCGTCCTCGTGTGCGATGTCAGCCACCGCGTGACGGCCGTCAATCCGGCCTTCAGCCGCATCGTCAAGCTCGATGCCGAGAATATTCTGGGAATGCCTCCGCTGTTCCTCGCCCCCGATCCCGGCGACGGCGAATTCTTCGCCAGCCTGTGGGGCGAGTTGAACATGGTGGGCCAATGGGATCGGGATGTCTGGCACGGTGGGGATGATAATACCGGATCCTTCACGCTGCGTCTGCACGGGACCGCCGTTCGCGATGATCGCGGAACCATCCACCACTACGTCATCATGGCCACTGACATCTCCGAGCCACTGCGCGAGCATGAACGGATCCGCTATGAGACCAACTTCGACGCTTTGACCGGGTTGCCAAACCGCGCCTTGTTCCTGGATCGGCTGTCCCAGGCGCTGGCCGGGGCCAGCCGGGGCCAGAACCGGATCGGCGTGATGTTCATCCATATCGACGCGGGTCAGGCGGGCAACAACACCCTGGACCAGGACGAGATCAATCAGGTCTACCGGATCACCACCGGCCGTCTGTCGCGTTCGTTTCGGCCCTACGACACCGTGGCACGCCTGGGCGGCGATGAGTTCGCGGTCATCATGCCCAATCTTGAGGAACCCCGCTATGCCTCGGTCGTCGCCACCAGGGTGGTGGACGCGTTCTCCCCCCCATTCGTGATTTCCGGCAGCGAAATTCCAGTCACGACTTCCATCGGCATCGCGGTCTATCCCGATGACGGACCCGACGTTGGTACTTTGCTCAACAATGCCAAGTCCGCCATGGATCAAACCCGGCAAGAGGACCGTGCCGGATTCCGCTACTACGATGAGGGCCTCGACCGCGAGGCCCGAAACCGGCTGAAAATCTGGTACAAGCTTGAGGAAGCCTTCGCCGAAGACGAATTCAGCCTTTACTATCAGCCCCGAGTCGACCTCCTGACCGGGTGCTTCACCGGGGTTGAATCACTACTGCGCTGGAGCAACAAAGAACTTGGCCCGGTTCGCCCCTGCGATTTCATCCCGGCAATCGAGGAAGCCGGGCGGATGGACGCCCTTGGCGAGCGAATCATCGAGATGGCGTGTCGGCAACTGGCGGTGTGGAACCGGGCCGGCAACATGGTTCGCATGTCAATCAACTTGTCGAACCGGCAACTGCGTCACCCGGGTTTCATCCCGAACCTGCGCCAGACCCTCGCCCGAACCGGCGCCGACCCCCGGCAGATCGAAATGGAGATCACCGAGGCAATGTTGCTCCACGATGCCGAAGCCTGCATCGCGTCCTTGTCGGCGCTGCGGGAACTCGACATCCGTCTGATTCTGGATGAATTCGGCACCGGCTATTCCTCTCTCAGCAATCTTCACCGGTTTCCGGTGCAGGCGGTCAAGATTGATCGCTACTTTATCACTGAAAGCGTGCGTGCCAGCGATGGCGTGAATCTGGTTCGCGCCATCATTGAAATGACCCATTGCCTGGGCCGCAAAGTGGTGGCAATGGGATTGGAAACTCAGGCCCAGCTTGATGTCCTGATGCGGTGCGGATGCGACGAGGCGCAAGGCAACCTGATTTCCCCGGCACTACCGGGCGACGAGGTAACGGAGATTTTGAACAGCGAATCGTGGCGACCATTGAAAACCTACTGATACCTTGAATTGAACATTATGGCTGACCCTGCATTTACGCACATGCAATATTTTATCGTATTGTGTATCATTGAAATCTGTTCGTCGTCGAGAACGGTGCCGGCTTGGGTTTATGTTGCCACCATGGTTGGACTAAAACAGACACGCGCCATTGAACTCGTTATCGCCGAAAAAAATCCGCTGCTGCAAAGCGGCCTGATCAAGCTTTTTGCGTCTGACGAACGCTTTTCTTTGTTGGCCATGGCGGCGGATGGGGAACGTTTCCTGGCTGCCGTAAAGAAATTATCTTTCGATGTTGGCGTGATCGGTTGGGAAATGCCTTTCCTGGATGGCCGGGGCGTTCTCATGGCCATGCGCGACCGCCCCGGTGCCCCGCGTCTGGTCGTTTACACCGGTAATTCTCAGCCGGATGTGCCACGCCAGGCGATGGCGCTGGGGGCCGCTGGCTTTTGCTCGAAATCCGACCCTCCGGGACAATTGCTGGAGACGGTGGCCGCCGTGGCCGATGGCCGCATGATGTTTCCGTTCGTCGATGTCTCCCGGCTGACCGCCGATCCGTTCAGCGAACTTACCCCCCGTGAGCGAGAACTGTTATCGGCCCTGTCTACCGGTTTCACCAATGCCCAGATCGCCGGAAAACTTGAAATTTCGGTCAATACCGTCAAGTTTCATCTCAAGAATCTTTACGATAAGCTTGGCGTGACCAATCGCGCGCAGGCCGTCGCCTCGTTTCTTCGCGAACGCAGCGCCTGACAATCTCCCGAAAAGGTTTATTTGCATGTTTAACAGCTGCCTTTTCGTGTGGCCAATTGACGGCCATCGTCTTACGGGGTGGGATCAAACCCACCCATAAGAGATGGTTCACCTATGCTGTCGTGTGTTGGCGGGTGTCCCGCGGCCCCTCACAATGCTGCGGCTCGAACAATGAAAGGCCACCCATGACGCATTTACCGTTCAGCAACGATCTGCCGCCGCTTCTGTCCGGCTTTGGCTTGCGGGCCGTCACCGAAGCAGCGGCCCGCGCCGCCTTTGACTGGATCAGTCGCGGCGACCGCGTACAGGGAGATGCCGCCGCGCGGGTCGCCATGCTCGCTCAACTCGCCCGTCAACCCATCGACGGAACCATTATCGTCGGAGACATCGCCCAGGACCAGACGAACGGACCGTTCCCCATTGGGAATAACGAAGAGCCTGGAATTTTTCCACAGTTCGACATCGCCGTCGACCCCACCGAAGGAACGAGCTATCTTCAGCAAGGATTGACCAATGCCATGGCGGTCATCGCCCTGGTGCCGCGCGGGACGATGTTCGACCCAGGCTCGGCCTTTCACATGGAGAAATTCGCTGGCCCCCCCGTGCTCAAGGGCAAGATCGACCCGACAGCCCCCGTGGCGGCGAAGCTTGAGGCAATGAGCCGTTTGTTGGATAAGCCAATCGCCGAGATGACCATTTATGTCCTGGAAAAACCTCGGCATCGCGAGCTTGTTGAACAAATTCACCTGGCCGGGGCGCGTGTGGCTCTGTATCCAGCGGGCGACGTGGCCGGAGGAATTATGGCGGCCATACCCGACTCGGGCATTGACGCCATGATGGGAACCGGCGGTACCCCAGAAGGCATCTTGTGCGCCTGCGCAATACGTGCCATGGGAGGCGAATTCATGGGACGGCTGGCCCCCCAGCTCGCCACAGAAAAACTTGCGGTTGAACGTTCCGGCACGGATACTACACGATGGCTCATGACCGAGGAATTGGTAAAATCCGACCGCGTGTTCTTCTGCGCTACCGGCATCTCCACCGGGCTAATGCTTACGGGTGTTGAGCGCACAAAGGATTATGAAACGACTCAGACCCTGATGGTCTCGGGTCCGTTGGGAGAACGACAGATTTTGACGACCCACCACCGACGGAACGCTGGCTGACCGCCAGTATCGAGGAGTCCAGAATGCCTATGAACCGCAGTATCAATCGTCCGGTCATCCTTGGAATCGTCGGTGATTCTGCAGCGGGAAAGACGACTCTGACCGCCGGTATCGCCACGATTCTGGGTTCGGATCGCGTCGTCACGATATGCACCGACGACTATCACCGATTTACGCGCGAAGAACGAAGAATCAACGGCATTTCGGCGCTCGACCCTCGCGGCAATTACACCGAAATCCTTGAGCAGCATATCCGCTTGCTGCGCGACGGTCAGCCGATCCTGAAGCCCCACTACAACCACGACCACGGCACCCTTGAGCGTCCCGAACTCGTCGAACCCCGTGAGTACATCATTCTGGAAGGCCTGCTGGGCTACTCGACCCGCGCCATGCGCGATTGCTATGATGTCAAGGTCTTCCTGGAACCGGAAGAGGCCTTGCGCATCGCCTGGAAGGTGCAGCGCGATTGCAGCAAGCGGGGGTATAAGCCCGACGAGGTGATGAAGTCCCTGGAAAAACGCAAAAGCGCCAGTGTCAATTTCATCCAGCCCCAGCGGACCTTCGCCGATATGGTGGTGCGCTTTTACCGGCCGGAGGGGCGCCCCGATGAGACCGGCGGGCAACTCAACACCCGTTTGACCTTGCGCCCGACTCTGCCTCACCCGGATCTGACGCCAATTCTCGACGCCGGCGCCCATAACGGTTTGCGCCTGGATCTTTCGCGCGATGTCGACTCCAAGCCCGTGGACGTGCTGGAGATGATGGGCGACATCGACGACAGGCGCGCCAAGGCGATGGAAGAGCTGTTGTGGAGCCTCATCCCCGAAGCCAGCCACATGCGCACCAATGTTGGTCAGTTTACCGACGACAACGATAAACTGAAGATGAGCCACCCGCTGGCCCTGTCACAGCTTCTTATCACCTATCATCTGGTGAAGGCGGCGTTGGGTCATTACGCGATTTGAGTCATTGCTACCCTGTAAGGCAAGGATACCCCCGCCGATGACGATGCAGACCCTCTCGAAGGTCAGCCACCACGATATGGCCAACGCCGTCCGCTTCCTCGCGGTCGACGCGGTGCAGAAAGCCAATTCCGGCCATCCTGGAATGCCCATGGGCATGGCCGATGTGGCAACGGTTCTGTTTTCCCGTTTCCTCCGGTTCGATGTCACCAACCCGCGCTGGCCCGATCGCGACCGCTTCATCCTGTCGGCCGGACACGGTTCGGCGCTTCTCTACGGCCTTGCCTATCTGGCCGGCTATCCCGACATGGATATTGATCAGGTCAGGAACTTCCGCCAGTTCGGCAGCCGCACCGCAGGTCACCCCGAGTATGGCCAAACCCTGGCAGCGGAAATGACCACCGGACCCCTGGGCCAGGGTCTTGCCACCGCCGTGGGATTCGCACTGGCGGAGAAAATGCTGGCGTCCCGCCATGGCGATGCCATCGTCAACCATCACACCTATGTCATCTCCGGCGATGGCTGCCTGATGGAAGGCGTCAGCCAGGAAGCCATTTCCCTGGCTGGCCACCTGAAACTGAACAAGTTGATCCTGTTGTGGGACGACAACCATATCTGCATCGACGGCGATACCGCAAAGGCGACCTCGGATGATAACATCAAACGGTTCGAGGCCTCCCAGTGGGCCACCCTTCGCGTGGACGGCCACGACGCGGAAGCAATTGCTGCGGCCATTACAACGGCCCACGGCAGCGACAAACCGACCCTGATCGCCTGCCGTACCGTCATCGGTTACGGCGCCCCCACCCTCGCCGGCACCGAGAAAACCCACGGCTCACCGCTGGGCGACAAGGAAATCGCTGGCGCCCGCGCCGCGCTGGGCTGGAACCACGCCCCGTTCGAGGTGCCCGAGCCGGTCCTGGCAGCCTGGCGCGCGGCCAGCCGCCGTGGCGCCGCCGAACGGGAGTCCTGGCAACAGCGGCTCCTTGACCTTCCCGAGACCCGGCGCAACGAATTTCTCCGCACCAATGCGGGCGAGCTGCCAGGCGGACTGGCGGCGACCCTCAACGCCTTCAAGCGCGAACTCTCGACACAGCGGCCCAAGGTCGCCACCCGCAAGGCTTCGGAAATGGCGCTCGAAGTCCTGGTGCCAGCGGTGCCGGAGATGGTGGGCGGTTCCGCCGACCTCACGGGTTCCAACCTCACCCTCGTCAAAAACATGCCAATCGTCACCCCCACCGACCCGTCAGGCCGCTATATTCATTATGGCGTGCGCGAACATGGCATGGCGGCGGCCATGAACGGGCTGGCACTCCATGGCGGCTTCATTCCCTATGGCGGCACCTTTCTGGTGTTCGCCGACTATTGCCGGCCGGCGATCCGTCTGTCGGCGATGATGCACCAGCGCGTCATCTACGTCATGACCCACGACTCCATCGGCCTGGGCGAAGACGGTCCCACCCACCAGCCGGTCGAGCACCTGGCATCGTTGCGCGCCATGCCCAACGTGCTGGTCTTTCGTCCGTGCGATCCGGTGGAAACCGCCGAGTGCTGGGCCCTGGCCCTGTCGAATCAGACCCGCCCATCGGTGCTATCCCTGTCACGCCAGAATTTGCCGACCGTGCGCACCGATCATACCGACGAGAATTTATCCGCCCGGGGTGCCTATATCCTCTGCGAGGCCGAAGGTGGCCCGCGCCGAGTCACGATCCTTGCCACCGGTTCCGAGGTGGAAATCGCCCTGAAAGCCCGCGAAATGCTAACCACCAGGGGGGTTCCCGCCGCCGTGGTGTCGATGCCAAGCTGGGAGCTGTTCGACGAGCAAACGGCCGAATACCGCGCGCAAGTGCTGGGATTGGGCCATAAAGGCGTCATCCGGGTGGCGGTGGAGGCGCTCGGAACGTTTGGCTGGGAACGCTATGTGGGGTTACATGGTGCCGTCATCGGCATGAGGGGCTTTGGTGCTTCGGCTCCGGCTGCTAAACTGTATGAGCACTTCGGGATCACGGCGGAGGCCGTCGTGACCGCCGTTGAGGCACGTCTTTAATTCGTAAAATCTTAAATCCGCAAGAGGGAAACTACGATGTCCTTGATCTCAATGCGCCAGCTACTCGACGATGCCGCCGAATACAGCTACGGGATGCCTGCGTTCAACGTGAACAACATGGAACAGGTTCTCTCGATCATGAACGCGGCGTTGAAAACCGATTCGCCCGTGATCCTGCAAGCGAGCCGTGGCGCTCGTTCCTATGCCGGCGACATCATGATCAAGCACATGATCCTGGCCGTGATCGAGATGTACCCCACCATCCCGGTGTGTATGCATCAGGACCATGGCAACAGCGTTGATACGTGCCTCACGGCCATCACCGCCAATTTCTCGTCCGTGATGATGGACGGCTCGCTCGAAGCCGACGGCAAGACCCCCGCCAGCTTTGACTACAACTCCAACGTCACCAAAGATGTGGTCAATATCGCCCACATGGTCGGCGTTTCCGTGGAAGGGGAACTGGGCTGCCTGGGTTCGCTTGAATCCGGTAAGGGCGACAAGGAAGACGGCCATGGCTTCGAGGGCACGCTCGACCACAGCCAGCTCCTGACCGATCCCGATCAGGCTGCCGAATTCGTCAAGAAGACCAAGGTCGACGCGCTGGCCATCGCCATGGGCACCTCGCACGGCGCCTACAAGTTCACCCGCAAACCGACCGGCGACATTCTTGCCATGAGCGTGGTCAAGAAAATTCACGAAAAGCTGCCCAACACCCATCTGGTGATGCACGGCTCGTCGTCGGTGCCGCAGGAACTCCAGGATCTGATCAACAATAACGGCGGCGCCATGCCCCAGACCTATGGCGTGCCGGTGGAAGAAATCGTCGAAGGCATCAAGCACGGCGTGCGCAAGATCAACATCGACACCGATTGCCGCATGGCCGTCACCGGCACCTGGCGCAAGATCGCCAACGAGAAAAAGGCCGAATTCGACCCCCGCACCTTCAACAAGGCCGCCATGGTCGCCATGCAAAAGGTTTGCGAGGACCGTTACCAGCAATTCGGCGCCGCTGGCCGTGCTTCCAAGATCAAAGCGATCGCCCTGTCCGACATGGCCAAGCGTTACAAGGACGGCACCCTGGACCCCAAGATCAACTAGGACGGCGAACCCTGACCAACCAGGAGAAATAACGATGGCCAAGCAGTACAATGCTGGCGTCAAGGAATACCGGCAAACGTATTGGGAGCCCCAATACGCTCCGAAGGATACGGATTTTCTGGCTTGCTTCAAAATCACGCCTCAACCGGGAATGACCCGTGAGGAATGTGCCGCAGCGGTAGCCGCCGAGTCCTCAACCGGTACCTGGACGACGGTATGGACTGATTTGCTGACCGACCTTGATTACTATAAAGGTCGCGCCTACGCCATTGAGGACGTACCCGGCGATGATACCTGTTTTTATGCGTTCATCGCCTATCCGATCGACCTGTTTGAGGAAGGCTCGGTCGTCAACGTCCTTACTTCCCTGGTTGGCAACGTCTTCGGCTTCAAGGCTATTCGGGCCTTGCGGCTCGAAGACGTGCGGTTCCCCCGTGCCTATGTCATGACCTGTGGCGGACCGCCCAACGGCATTCAGCTCGAACGCGACAAATTGAATAAGTACGGCCGCGCCCTGCTCGGTTGCACCATCAAACCCAAGCTCGGCCTGTCGGCCAAGAATTATGGCCGCGCCGTCTATGAATGCCTGCGCGGCGGACTCGATTTCACCAAGGACGATGAGAACGTCAATTCCCAGCCATTCCTGCGCTGGCGCGATCGCTTCGAATTCGTCATGGAGGCCATCGACAAGGCCGAAGCGGAAACCGGCGAGCGCAAGGGCCATTACCTCAACGTCACCGCCCCCACGCCGGAGGAAATGTACAAACGCGCCGAGTTCGCCAAGGAAATCGGTGCGCCCATCATCATGCACGACTTCTTTACCGCCGGATTTTGCGCCAATACCGGCTTGGCCAATTGGTGCCGCGAGAACGGGATGCTGCTGCATATCCACCGGGCCATGCACGCCGTGGTCGACCGCAATCGCCACCACGGCATTCATTTCCGCGTTCTCACCAAATGTCTGCGCCTGTCCGGGGGCGACCACCTGCACGCGGGCACGGTGGTTGGCAAGCTGGAAGGCGACCGCGAAGCAACCCTGGGCTGGATTGACCTTATGCGCGAGCGCTATATCCGGGAAAACCGCAGTCGCGGCCTATTCTTCGATCAGGATTACGGCGCCATGCCGGGATTGTTTCCCGTCGCCTCCGGCGGCATCCACGTCTGGCACATACCGGCTCTGGTCGGTATTTTTGGCGACGACTCGGTCATGCAGTTCGGCGGCGGCACCCTGGGCCACCCCTGGGGCAACGCCGCCGGCGCCAGCGCCAACCGCGTCGCGCTGGAAGCCTGCACCGAAGCCCGTAACCAGGGCCGCGACCTGGAAAAGGAAGGCAAGGACATCCTCGCCGCCGCCGCCAGAACCAGCCCCGAGTTGAAGATGGCTATGGAGACCTGGAAGGAAATCAAGTTCGAGTTCGACACCGTGGATACTTTGGATGTCGTCCACGATTAACCAAGGGGGTTGCCGGATGATCGAGATGAAAGATTACCACTCCAGCCTTAGCGACCCCTCCAGCCGCAAGTTCGAGACATTCTCCTACCTGCCGGAGATGGACAACACCCGAATTCGCCAGCAGGTCGCCTACATCGTGGCCAAAGAATGGAACCCGGCGATCGAACACTCCGAGCCGGAGAACGCCTTCGATCATTACTGGTACATGTGGAAACTGCCGATGTTCGGCGAGACCAACATCGAACGCATCCTGGCCGAGGCCGAAGCCTGCCATATCGCACACCCCAGGCACCATGTGCGTCTGGTCGGCTATGACAACGCCAAACAGTCGCAGGGCACGGCGTTCGTGATTTATCGCGGCCCTGTGACGGCTTGATTGGGGGACGTTGCTGGCTTCCGCCTCACCCGATCGGGGCGTGACGCCGAAGACGTGTCTCTGGCACGCGGCTCCGAGCCCTTTTTTATTAAATAAAAAGGGGGTCTGGGGCATAGCCCCAGATTGGGGTCCGGGGCGATAGTCCCGCGTTGACGTGAGAGGGAAAGATGTCCATCAAAATCGCCCCCAGCCTTCTTTCCGCTGACTTCTCCCGCCTGGGCGAGGAAGTGCGCGCCATTGACGCCGCCGGGGCCGACTATATCCACATCGACGTGATGGATGGACATTTCGTGCCCAACCTGACCATCGGTCCCGTCGTAATCAAGGCCATCCGGCCCCACACCCGAAAGATCTTTGACGTTCACCTGATGATCGACCCGGCCCAGCCGTTCCTGAAGGACTACGCCGATGCCGGGGCCGACATTCTCACCGTTCACGCCGAGGCCGACCGCCACCTTGACCGCAGCCTCCAATACATTCGCTCGTTGGGCAAAAAGGCCGGTGTGTCGCTCAATCCCGCCACCCCGGTCTCCATTCTTGACCATGTACTCGACCGGGTGGATTTAATCCTGGTCATGTCCGTCAACCCTGGTTTTGGCGGCCAGGTCTTCATTGACGCCCAGCTTGAGAAGATCCGCCGCATCCGAACGCTGATCGGCAACCGCGCCATCGAGCTGGAAGTTGACGGCGGCATCACCCCGCAAACAGCGGCACAGTGCGTCGCCGCCGGTGCCGACGTGCTGGTCGCGGGCAGCGCCGTGTTCAAAGGAAACAGCTACGCGGACAACATCGCGGCCATTCGCAATGCACAAACCTCGATATGTCACGAAACATTCATAATTCCGTAATATCCCTGTCGCACGTCACGGCTAAAGTGGCCCGATGCACCATGGGGCCTTGCAACCAGACGGAATGAACAAATGACGGAAGCGACAACGACAACAACCCACACCGTCAAGGCCTATGACGAGGAACTCAGTCAACTCGTCAACATCATCGCGCGCATGGGTGGGCAAGCCGAGGCCCAGATCACCAGCGCCATGACGGCGGTGGTAAAGCGCGACAGTGACTTGGCAGGACGCGTCATCGCCAACGACGCCAAGGTCGATGAACTCGAAAATGAAGTCCACAAACTTGTTGTCCGCCTGCTGGCGTTGCGTCAGCCGGTGGCCATCGACCTGCGCACCATCGTCGTCGCCTTAAAGATTTCGAGCGATATCGAACGCATTGCCGATTATGCGGCCAACGTCGCCAAACGAGCCATCATCCTCAACCAGATTCCTCCGGTGCCGCCGGTGGGGGCCGTACCCCGCATGGGCCATTTGGCGCAGGGGATCATCCGTGACGTTCTCGACGCTTATGTGGAGCGGGATAAAAGAAAAGCCATTGATGTCTGGAATCGTGACGAAGAAATCGATGATGCGTACAACTCGCTGTTTCGCGAGCTGGTGACCTACATGCTGGAAGATCCGCGCAACATTACCGCCTGTACCCACTTGATGTTCGTCGCCAAAAACATAGAACGAATCGGTGATCACGCCACCAACATAGCCGAAAGCATCTATTTCCTGATCGAAGGCACGCAATTGGTGGGACGCCGCAAGGGAGATACGACCAACACCTTGTTAACTGAACCACGATGACTCGGGAACCCATGAACTCCTTGGTACTGATCGTTGAAGACGAAGCCGCGCTTGTCACCCTTTTGCGCTACAACCTGGAGAAAGAGGGATACCGGGTGGCCGAGGCATCGGATGGCGAGGAAGCCCTGGCCGTTGCGGCCGAGACTCCCCCGGACCTCGTGTTACTGGACTGGATGCTGCCCGTCATGTCCGGCATCGAAGTATGCCGTCAGATGCGGCGCAAGCCCCGTACCCGCGACATTCCCATCCTCATGCTGACCGCCCGCAGCGAGGAAGGCGACAAGGTCCGAGGCCTCAACACCGGGGCCGATGACTTCATGACCAAGCCGTTCTCGGTCCCGGAGCTTATCGCGCGCGTCCGCGCCCTGCTGCGCCGCACCCAGCCGGTTCAGAACAAGGGCGAGTTGACCTATTCCGATGTCGTCCTTGATATGGATGCCCACCGTGTCACCCGCAATGGGCGCAGTATCCACCTGGGGCCGACCGAATTCCGGCTCCTGCAATACCTGATGCAGCACACTGGCCTTGTTTTCTCGCGGGAGGAATTGTTGAACGCGGTGTGGGGGCCTGATATCTACGTCGAGCCTCGCACGGTGGATGTTCATGTCCGGCGGTTGCGCAAGGCCCTTAACGGCGACAATGAGGCCGATCTTATCCGCACGGTGCGCGCGGCGGGTTATGCGATCGATGTTGAGGGGATTGTGTGAAGGAGGGTTGGGCTAAATCTCGAACAACTCACGGAACCAGGCGATGAATGGTTTTGCGGAATTGGCGTGAGGATCCAGGATTTTTTGCATCAACGCTCTGCCGAAACTCTGCCCAGGCGGGTCTTGCCATGCCATCCAGGTGTAGACATTAGCTTTATCCATATGGGGCGCATGGCATTTCGCTCCGATGGCTTTCGCCTCGACCACGGCACACTGTGCCTCTTGCCAGATTGGTTCCTCTGATTCTGGCACGAGAAACTGCAAGAAGGTTTCCAGCATTCCCCGCGACTTGTTGTCGGGCATGATCCAGACACCCAGGCGCTTGCCATCTTCGTTCTGCGCCACCAGACCCCTTTCTGGAAGTTCCTCGGGAAGGTTCGGAAAGTCAACCAAGCACAGCTTACGCAAACCTGACCAACGAGAAGCAAAATCTTCGTCGGCGTCAATGACGATGCCGAGGATATCGTTCAATTTTAGCCTAACGGAAATAAATTCTATTTTAAAGATTTTATCGACACCTTTCGCCACCTCAATATTGACTTTCCTATCGGATTCTTTATCGCCCAAATCGACATGCGCTTGCATCAAATGGATGACAGCATATTTATCATCCTCACCTTCGACCACAAGAAGTTTTGAATTGAGCGCGGCCATGGCTAGCGAACCTCGATATGTTGTTCCGCGTGATGTTCCGCCGCGATGATGATTTCCGCTTCATTAAACGAAACAGATTTTTCGCGACCAGGTTTGATTCGCTGGATGGTCACCTGATTGTCATTTTCAACGTCGTCGCGACAGATCGCGGCCAGACTGGTCACGCAATCATAACTGTGCGTCGTGGCGAATACCTGAACGTTCAATTCCTTGGCCGTCTGCGCAATCATTTTCCACATATCGGCCATGACGGTGTGATGCAAGCCGGTGTCGATCTCGTCGATCAGCAGGTAACCGTCTTTGGCCTGGGTTAAGGCGATTGCTATCGCCAGCATCCGCCACATTCCATCGCCCAGGCTGCCAATGGGGACGGGGGTTTCGACATCAGTGAGTCGGACCTTGAAGCCGCCCCGCGATACAGGGTCTCTCCATTTATTTAAAGCCGTAGCGACGGCAACCCTTTTAATTTTTGGTTCGATAATTCTAAGCGCCAAAAGTACGCTTTCTTCTTCGTCTGTAAGAACAATACCGTTCCACATAAGAGAAAGTTCTTTGGAGGAAAGAGATCTAGTTGAAATGTACTGAACTGAATATGATCTTTTGGGATTTCCTCGTTGAAATACACGCCGAGAAAACCATTTATCGGTATCAAGATAAATACCCCCGCGTTGGGTTAACGAAATCATTAACACGTTTGGGTCTAGTCGTCCGTCTTCTGGTGGACCGTCTATTGACACAATCAATCCTAGAGGATCGCCATGGAGTCCTTCAAAATTAATGCGTTCGTTGGATAGTAATTTTAGTAACTTCAGTTTAAAGTCGTATTTCATTTGAATATCGTTCTTAAAACTCGCAGATATAGTAAATTTCGATCCTTCTTCGATTTCATGGCCACGAAACAAATGGCAAACTTCATACTCGACTTCATACTCGGGGCGCGACGCTGGCCCAGAAGACTGTTCCCTATCAAACTGCTCCCCACGATCCGCCAGGATACGTCCCAGAGCATAGGGGTCTCCCTCACTTGTCAAAAGGTACAGGGCCTCCAACACCGATGTCTTGCCGCTGTTATTCGTGCCTACTAGTAGATTAACCCGCCCCAACCCGCTCATCGTAAACCGGTCAAAGCATCGGTACCCGTTGATTTCCAGGGAGTCGATCATGGTACCCACTCCAATTTGAATCACAAACGGGGGTTCGGGGCCTCAGGCCCCGAGCAGGTGTGGGCGGCAGCCCACCCTATCTTCACCCTGCCCCCGCCGCCACCAGTTGCCCATCCCGCAACTCAATAACCCGATCCATACGCGCGGCCAAATCGGGATTATGCGTCGCGATCAGAGCCGCCAATCCCTCCTGCCGCACCATGAGCAAAAGCTCGTCGAATACGGCGCCAGCGGTAGCGGGATCCAGGTTACCCGTGGGTTCGTCCGCCAACAGAACACGGGGGCGGTTGGCCAGAGCGCGGGCGATGGCCACGCGCTGTTGCTCGCCGCCGGATAATTGGCCGGGACGGTGAGTGACGCGCCCGGCCAGACCCATCAGCCGCAGCAAGGTTCCCGCCCGCTCGGCAGCCTGACGGCGGGGCACGCCCGCAATCATCAGCGGCAGGATGACGTTTTCCAGGGCCGTGAACTCAGGCAACAGGTGGTGATACTGGTAAACAAAGCCCAGATGCTCGCGCCGCAAACGGGTGCGGCGATCCTCGGAAATGCGGCCACAGGCTTCGCCCGCGATGTACACCTCGCCCGCATCGGGACGTTCCAGCAGGCCGGCGATGTGCAGCAACGTGGACTTGCCCGCGCCGGAGGGGCCAATCATGGCCACGATTTCCCCCGGATACACCACAACTTCAGCGCCGCGCAGCACCTCCAGCACCACCTCACCCTGGCGGAACCGGCGACAGATGCCGCTCAGGGCCAGCGCCGGAGCCTTATTCATAGCGCAGGGCCTCGACCGGATCGAGTCTGGCGGCGCGCCACGCCGGATAGATGGTGGCGGCAAACGACAGGACCAGCGCCATGACGACTACCGAAAAGACCTCGTGCGGATCAACCACGGCGGGCAACTTCGATAAAAAATAAATCTCCGCCGAGAACAGCTCGGTGCCCGTGAGATTCTGCAACAACTGGCGAATGGATTCAATGTTGTAGGAGAACAGCAGACCAAGCCCAACACCAAGGGCCGTACCACTCACGCCGACGCTGGCGCCGCTGATAAAAAAGATCCGCATGATCATGCCCCGGGTCGCCCCCATGGTGCGCAGAATGGCGATGTCGCGGCCCTTGTCCTTTACCAGCATGATCAAGCCGGAGATGATGTTGAAGGCGGCCACCAGAATAATCATGGTCAGGATCATGAACATGACATTCCGCTCCACCTGAATGGCGTTGAAAAAGCTGGCATTGGCCTGCTGCCAGTCATGGATGCGGACCCTGGGCCCCAACACCTGCCCGATGGTCCGCCCCACAGCAATGGCGGTGTCGGGGTTCTTGACCATGACTTCAAGGTTGGTAATCGTGTCGGTCATGCCGAAAAACAGTTGCGCCCCCTCCAGGGGCATATAGACGAAGGCCGAGTCATACTCGAACATGCCGACGTGGTAGATGGCGGCAACCCGGTAAACGCGCATCCTGGGCACCGTGCCGAACGCGGTAACATTGCCCTTGGGCGAGATCAGCGTGACCTCGCCATCCAGCGAAACCCCCATCTTTTCGGCCAGCCGGTCGCCGATCATCACCACGTCGCCGCCTTTGAAACTGTCGAGCGAACCGTACTGAATGCCCTTCACCAGCGCGGGACGGGTTTTGACATCGGCCGGTCGCATCCCCCGGACCATCGCCCCGGCGGAGGCGCCGTTGGCGGTAATCATCACCTGCCCCTCAATGAGCGGGCTGACCGTGGCCACGCCGGAGACCCTGCGCACCGCGTCTGCCAGGGGATCGAACCCCTTAAGCCCGCCTGAGGCAACCGAATAGACACCCAGATGGCCATTCAGGCCCAGGATGCGCCCCAGCAACTCATGTCGGAACCCGTTCATCACCGCCATGACGATAATGAGCGTTGCCACACCCAGGGAGATGCCCAGCAGGGAAAAACCCGCGATAACGGATACAAACCCCTCCTTGCGCCGCGCCCTCAGATATCGAAACGCCACCAGCCGTTCAAAGGGGCCAAACATCGGCTCAAGCCCCCAGCCGCGACAACGCTGCATCGACGGAAATTTCCTCGCGCTGGCCGGTGGCTCGATTCTTCAGTTCGACCACGCCCCTGGCCACGCCTTTGGGGCCGACGATGAGTTGCCACGGCAAGCCAATCAGGTCCATGTCGGCAAACTTGGCGCCCGCCCGCTCGTCGCGGTCATCATAGAGTACCTCGACCCCAGCCTTGCGCAGAGTGATATAAAGCGCCTCGCTCATACGGTCGGTAGTGGCGTCGCCAACCTTCAGGTTGATCAGACCGACCTTGAACGGCGCTACGCTTTCCGGCCAGATGATACCTGCGTCATCGTGCGACGCCTCAATGATGCCGCCAACCAGGCGCGAAACACCGATACCATAAGACCCCATCTCCACCGTTACCGGCTCGCCCCCTGGTCCGGTGACGACGGCGTTCATGGCTTTCGAGTACTTGGTACCAAAATAGAAGATGTGGCCAATCTCGATGCCCCGCGCCGACACCAGTTCGTCGGCAATCTCGGTCACCTCGGCACTGCCTGGATCGTGCTTTTCGTCGGTGGCGGCATACAGAGAAGTCCATTCGTCTACTAGTAGCTGGAGATCGCCTTCATAGTCCACGTTGGACGGAACCGTCATCTCCAGGAGACCCTTGTGACAGAACACGCCACTTTCCCCGGTCTCGGCCAGAATGATGAATTCGTGGCTGAGATCGCCCCCAATGGGGCCGGCGTCAGCCCGCATGGGGATGGCCTTCAGACCAAGGCGGGCGAACGTGCGCAGATAAGCCACGAACATTCTGTTATAAGACCGCCGCGCCCCGGCGAAATCCAGATCGAAGGAATAATTGTCCTTCATCAGGAATTCGCGGCCGCGCATTACGCCGAACCGGGGCCGCACCTCGTCGCGGAATTTCCAGTGAATCTGGTAGAGCATCTTCGGCAGATCGCGATAGGTTTTGATATTCTGCCGGAAGATATCGGTCACGACCTCCTCGTGCGTCGGCCCATACAACATATCGCGTTCGTGGCGATCGGTGATGCGCAGCATCTCCTTGCCGTAATCCTCATAGCGGCCGGACTCCCGCCACAGCTCCGCTGACTGTACCGTCGGCATCAGTATTTCCTGCGCCCCCGCCGCGTCTTGCTCCTCACGCACGATTCGCTCAACCTTGCGCAAAACTCGAAGCCCCAAGGGCAACCAGTTGTAAATCCCGGCGGCGTGCTGGCGAATCATGCCCGCACGCAGCATCAGACGGTGAGAGACGATCTGCGCCTCGGCCGGGTTTTCCTTTAGGGTCGGCAGAAAAAATACGGAACGACGCATGAAATTTCTCACTCACTGTCTATTCGGATAAGCCCGGGGCGAGTTTAGGCATTCGTTGCGCGTCTGGCAACCCATGCTCACAGGACAATCTCATTTGAACGACGTGTGAACGACGTGGGCTCTGCCCATAACGGGCTGGAGCCGAATGGCCATGACTGCCACTCACCGCTTGAATCGTTTGGCCAGAGAATTCTTCACAAAATGATAAAAAGAGCGTGACTCCTTTTAAAAAATTCCGTAGTTTCACTCAACCTTCGGGTAAGGGATCGTCAAATAGATTCCGGGACGGCTCAAGTTCTAGGGAGATTTCCCGCTTTCAGAGGCGGGATAAAAAAGAATTCACTAATAAAACAAAAATAGTGAGCCATAATGGCAAGACTGGTTATCTGGTCTTGCCATTACTGTTTCTGCTCCACAGGTCCAGCACGTCCCTGGCCCTGTTCACCTCAAATCACGATCCATCATCCACGGCGGCTTCTGTTCGGCAATACGGGCAAACACGGGACAGTCTTCCCGATGCGCGCCAGGCAGATAGCCGATGCTCATCAGGAATTCGTTCACCACTTCCACCCCCATGAAGCGAAAGGTTGCGCGGAACAACTTGACCCATGAATCCTTGGTGCGGGTGCGGGCGCCTTCCAGCCGCTGCTCCCCCAGCCACGCCGCCAGGGAGCCATGCTCCTGTTGAAGACCAACGACACACGCGGCATTGGCGATAATCGCCTCGACCTTGCGGCGATTGCGGATGATCGTAGAATCGCCAAGAAGACGGTCAATATCGGCGGGACCATAGGCCGCCAGCCGCACCGGATCGAACCCGGCAAAGGCCACCTTGAGACTCTCGCGCCGTTTCAACACGATCAACCAGGACAGCCCAGCCTGAAATATCTCCAGACTGAGCCGTTCGAACAGCACAACGTCGTCACCGACCGGAAACCCGTATTCATCGTCATGATAAGGTTGATGAACCAGGTGTCCGGGGGCAACGTCGCAATACCAGTTCACTTCTGTTCGAGTTCAATCAGGCAGCCCAGGAAATCCTTCGGGTGCATGAAGATCACCGGCTTGCCATGCGCCCCGATCTTGACATCGCCGAGAATCTTCTTGCCTTCGGCCCGCATCCGCGCGGCGGCAACCTGGATGTCATCAACCTCATAGCACATGTGATGGATGCCGCCGCCGGGGTTCTTTTCAAGGAAACCAGCAACGGGCGACTTATCGCTCAATGGATGCAAAAGCTCGACCTTGGTATTGGGCAGTTCGACGAAAACCACCTGAACACCATGTTCCGGCAACGACAGCGGCTCAGAAACCTTGGCCCCCAAGGCGTCCCGATAGAGCGCCGTCGCCGCTTCCAGATTGGGCACAACGATAGCGACATGATTAAGCTTACCGATCATGATTGTTCCTCCCCCATTTTTATTGAAGTCATACACGCACCAAATGAACGTCTGTTACCGGCTTTTTGCCGTGAGTATCCTTGAGACTGCGGCGAACTGCAAGCCTTGCCGCCTCGCGCAACGCATCATCATCACGCCGCGCTCCCAACGGTACGCGCGCAATTGCGGCCCGGATCGCGACCACCACATCCCCAAGCTCTATCCCACCGTTATCCGGGTCCAGCAAGCCAGGAGCGCTGAGTAGCGGGCTGCCGATCACCCGCCCCGCGCCATCAACAACCAACGTCACCACCGCAGAGCCATTGAAGATCAGCTTGCGCCGTTCCCGCAGCAGCGGCGCATCCCAGGCCATGATCCGGTTGCCGTCGATTACCAGGCGCCCAACAGGAACATGGCCGATGATGGTAGCCCCCTCCGGCGCAAGATCGACCACCACGCCATCCTCCGCCACCAGAGTATGCGGAACCTGGCACGAGGCGGCAAACCGGGCATGTTCGGTCAGATGGCGCATCTCGCCGTGTACCGGAATGGCAATGTGCGGCCGGATCAGACCGTACATCCGCTCCATTTCCCCACGGGCCGGATGCCCCGAAACATGGACGAAATGATCCTTGTCGGTCACAACGTGGATCTGCTTCTGAACCAGTTGATTTTGGATATAAAAGATGGCCCGTTCGTTGCCCGGAATGACTCGGGACGAAAAAATCACCGTATCCCCCGGCTGGAGGCCGACGCAGGGGTGGCTTCCTCCGGCAATCCGCGCCAAAGCCGAGCGTGGTTCGCCCTGGCTGCCGGTACAGATATAAAGCACCTTGTCCGGCGGCAGGAATTTGGCCTCATCATCGGTCAGAAAGCGTATCGCCTCGCTCAGGTACCCCGTCCGTCGCGCAACATCCACCACACGCCACAGCGATCGCCCAACCAGCGCAACATGCCGGTGGTTTTCTTCAGCCGCCGCCGTGATGCTGGTCAGACGGGCCACGTTTGACGCAAAACAAGTGACAGCAATGCGGCCCGCGCAGGTAGCGAACAGCTTGACGAGGCTGTCGCGCACCTCGGCCTCCGACCCCGAGCGGCCGGGAACGAATACGTTGGTTGAGTCGCTGACCATGGCCAGGACGCCCTCGTCCCCCACCCGGCCCAGCGCCCCAATGTCCGCGATATCTCCCACCAGAGGCGATGGATCAAACTTCCAGTCGCCGGTATGGAGGACCGTCCCCACCGGAGTCCGGATGGCCAAGGCGCACGGTTCCGGGATCGAATGGGTAACCGTAATCAATTCCAGATTAAAGGGACCAATGTCAAACCTGTGGCTCAACGGAACATTGGTAATCGGAATTTTTTGCGACCCGCCGTCCCCTTCCGCAATCTTCGATTCGAGAATAGCAGCGGCAAATGGCGTCGCGAAAACCGGGCAACCCAGCCGTGACCACAGATAAGGGACCGCGCCCAGATGATCCTCGTGACCATGCGTAATGACCAAGCCGACGATATCCTTTCGCCGTTCCTCAATAAAACGGATATCGGGCATGATGACGTTGATTGAAGGAATCACATCGCCACTGAAAGAAATGCCGAGATCGACCATCAGCCATTTGCCTTTGTACCCGTAAAGGTACAAATTCATGCCGATTTCGCCGGCGCCACCCAAGGCAACAAACACAAGACGGTCGCGGGGAATAGAAACCGTGTCTTTCATGATGCCACGTTACGCCGATGGATTTCCAGCAGCCCCCGCATGGTCAGATCAGGATCATAGTGATTGATGATATCGGTAACCTCCATAAACAGCGAAGCCAGACCACCCGTGGCGACGACCTTTAATGGCCCACCGAACTCGATGCCGATCCGCTTCACCAAACTCTCGATCAGTCCAACATAACCCCAAAAGATCCCCGACTTCATCGCCGAAACCGTCGAGGTTCCGATCACACGCTCCGGCTGCTCCACCGACACCATCGGCAATTGAGCCGCCCCGATGTGCAAAGCCGCCAGGGATTGGTGAATACCCGGCGCAATGGCCCCACCTCGATAGTCACCGGCGGCGTCCACGACATCAAAGGTCGTGGCGGTCCCAAAATCGATAACAATCAGAGCCCCCCCATAGAACTTGTGCGCTGCGACCGCATTCACCAGACGATCCGCACCGACTTCTTTCGGCTGATCCAGATAAACGTGCAAGCCCAAACGCACATCGGGATCCCCAACCACCCGGGCCTCGCAACCAAAATAGCGTCGGCACAGGGTCCTCAAACCGAACACCGCCGTTGGCACCACGGAAGCAATGACCGCCGCCGTGATAACCGTTCGATCCAGTCCCACGGTCGCCAGCAGGTGAGTCAACCAAATACCGAATTCATCTGCCGTGCGCTCGGCTTTCGATGACGCCCGCCACTGCCCACGGATCGTGTCACCGTCGAACACCGCAAAAACAATGTTGGTATTACCGCAATCGATGGCCAGCAGCAAATCGTTCTCCCATTTGCGAGGAATGTGTCACGTCAATGTCATCATGACAGCGCTATCGCGCCCATACCCTATCTGGGGTGTCGTGTCAAAGGTCCAAGCCCGGTACCTATTAAATAATAGGGGATTTGGGATATCACGTCGCAGACGTGACTTTGACGTGCAGGCGGCAACTCACCATTTTACGTCTCCAACCCCACCATCTTACGCTTCCTGCCTCGCGCATTACGTCCTTGGGCGCTCAAACAAAACATCGCCGACAACAATGCGATGGGTCTGCCCTTCCCGTCCATCGGCAAGCAACAAGGCGCCATCGGCGTCGAGTCCAACCAAAGTTCCGGTGATCGTTCTCTCATCGCTGACCCGCACCGCAACCAATTCCCCTACACCACCGGCCAGATTAAGCCAGGCATCCCGAACCGAGGCCATCCCATCGACCGTCCAGCGCTCGACCCATACACTCAACCGCAGACACACGGCCGCCAGAACCGCATCGACTCCAGCCGTTCCGCCTTCCGCCTGAAGCGAGGTGGTCGGGTAGAGCATTCCTTCTCGTGGCGCCGAATTCACATCCACGCCAATCCCAATCACCACCACCCCGTTAACATCGCTTTCCAACAGGATGCCGCAGAGCTTTTGCCCCCGGCACAAAATGTCGTTGGGCCATTTGCAGCGAAACGGCAAACCCGGCGCAACATCACCCAGCGCCTCCGCCACCGCCACCGCCGTCACCAGACTAAGCTGCGCTATCTCCGACACTGGCCGTCGTGGCCGCACCACTATGGAACAGTGGAGGTTCCCCAAAGGACTGATCCACTGCCGCCCCCGGCGCCCCAGCCCCCCCGTCTGTACGTCGGCAACAACGACGGTGCCATGTTCCGCCCCGCCGACAGCAAGGCGGCGGGCCTGTTCGTTGGTGCTATCGACGGTATCAAACCGAACCAATCGCCACCCAGGCGGCATCGCAACACCATGGCCACTCCCACTAACCAGCGTCATGCTCATCCTGATACCATCCAGTTACGCCTGTCCCATCGGGGCCATTGCCCCGAACCCTATTTGTGTCTACTCAGCCCGAACCTTCTGCTTGTTCTATAAAAAAAGGTAACTGCCCAGGTACTCGATAAATCAGAAGATAAAGATGCGAGGGGCCTTGGCCCCTCACGCTCCCCGTTAATAATATAAATGGGGAGCACGAGGGCCTCAGGCCCTCGTTCTTACCACCTTCGGTTAATTATGTTCGCGCGATACGCAGGTTTGACCCGTGCATGACGAACGGGAAGTTGGTAAGGCGTGACGGACCATTATTGCCATCGGTTGGTATAATACCAAGACCGTTGAATATGGAGCGGTCCAAGTCAAGGGGGCTTTTCGCACCTCAGACCAACCAGGTCTGGCCCCATGCAGGGATCTGGGAACGACATGCAAAGCAGGTCGGCTCCAGCGGAGGCTAAGGGGCTGAGCCCCTTGCCTTGGCAAACACGAGTCGCTAATTTTTGGTCTTGATATAAGCGCGGGTAACAACTCACCACATGGTTCAGCCGTATTGCGTTTCATCCGTGGAACAAAGAGGCCGCTGCGGTTTCCGCTCCCGTCAGAAGCATCTCGGGGAACAGAAAAAATAGCAGAATAACCAGACTTGTTCCGGTTAGAATAAACGTCATGGAACGGCCAATAGGTCGATCGAAACTATCGGCCGGTTCATCGAAATACATGACCTTCACAATTCGTAGATAATAGTACGCGCCCACGACGCTAGTCAGCACACCGAGGACAGCCAGTGTATACATGTGGGCCTGTATAGCGGCGATGAAGACATAGAGTTTGCCAAAAAATCCGGCAAGCGGTGGAATGCCCGCCATCGAAAACATAAAGATCGCCAGCGCCAGCGCCATCAATGGATTTGACTTCGACAAACCGGCAAGATCTTCGATCTGCTCGACCATGCGGCCCCGCTGCCGCATGGAGAGGATGACCGTAAAGGTACCGATATTCATGAACAGATAGATAGCCAGATAAACCAGCACCCCGCGCACACCAGCCGCATTGCCCACGGCAACACCGATCAGCGCATAACCTACGTGACCGATGGAGCTATAGGCCATCAGTCGTTTGATATTGGTCTGGTGAATGGCGGCAAACGCGCCCAACACCATGGAAGCCAGCGACAAAGCTACCACGACCTGATGCCATTGCTCGACCAGATGACCAAACGGCCCTACCATGACCCGGATCAGCAGCGCCAGAGCGGCAATTTTCGGCCCCACCGCGAACAGGGCGGTCACCGGAGTTGGCGCCCCCTCATAAACATCCGGAGTCCACATGTGGAAGGGCACGGCAGAAATCTTGAATGCCAGCCCCGCCAGCAAAAAGACAATGCCCACCGTGACACCGACAGGCACCGAAGCCCCATCCCCAAGGGCCTTGGCAATGGCATCAAAACCCGTGGCACCTGTAAAACCATAGATGAAAGAAGCGCCAAACAGCAGCAGACCGGACGCCAGCGCCCCCAGCATGAAATACTTCAGGCCAGCCTCGGTGGAGCGGAGATTATCGCGGTGATAGGCGGCAAGAACATATAGCGACAAACTCTGAAGTTCCAGCCCCAGATACAACGCCATAAGATCATTGGCCGAAACCATCATCATCATGCCAAGCGTGGCAAATATCAACAGGACAGGAAATTCAAACTGACCCAGCTTTTCCTGGCGCAACCACGACAGCGACATAATGGCGGTGAGCACGGCTGCCAGCAAAACCAGCGCCTTGACAAAAACGGCAAACCCATCCAGCACAAACATGCCGCCGAGGGTGGTGACGACGGGAACCCTCGCCAGATTGACCTCGACAATCCCCGCGACAACCAGAGCCGCCACCGCAAGCCCGCCGACAAAACCGGTCGCATCCTTTTTACGAAACACCCCAACCATCAGCAGCCCCAAAGCCGCCACAGCCAGCAGGATCTCGGGAAGCGCCGGAACAAGATTCGGCAATTCATACATCATGCGCTTTCCCCCTAATCCCTCAATGAACCGCCAACGCCAGGGCAGATGTCGCGGCAGTCGTCGCGGCCCTGGCGATCTCGTTCTTTTCAATCAATGCGGCGACCGAGGCATGAAACATTTCAAGAAATGGCGTCGGATACACCCCCATCCACAGGACCAGGATCACGAGCGGCGCGAAAATGACGACCTCGCGTAGGCTCAGGTCCAGGATACCCTTGAGTTCGGGTCGCACCAGCTTGCCGAAGATGATCCGCCGGTACAGATATAGCATGTATGCCGCCCCCAAAACCACGCCGGTAGTCGTGAACAGGGCAACCCAGGTGTTGACCTGGAACACGCCGAGCAGGATCAGAAACTCACCGACAAACCCGCTGGTTCCCGGCAATCCGACCGAACCCAGCATGAAGACCATGAACACCAGCGCATAACGCGGCATCCGGCCGACCAACCCGCCGTAGGCGGCAATCTCGCGGGTGTGCATCCGGTCGTAGACCACGCCGACGCAAAGGAACAGCGCCCCAGCCACTACGCCGTGGCTGAGCATCTGGAACAGAGCGCCTTCAACGCTCTGCTGGGTCATCGCAAACAGGCCGATGGTAACAAAGCCCATGTGGGCCACCGACGAATAAGCGATCAGCTTCTTCATATCTTCCTGCGCCAGAGCCACCAGCGAGGTATAGATCACGGCAATCACCGAAAGCGTATAGATCAGCGGCGTGAATGTTATCGTGGCTTCCGGCAACATCGGCACCGAAAACCGCACGAACCCGTACGCTCCCATCTTCAGCAACACCCCGGCCAAAATCACCGAACCGGCGGTCGGCGCCTCGACGTGGGCATCGGGCAACCAGGTATGGACCGGCCACATCGGCACCTTCACCGAGAACGAAGCAAACAGGGCCAGCCATAGCCAGGGCTGCATACTGGCCGGGAAGTTGAACGCCAGCAAAGTCGGGATGTCACTGGTGTTACCCGCCGCGAAATACATCGCAAGCAGGGCCAGCAGCATCAGCACCGATCCCAGAAGCGTGTAGAGAAAGAACTTGAATGCGGCATAGACCCGGCGCGGCCCCCCCCACACCCCGATAATCACAAACATGGGGATCAGGACGCCTTCGAAGAACATGTAAAAAACGAACAGGTCCAGGGCGCAGAACATCCCCACCATCATGGTCTCAAGGATCAGAAAGGCGATCATATACTCCTTGACCCGAACCTTGATCGCCTCCCAGCTTGACAGGATGCACAGCGGGGTCAGCAGGGTGGACAACAGCACGAACAGGACGGAAATTCCATCCACCCCCATGCGATAATTGATCCCCAGCCCCGGCAGCCAGGGCGCCGATTCCTGAAACTGGAAATTGGCTGTGGTGGGATCGAAGTTGAACCACAGCCCCAGCGATAACAGGAAGGTGACGCTGGAAGTGAGCAGCGCGACATTGCGGGCATTGCGCGCCACCACCGCTTCATCGCCGCGAACGGTGAGAATGAACACCGCGCCGAGGAGCGGCAGGAACGTTACCAGAGAAAGCAGGTGCCAGTCCGTCATTGCCGCCTCAGCCTTGGTAAAGGAACATGTACCAGCTCACGAACGCGGTAACACCCGCGATCATGGCGAAGGCATAATGGTAGACGTAGCCGGACTGCAACGCGGCCATGCGCCTCGCCACGGAGCGAGTAGCCGCCGCGATTCCGTCTGGCCCAACCGCATCGATCACGGCCCCGTCGCCATCCTTCCACAGCCCACGCCCAAGGGCGAACGCTGGCCGAACAAACAGAAAGTCATAGGCTTCGTCAAAGTACCACTTGTTGAGCAGAAAGCGATGCACGGCAGGAAGAGCCCGGGCCAACCCGAGAGGAACTGCCGGCATGTATACGTAAAACCCATAGGCAAGCGCAATCCCGCCTGCCCCGACAATAATGGGCAGCAGACTGACCAACCATGGCGAATGATGAGCCGCTTCAAGCGCAGGGTGAGAACCGAGCACCACCAGTGCCTCTCGCCAGAACCCCTCCCGTCCCTCGCCAACAAAAGCTCCGACGCCGATAATCCCGGAGAACACCGCCCCCAGCGCCAGCAGCATCAGCGGCACCGTAATCACCAATGGCGACTCATGGACATGAGCCATTACCCTGTCCTCGGCATGCGCCTTGCCATGGAAGGTCATCAGCAACAGTCTCCAGGAATAGAAAGCCGTCATGAATGCAGCGGCAATCCCCATCCAGTAAGCATATTCACCCACCGCCGAATGGGCGCCGAATGCCGCTTCCAGAATGATGTCCTTAGAGTAATAACCTGCGAAGAACGGAATACCAGCCAGAGCCAGGCTGCCGATCCACATAACAGCGTAGGTAATCTTGACGTGGCGCCAAATTCCACCCATGCGCCGCATGTCCTGCTCCCCTGACATGGCGTGGATCACCGAACCAGCGCCAAGGAACAGCAGCGACTTGAAGAAGGCGTGGGTCATCAGATGGAAGATCGCCGCCTGATAGGCCGAAACGCCCAAAGCAAAGAACATATACCCAAGTTGCGAACAGGTGGAATAGGCAATCACCCGTTTGATATCGTTCTGAACACAGCCGATGGTGGCGGCAAAAAAGGCCGTGGTTGCCCCTACTACCGTCACCACCATGAGCGCCGTCTCCGACAGCTCGAACAAAGGCGACATGCGCGCGACCATGAACACACCCGCCGTGACCATGGTCGCGGCATGAATCAAGGCCGATACTGGCGTCGGACCTTCCATGGCATCGGGAAGCCATGTGTGGAGACCGATCTGGGCCGATTTGCCCATGGCTCCCACGAACAACAGTAAACAAATGATGGTCATCGCATTACCGCTGACCCCGAAGAACTGTACTGTCTCGTGGGCGTGCTGTGGCGCTGCGGCAAAGATGGCCTCAAAGTTTACGGAACCAAACAGATAATAGATCCCGAAAATTCCCAGCGCGAAACCAAAGTCGCCGACACGATTGACGACGAAGGCCTTGATTGCCGCCGCATTGGCCGACGGCCGGTCATTCCAGAACCCGATCAAAAGGTACGAGCACAGCCCTACCCCCTCCCAGCCAAAGAAAAGCTGCACCAGATTGCCCGCCGTCACCAGCATCAACATGCAGAACGTGAACAGCGACAGGTAGCTCATGAAGCGGGGGACCGACGGATCGTGGTGCATATAGCCGATGGAGTAGACATGCACCATGAACGAAACCAAAGTGACCACCAGCAACATGACGGCGGTCAGGGTGTCGTATTTCAACGCCCAGGTAATATCGAGGGTGCCGGAGCTGATCCAGGTAAACAACTCATGCGTTTGGGCATGTCCACCCACGGCAACATCCAGAAATATCCCTACCGCCATCGCCGCCGAGCCGCCAAGACCGGCACAAGTCACCAGTTGCGCCCCGCGATCACCGAGGGTGCGGCCAAACAGGCCCGCGATGAAGGCGCCAAGCAGGGGAAGGAAGACTACTGCGACATACATGGCCGGCCTAACCCTTCATCTGATTGATGTCTTCGACCTCAATGGAACCCCGGTTGCGGAAGAACACAACCACGATCGCCAAGCCGATTGCCGCCTCCGCCGCCGCGACCGTCAGGATGAACAGGGCAAACACCTGTCCCGCAAGGTCATGAAGGTGCGTGGAAAAGGCGACCATGTTCATGTTGACGGCCAACAACATCAACTCGACAGACATCAAGATAGTGATGACGTTCTTGCGGTTGAGAAAAATGCCGAACACGCCGAGCGTAAACAGAATCGCCCCCACGGTCAGATAATGGCCCAGGCCGATCTGCATCATCAGACCCCTCCCCCGATCGGAACTTTTTTGATTTCCAGCGAATTACCCTTGGTCCGCGCCAACTGGTCGACGATCTTCTGGCGACGCACCCCTGGCCGCACACGATGGGTGAGCAGGATCGCACCGATCATGGCCACCAGCAGCACCAGACCAGCCGCCTCAAACAGATACAGGTAGTTGGTATACAGAACCTGTCCCAACGCCTCCGTATTGGTGAGTTTAACCAACATCGGCGTCGGAGCCGCGCGCGATTCCAGGGAAGCGGGAGAGAGTACCCACTTACCCGCGATCATCACCAGCTCCACCAGCAGAATAAGGCCAATCACGACCCCTGTTGGCAGGTACTGAAGGAATCCCTCCCGCAACTTAAGGTAGTTTATGTCCAGCATCATGACAACGAACAAAAACAGCACTGCCACGGCACCGACATAGACCACCACCAGCACCATGGCCAGGAATTCAGCCCCCATCAGGATGAACAAACCCGCAGCGGTAAAAAAAGTCAAAATCAGAAACAGGACCGAATGAACCGGATTACGAGCCGTGACCACCATCACGCCCCCCGCCACGGTAATGGCGGCGAACACGTAGAATATGAGTGTTTGAATGATCACGCGCCCCCCTTCCCGGCCCCATTGGCCTTGACGGTAAACTTCATAGCCGACTCTCGCTTCCCCTTAGCGGTACGGCGCCTCGATCTCCAGCCGCATCGCAATTTCTGTCTCCCACCGGTCCCCATTGGCAAGCAGGTGAGCCTTGTCGTACATCATCTCTTCCCGCGTTTCCGTGGCGTATTCAAAGTTTGGTCCCTCGACGATGGCGTCGACCGGGCACGCCTCCTGACACAGACCGCAAAAGATGCACTTTGTCAGATCAAGATCGTAGCGTGTGGTGCGGCGGCTGCCATCGGCGCGCGGGGCGGCCTCAATGGTGATGGCCTGGGCCGGGCAAATAGCCTCACACAGTTTGCATGCGATGCACCGCTCCTCGCCATTGGCATAACGACGCAACACATGCTCGCCACGGAATCGCGGACTCAACGGCCCTTTCTCGAAGGGATAGTTGATCGTCACTTTCGGCTTGAACATGTAACGCAGCGTCAGCGCCATGCCCGAGCGTATCTCGGACAGGAGAAAGGCGGACGCGATGCGATCCAGAAAAGCCATCTTCATCGTCCTCCGATTACGCGTTGGGGAGCCAGCCGGTGGAAACCAGAATACCCGCCGTCAGCACCAGCCAGAACAGCGAGAGCGGCAGGAATACCTTCCAGCCCAGGCGCATCAGTTGGTCATAACGGTAACGCGGGAACGTGGCGCGAACCCAGATGAACCCAAACAGCAGGATCGCCGTCTTCATGACGAACCAGATAAAGCCCGGAATCCAGTTGAGCGGCGCGATATCGAACGGCGGCAGCCACCCGCCCAGAAACAGGGTCGTCCCCATGGCGCTCATGAGAATCATGTTGGCGTACTCGCCCAACTGAAACAGGGCGAAGGACATGGCCGAGTATTCGACATTGTAACCGGCCACCAGTTCGGCCTCGGCTTCCGGCAGATCGAACGGCGTACGTCCGCACTCGGCCAGACCCGAGACATAGAACACGACAAACATGGGCAGATGAGGGATGACGTACCAAACCGTCCGCTGCGCCTCAACGATCTTCGTCAGGTTGAGCGACCCCGCCGACAACAGCACGCAAATGAGCACGAAGCCGATGGACACCTCGTAAGATACCATCTGCGCCGCCGACCGCAGCCCGCCCATGAAGGCATACTTGGAGTTCGAGGCCCAGCCAGCCATGATGATGCCATAAACACCCAGCGACGAAATGGCAAACAGATAGAGGATGCCAACGTTGATATCCGACAGAACCACCCCCTTGGCAAACGGCACCACCGCCCAGGCGACCAGCGCCAGGATCAGGGTGAGCATTGGCGCCAGGAAGAACACCGGCCGGTTAACCCCTGTGGGAATGATGGTTTCCTTGAGAAACAGCTTGGCCCCATCAGCCAGCGGCTGCAACAACCCGAACGGTCCGACGACGTTCGGCCCCTTGCGCAGTTGCATCGCGCCGATGATCTTGCGCTCGGCCAGGGTCGTGTAGGCCACGAGCCCCATGATCGGCAGCACGATCAGCAGGATCTCCGCGACGATGATGATCAACGGCCAGATATAGTCGCTCCACAGGTTATCCATGAGTGCCCGTCCCCTGTGCCTCTCGCGCCATGATAAAGACCCTGGTGCATTCCGCCATGGTGGCGGAAGCGCGACTGATCGGGTCGGTCATATAGAAATTCTGGATTGGCGACAGAAACGGCGCCGGATCCAGGGTCCCCGATTCCCCGAAGGCCCCCCAGGCGGCATGGGTCACCTCGCCGCCAGCAAACACCGGATTGACCTGAACCAGTCGCGACCGAACCTGGGCCAGCGTATCAAAGGGCAGTCTATGACCTAGAACTTCGGACAGCGCGCGGACGATCTTCCAGTCCTCGCGCGCCTCGCCCGGTGGAAAAGTCGCCATCCGGGTGTTCTGCACCCGGCCTTCGGTGTTGACGTAGGTCGCGTCCTTTTCAGTATAGGCCGCCCCTGGCAACACCACGTCGGCGCGTTGCGCCCCGGCGTCGCCGTGGTGCCCCTGATAGATCACGAACGCCTTGCCCAGACGGGTCATATCCATCTCATCCGCGCCCAGCAGGTACACCACCTCAATGGCCCCTGTCCCGGCATCGGCCAAAAGATCGGCCAAGCCCCGGCCCCGCCCAGGGACGAACCCAAGATCAAGCCCGCCGACACGGGCCGCAGCGGTATGCAGGACGTTAAAACCGTTCCAGTCGGGTTTTATCAGACCCGCTGCGTAGGCCAGCTTGCACGCCTCTCCCAGCACGACGCCACCATCGGCACGGGTCAGGGCTCCCATGCCCAAAATCAACATCGGCCGCTGTGCGTGTTTCATCACCTCGAAGAACGGATGCCGTCCCGCCGCGACTTCCTTCAACGCTGCCGGCCCCTCGCCGAGATGATCATAGCGGTACGTCAGATGGATCCGTGGCCCAACCACCCCGGTCTTCAACTTGCCGGTAAGATATCGCTTGCGAATGCGGGCGTTCAGCACCGGAGCTTCCCACCGGGGATTGGCGCCGATGATCAGCAGAGCGTCGGCAGCCTCGATCCCGGCCAGGGTCGAATTGAACAGGTAGGAAGCCCGAACCGACGGATCGACCCTGGCCCCGTCCTGACGACATTCCAGATTGTCCGACCCCAGCGCCGTCATCAGATCCTTCAGCGCCACCATGGACTCGCAATCGGCCTGATCCCCGGCGATCGCAGCGATACGACCGCCCGGCAGCCCCTTGACCCTGCCCGCGATCGCCGCAAACGCTTCCGCCCAGGAGGCAGGCCGCAACTGGCCGTCGCGGCGCACATAGGGTGTGTCGAGACGCTGACGCAGCAAACCATCACAGGCATGGCGCGATTTGTCGGAAATCCACTCCTCGTTGACATCCTCGTTGACGCGCGGCAAAACCCGCATCACCTGACTTCCACGGGTATCTATCCGAATATTGCAACCCATAGCATCAAGCACGTCAATGGACTCGGTTCGGCGCAACTCCCACGAGCGTGCGGAAAAAGCATAGGGCTTGTTGGTCAATGCCCCCACCGGGCACAAATCAACCAGATTCCCAGACAGTTCCGAGGCCAGCGCCCGGTCGAGATAGGTGGTGATTTCCGTATGCTCGCCCCGACCGATGGCCCCCACGTCGGGAACGCCGCACACTTCCGTGGCAAAGCGCACACAGCGGGTGCAAAGAATGCAGCGAGTCATGAAATTCTTGATGAGCGGGCCAAAATCCTTGTCCTGAACGCCACGCTTTTCCTCGTGGAAGCGTCCCCGGTCACAGCCATAGAGCATGGCCTGATCCTGGAGGTCGCACTCCCCGCCCTGGTCACAGGTCGGACAATCGAGGGGGTGGTTGATCAAGATGAATTCCATGACCCCCTTGCGCGCCTTGCGCACCATCGGGCTGTCGGTCTTCACAATCATGCCGTCCGCCGTGGGCATGGCGCAGGAGGCCACCGGCTTTGGCGGGCCAGGGGCGACTTCGACCAGACACATGCGGCAATTGCCAGCGATCGACAAACGCTCGTGATAGCAGAATCGAGGAATCTCGATCCCGAGCTGCTCGGCCGCCTGAAGCACCGTAGTACCCGGTTCAACCTCGATCTCGATGCCGTCGATGGTAAGCTTCGGCATGTACCCGTACCCCTCCCTATGCCGCCTGTGCCGCCACTCGCACCGATTGCCGCTGTTTGATGCGCCGTTCGAGTTCCGGCCGGAAATGCCGGATCAACCCCTGCACCGGCCACGCTGCCGCGTCACCAAGGGCACAGATGGTGTGGCCCTCGATCTGCCGGCTAACTTCCTCCAGCACGTCAATCTCCGCCAAGTCCGCGTCCCCGGTCACCATCCGCTCCATCATCCGCCACATCCAGCCGGTGCCTTCCCGGCACGGGGTGCATTGGCCGCAGCTTTCATGGGTATAGAACCGGGACAGCCGGGCGATGGCGCGGACGATATCGGTGGACTTGTCCATGACGATGACTGCCGCCGTGCCGAGACCCGACCGCACATCGCGCAGCGAATCAAAGTCCATCAGCACATGGTCGCAGATTTCCTTCGGCAGCACGGGAACCGACGAGCCTCCGGGTATCACCGCCAGAAGATTATCCCAGCCGCCACGCACCCCGCCCGCATGGCGCTCGATCAGCTCCCGCAAGGGAATCCCCATTTCTTCTTCGACGTTGCAGGGATTGTTGACGTGGCCGGAGATGCAGAACACCTTGATGCCGCTGTTTTTTGGCCGCCCCAGCGCCGCAAACCACGCCCCGCCCCGCCGCAGGATTTCGGGCGTCACCGCAATGGACTCAACATTGTTGACCGTGGTCGGGCAGCCCCACAAACCGACACCGGCCGGAAACGGCGGCTTCAGACGCGGCTGCCCCTTGCGGCCCTCGATGCTGTTGATGAGAGCCGTTTCCTCGCCGCAGATATAGGCCCCGGCCCCGCGATGGATGTAAAAATCAAAATCCCACCCGGAGCCACACGCATTCCGGCCGATCAGACCGGCGGCATAGGCCTCGTCGATGGCCGCTTGCAGGGCCTGGGCCTCGCGATAGAATTCGCCGCGAATGTACAGATAGCAGCAGTGACTGCCCATGGCGAAGGACGCCAGCAACGCGCCCTCGACAAGCTTGTGGGGATCGTTACGGATGATGTCCCGGTCCTTGCAGGTTCCGGGTTCGCCTTCGTCGGCGTTGATCACCAGATAGTGCGGCCGACCCGGCGCTTCCTGCTTGGGCATGAACGACCATTTGAGGCCGGTGGGAAATCCGGCGCCGCCGCGCCCGCGCAGGCCCGAACCTTTCATCTCCTCAATGATCCAGTCACGGCCCTTGGCTAAAAGTTCCCTGGTGTTGCTCCAGTCGCCCCGCGCCTGCGCACCTGCCAACCCTCGATCCAGAAAACCGTACAGGTTGGTAAAGATGCGATCCTTGTCACTGAGCATCACGCGCCTCCAGTGGCCGGAGCCACCTTTTTGAGGGTGGTGGGACCACCGGCCGGACACGAGCATTGCCGCCCGGTTTGCGATCCGGGTTGAGGTTTCTCGCCCCGCTTCAGGGCCTCCAGGATCTTTTTGGTCGTTTCGTAGTCCAGATCCTCGTAATAGTCGTCGCCAATCTGCACCACCGGAGCATTGACGCAGGCTCCCGCGCATTCCACCTCGGCTACGGTAAACTTTCCATCCGCCGTGGTGCTGCCGGGATCGACCCCGAGAACATCATGACAGGCACGCACCACCTCGTCCGACCCTCGCAGCCAGCATGGCAGGTTGGTGCAGACCTGAACGTGATGCTCCCCAACCGGATGGTGCACGTACATGGAGTAGAAGGTCGCCACCTCCTGAACACGGATTGGCGGCATCTCCAGCATCGAAGCCACGGTATCGATAGCCGCCCGCGGCAGCCACCCATGCTGGCGCTGCGCCAGATCCAGCAGCGGCATCACTGCGCTGGCCTGCCGGCCGGGCGGATACTTGGCAATAAACTGCTCGGCCTGCCGGAGATAATCGGGCGCGAAGGCAAAGGTCGCCGGTTCAACGCCGTTTTGATGGTTCGCGTGCTCGGTCATCGGTCGATCTCACCGAAAACGATGTCAATGGAGCCGATAACCGCCGGGATGTCGGCCAACATGTGCCCTCGCGTCAGCATATCCATCGCCGACAGGTGGACATATCCAGGGGAACGGATCTTGCAGCGATACGGCTTGTTGGTGCCGTCGGCAATCAGATAGACCGCAAACTCGCCCTTGGGGGCCTCGACCGCGCAATAGGTCTCGCCAGCGGGCACATGAAACCCCTCGCTGAACAGCTTGAAGTGATGGATTAGGCCCTCCATCGACTTCTTCATCTCGGCGCGCGGCGGCGCCATGATCTTGCGGTCCTGAACCCGAACCGGCCCTTCCGGCATCTTGTCCAGACATTGGCGTATGATGCGCAATGACTGGCGCATCTCCTCGACCCGCACCAGATACCGGTCATAGCAGTCGCCATGCTTGCCGATGGGAATATCAAAGTCCATTTCTCCATAGACATCATAGGGCTGGGCCTTGCGCAAATCCCAGGGCACGCCCGAGGCTCGCAGCACCGGCCCGGCGAACCCATGGTCCAGTGCCTGTTCCCGCGACACGATGCCGATATCCACCGTCCGCTGCTTGAAAATGCGATTCTCGGTCAGCAGGGTCTCCATGTCGTCCAGCATGGAAGGAAAGCGGTCCACCCACTTGCCGATGTCCTCGGCCAAGCCCGCAGGCATGTCATAAACCACGCCGCCCGGCCGGAAGTAGTTGGCGTGCATTCGCGCGCCGCAAACACGCTCATAGAACTCCATCAGGATTTCGCGTTCTTCAAACAGCCACAGCAACGGCGTCATGGCGCCGAGGTCGAGCGCAGCCGAAGTCACGTTAAGGATATGGCTGAGCAACCGACTGATCTCGGCATACAGAACGCGGATGAACTGAGCACGGCGCGGCACATCGATCCCCAGCAGCTTTTCAGTCGCCAGGGCGAACACATGCTCCTCGGCCATCGGCGCGCAGTAGTCCAGCCGATCGAAATAGGGCAGAGCCTGAGCATACGTCTTGTTCTCGATCAGCTTTTCGGTGCCGCGATGCAGAAGCCCGATATGCGGATCGGCGCGTTCGATCGTCTCGCCCGAGAGTTCCACCACCAGCCGCAACACACCATGTGCCGCCGGATGCTGCGGACCGAAGTTGAGCGAGTAGGTATTAAGCTGGGCTTCCGCCATGTTACTTCTTTCCCTCCGCCTTCTCGTCGCCGGGCAGCGGGCCGGCATAACCCTCCCACGGGCTGAGGAAGTCGAAGCCACGGAACTCCTGGGTGAGTTTCACAGGCTCATAGACCACCCGCTTCTGCTCGTCATCGTAGCGCAGTTCAACGTACCCGGAGAGGGGGAAGTCCTTGCGCAGCGGGTGCCCCTCGAACCCATAATCGGTGAGGATGCGGCGCAGGTCCGGGTGATCGGCAAAGGGAATGCCGAACATGTCCCACGTTTCCCGCTCAAACCAGTTGGCCGAGGAGAATACTCCGCACACCGAGGGTACTGGCGTCGACTCGTCGGTGCAGACCTTCACCCGGATACGCTGATTCTGCTTGAGGGACAGAAGATTGTAGACAACCTCAAACCTCTGTTCACGCGAAGGGAAGTCCACCCCGCACACATCCATAAGCTGTTTGAACTGACAGTTCGCGTCATCGCGCAGAAAGGTGAGAACCTTGACAATGGCCGACCGCTGGGCAACCAGCGCCAGTTCCCCTTTCGCCACCTCCACCGACAAAATGTCCTGAGGCAGCGCCGCGCGGAGGTATTCGCCTAGTTCTTGCAGTGCCTGATGTGCTTGCGACATCGTTCCTCGCCCGTCGGCTTGAGACTTCGCGGATGCCAGAAATCAGCGGAAAAGCGTTCCGGTCCGTTTGATTTTTTTCTGTAATTGCATGACGCCGTAGACCAGCGCTTCCGCCGACGGCGGGCAGCCAGGAACGTAAACATCGACTGGAATGATCCGGTCCACGCCCCGCACCACCGAGTAGCCGTAGTGATAATATCCACCACCGTTGGCGCACGACCCCATGGAGATGACCCAGCGCGGCTCCGACATCTGGTCGTAGACCTTGCGCAAAGCTGGGGCCATCTTGTTGGTCAGAGTCCCAGAGACGATGATGAGATCGGATTGACGCGGACTCGCACGCGGCACCACGCCGAAGCGGTCCAGATCGTACCGTGAGCAATAGCTGTGGATCATCTCGATGGCGCAACAGGCAAGACCAAAAGTCATCGGCCACATCGAACCGGTGCGCGCCCAGTTGACCAGCTTGTCGACATTGGCCAGCACAAAGCCCTTGTCTTGTATCTCATCGCCGACAGCCGCCAGCAACGCGTCCTGGTCAGCTCCTGGTGGCAAAGCGTGGTCCGGGCCCAGGGCGACGCCCTTAATCACTCCCATTCCAACGCTCCCTTCTTCCACTCATAAATGAATCCGATAGTCAGGATGATAAGGAACACCATCATCGACCAGAAACCGAACATGCCAATCTTGCCCAGGGTGATCGCCCATGGAAACAGAAACGCCACTTCCAGATCAAATATGATGAACAGAATTGCCACAAGATAGTAACGCACATCGAACCTTACGCGGGCGTCCTCGAACGCCTCGAACCCGCACTCGTACGCGGAGTCCTTTTCAGGGTCCGGCCGCTGTGGCGCAATGATGTAGGAAGCAATGACCGCACCACCGGCAACGCCAATGGCAATTCCAAGAAAGATCAAAATCGGCAGGTATTCCCGCAACAAATCTTTCACGTGGCCCCCCTCCCCCCTCAACACCCAACGCTCTGCACGTCCGCCGGTTGGTTCCTGCGTCACGTCTCAAAGCAATGGTCAAACCAGCCGAGCGGTATTTTTATTAGGAGTCCGGAAAACAACTTCAAAGGCAGCCAACAACACGCCTGGATTACAGCGATTGGTCCGCAGGTTCTGCCTTTGCCGCTCCGATCCCCCCCTTTTATCCGTTGGCGTGCCGGTTCGAGCGTTCGGCTCATCGGCACCCCCGTGCCATAAGCCATATCGAATGGTTTAATGCAGGGTTCCCGGAAGTGTCAAGAGATCGTTGCCCCTTCCCCTGG